>NZ_LT821323.1:0-358596 GCF_900169085.1 Chlamydia suis
ATGGGCGGCATCTCAAATGTAAATGGTTCTGGCAGCAACCTCCCTCCCTCTCCTTATGATGGAGGTGATTCAGGTGATAAGAAAAGCAAAAATTCAACAACAGATAAGGTCAACGCGCAAGCGGAGTCTTTATATGCTACTCCGCATAAGGGATATGCTACTCCGCGCAATAGTCAAAACGTGGAAACCCCATATTCGGTGGTAGATATTAGCGCTTCGATAGGCAAAGAAGTAAGCGAAGGGGTGAGCAAAGGGGTAAGCAAAGGAGAGAAAGCTCCTCGTTCGCGCAGCGTGTTAAGCTGGTTGCAGAAAGGTCTAGGAGGACTAGCAAACAAAGTTGGGCGAGCGGTTCGCAATACTGTAGGCTCGATCTTCCCTAAAAAACCTAGTAGTGCATCGCGTTCTAATACAAAAGGCTATTCTCCTTCGGCTCTCAGGGGATTACGCCTTATGTTCACAGATTTCTGGAAATATAAGGTTTTGCGCGGCACCCCCAAGATTGATGGGGTTTTTGCAACTCTTGATTCTAGAGAGGCCGAAGATATGGCTGCTTACATGACAGAGTATGCAGCGGCTTTGGAGAAACGAAATTTAATTGATCCTGAGAGACGCAAGGCTTGCGCAGACGTAGCGAATAAATGGAAGCAAAGAGCCAAAGATCTAAAAGACAAGGATGCTGCGAAAAAATTTCTGCAAGATCCTTTAGGGCGTAAGACTCCGAATTATAAAAGCGAAGGTTTTGGAGAGTACGTTGTTGGAAATTCTAAATTCTATGATGGTCCTGGGTTAGACCGTCTTAATGAAGTCGATACAGGGTTTTGGTTAGATATGCAGCATCTCTCGGATGTCGTGTTGTCTCGAGAGATTCAAACAGGACTTCGGGCTCACGTTGTTTTGAAGCAATCTATGTCAGAGTTGGAGGATCTTGAAACACAATTTAGAGCGTTACAAGAAGCTTATGATGCCGCTCGTAGTGAGATAGAAGAATCGGGATGGACAAAAGATGCTCCATCACAAACGGAAGTCGACGGACCCACTAGATCCTCTTCTAGTGCGCAACAAACTTTTCAGCGTTTTGTAAATGAGTGTCGAAGCGTGGAGCTTTCTTTCGGGGGATTTGGAGAGCATGTAAGTAGGCTCGCTGGTGCTGTATCTCGAGGCTTAGCTGCTGCAGGAGAAGCGGTTCGCAGATGCTTCCGTTGCTGCAACGGAAAAACGGGTGAATACGAAGTTATCGAGGATTTATCTCCAGAAGGATTAGCTTTAGCCGAAGAGTTAGCTAGATTTGCTGATGAGGTGGGCATAGAGCGAGGCGAAGACGGCCGTTACAATATTCCCTGTGTAGACCAGTGGAGAAAAGGGGTGCCTGATATTGAAGGAGAAGGGGCCGAAGCAATCTATGAAAGCATGCTACCTGCTTATGAATCGATGGATTTGGATATCGATGATCGGAGGAAATTAGCTATACAAACTCAGCATTACCAGGTTCCTAGATCTTCGGATTATGATGTGCCGCGTTCTTCAGATTATGATCATCCGAGAAGTATATTCCCAGAACCACCTAAAATGCCTACTAGATATGAGCTAGAAAACTTGGATACAACACTAGGATTTCGAGAGGCTGTTTATGCCAGCTTTGTGGCGGGAATGTATAATTTCGTTGTTACTCAGCCCCAAGACCGGATTCCAACTTCCGAGCAAGTAGAATCTTGTCTGCGAGAGATGCTTAGCAATGGCACGCAGACTTTCTTCGAGCTTATGAGGCGATGGAATAGAGACATCGATGACTCTTCTGATACTGAAGGTAAAGGTCGTCGTAAATAGGTTCGTTAGTCAAAACCCCAAGTTCACCATGGTTAATCCCATGGTGAACTTTTTTTTTGCTCAAAGAAGAACGCATTCTTCAAGGTTAAAAATTTTTATTCTCTGTGATCTGAGTGGTGGTGGCATCCCCCTTTGGAGGAGCAGCAGTCACCATGGCGCTTTTTACAGCAATTTTTAAAAAAGCTTAGAAAAACTATAACTCCTGCGATTCCCGTCATTACGTAGGCAGCTTGTGTTAACAGGGTGCCTTCACCAAGTAGGCGAGTCGCAATGTTGACTTTATAACCTGTTACTCCTAAAACTCCGGTATTGATGGCTCCGAGAACAACAATAAGAGAGGATAATCCTCTACAAACTTTACAAAGCATGACGTTTCTCCAACGTAGATGTATACTTAATTCCGACTTTTAATCTTTTTTACAATTTAATAAAGTCTTTTTTTGTTCTTCCTATTAAGGGCGTCTTTTGCTGTAGCAAAAGACGCTTCAGTGAGAGCGTTTTTAGTGTAAAAAAGTACGAAGGATTTTATTCTGTATAAGATCGTGATTGACCATGTTTAGGATGAAAGATGACACAGTCATATGTAAACAAAGAAGAAATTATTTCTTTAGCAAAGAATGCTGCAGTAGAGTTGGATGATGTCCACGTGGAAGAATTCGTCTCATCTATGAACGATGTCATTGCCTTGATGCAGGAGGTTATTGCTATAGATATCACGGATATTATTCTTGAAGCTACGGTGCATCATTTCGTTGGACCCGAGGATCTTAGGGAAGACATGGTAACTTCAGATTTTACTCAAGAAGAGTTTTTAGCAAATGTTCCCGTGTCTCTGGGAGGATTAGTCAAAGTTCCTACAGTTATCAAATAGGTGGAATCGCTATGTATCGTAAAAGTGCTTTAGAATTAAGAGATGCTGTAGTGAATAGAGAGATTTCAGCTACAGCAGTAACGGAGTATTTCTATCACCGTATAGAAAATCATGATGAGCAGATAGGGGCATTTCTCTCTCTCTGTAAGGAGCGCGCTTTGCTCAGAGCGTCTCGTATAGATGATAAACTTGCAAAGGGAGATCCTGTAGGAATGCTTGCCGGTATCCCTATTGGGGTAAAAGATAATATTCATATAACAGGGGTGAAAACCACCTGTGCTTCGAAAATGTTGGAGAACTTCGTAGCTCCCTTCGATGCTACGGTAGTGAGACGTATCGAGATGGAAGATGGGATTCTGCTTGGTAAACTGAATATGGATGAGTTCGCCATGGGATCCACGACTCGGTATTCCGCTTTTCAGAATACCAACAATCCTTGGGATCTGGAGCGTGTCCCTGGCGGATCTTCTGGAGGATCTGCGGCCGCGGTCTCGGCAAGGTTCTGTCCAATAGCTTTGGGATCCGATACGGGGGGATCGATTCGTCAGCCAGCATCTTTTTGTGGAGTAGTTGGGTTCAAACCTTCATATGGAGCGGTTTCTCGTTATGGATTGGTTGCCTTCGGCTCTTCTTTGGATCAAATTGGGCCATTGACGACCGTGGTCGAAGATGTCGCTTTAGCCATGGATGCTTTTGCTGGACGTGACATTAAAGATGCAACGACGCGAGATTTTTTCCGAGGGACCTTTTCTCAAGCTCTATCCTTAGAGGTGCCGAAGTTAATTGGAATTCCCAGAGGATTTTTAGATGGTCTTCAAGAGGACTGCAAAGAGAACTTTTTTGAAGCTCTTTCTGTGATGGAGCGGCAAGGTAGTCGGATTATTGATGTAGACCTAAGTGTTTTGCAACATGCGGTTCCTGTGTATTATATTATTGCTTCTGCAGAAGCTGCTACAAATTTGGCACGCTTTGATGGAGTTCGGTATGGACATCGTTGTGCACAAGCCGACAATATGCAAGAGATGTATGCACGCTCTCGCAAGGAAGGTTTTGGAAAGGAAGTCATTCGGAGAATTCTGTTGGGGAATTATGTGCTTTCTGCAGAAAGACAAAATATTTTTTACAAAAAAGGAACAGCTGTCCGAGCTACTTTAATAGAGGCCTTTCAAGCAGCTTTTGAGCAGTGCGATGTGATTGCCATGCCGGTATGTGTTTCCCCCGCTATTAAGGACTCAGATGTTCTTGATCCTGTTTCTCTGTATCTACAAGATATTTATACTGTAGCAGTGAACCTGGCCTATTTACCAGCTATATCAGTTCCTTCGGGACTTTCGAAAGAAGGGCTTCCTTTGGGAGTGCAATTTATCGGGAAAAGAGGGGCAGACCAGCAAATTTGCCAAGTAGGGTACAGTTTCCAGGAGCACTCACAAATCAAACAATTGTATCCTAAAGCTGTGAATGGACTTTTTGACGGAGGAATAGAGTAAATATGGGTATAGCACATACTGAGTGGGAGTCTGTGATCGGTCTGGAAGTTCACGTTGAACTGAATACTGCATCAAAATTGTTTAGTCCTGCACGCAATCACTTTGGGGATGAGCCTAATACGAATATTTCTACCGTATGCACGGGGATGCCAGGAGCTTTACCGGTTTTGAATAAAGATGCCGTGCGTAAAGCTGTTTTATTTGGGTGCGCTGTTGAGGGAGACGTTGCTCTGTTCAGTCGATTCGATAGAAAGTCTTATTTTTATCCCGACAGCCCAAGAAATTTTCAAATCACCCAGTACGAACATCCAATTGTAAGAGGAGGATGTATACGTGCTATAGTTGAAGGTGAAGAGAAAACTTTTGAACTTGCTCAGACGCATCTAGAAGATGATGCCGGAATGCTTAAACATTTTGGGGAGTTTGCTGGAGTAGACTACAACCGAGCAGGGGTGCCTTTAATTGAAATCGTCTCCAAGCCTTGTATGTTTAGTGCAGAAGATGCGGTAGCCTATGCGAACGCCTTAGTCTCTATTCTGAGCTATATAGGAATTTCTGACTGTAATATGGAAGAGGGCTCTATCCGTTTCGATGTGAATATTTCTGTTCGTCCTCGGGGAAGTAAGGAGCTTAGAAATAAGGTAGAGATCAAAAATATGAACTCTTTTACCTTTATGGCGCAAGCACTGGAGGCGGAGAAGCGTCGTCAGATTGAAGAATATCTTAGTCATCCTAACGAAGATCCTAAAAAGGTTGTTCCTGCGGCGACTTATCGCTGGGATCCAGAGAAGAAAAAGACTGTGTTGATGCGTCTTAAAGAACGCGCAGAAGATTATATGTATTTTGTGGAGCCAGATCTTCCTGTTTTGCAACTTACAGAATCTTATATTGACGAGGTTCGTCAGACATTACCAGAATTGCCTCATAGCAAGTATATGCGCTATATTACCGATTTCGATATAGCGGAAGATCTGGCAATGATTCTTGTAAGTGACCGACATACGGCCCATTTCTTTGAAACGGCAACAATGTCTTGTAAGAATTATCGAGCCCTTTCTAACTGGATTACCGTGGAATTTGCTGGGCGTTGCAAAGCTACTGGAAAGACTCTGCCCTTTACGGGAATTCTTCCAGAATGGGTTGCTCAGTTGGTGAATCTCATAGACCGTGGAGTGATTACAGGAAAAATTGCCAAAGAAATCGCGGATAGGATGGTTTCTTCGTTTGGAGAAAGTCCAGAAGATATTCTGCGAAGACACCCTTCATTATTACCAATGACAGATGACAATGCTTTGCGAGCGATTGTGAAAGAAGTCGTGGCTCAAAATACCGCATCCGTAGAAGACTACAAAAATGGAAAAGCGAAAGCTTTGGGCTTTTTAGTTGGACAAATTATGAAGCGAACGGAAGGGAAAGCGCCTCCTAAACGAGTGAACGAGTTGTTGCTAGCAGCGATACGAGAGCAATAAACCGTCGTTTTTGGTGGATAAAGAAAAGGCCTTTCCATAGCTATGGAAAGGCTTTTTTTATCTGTCGTAAAGAGTGTATTCCCGCAGCGTTCTTTTTGTGTCTATCAATGCTTTCTTTTTTTTCTTTTAGAAGAAGATGAGGAGCTTGTTGCCCCTTCGTCCGAGGAGTCTTCTTGATTTTGTTCTTTCTGTTCTTGATTATTGCGTTGATGACGAGCATCTCTCTGGCTGCGAGTGAGGCGCACAACACGTCGTTCTATTTTAGAAGAAGAAGGGGTTTTTAACGAGGTGGGGCTTGTTGTTCCCGAGACGTCGCCGAGAGCAACGGTTCTAGCATCGCTAACATCTGACAAGGCGGAAAAGTAGACGCTATTAGAAGAAGCATCCGAAGAGTCTGTGCTTTCCGATGTTGTGACAGAGAGAGGAGCTGCTTCAGAGTGTTTTTCTTGAATACGTGAGGAGGGTGTGGGTGAGCTGGATTTGCTTTCTGTATAAGGCTTGGAATGGAGGGATTCTTGGGACTGAGAGGACTCTTTTGTCGTTGCAATTAACGTCGTAGGAACAAGAACCTTTCTTCTGATAGCTCCGCGTCTATGCAAGTTTTTCTTTCTACCATGGGCGTTGCGAAGGCCTTCTTGTGAGGAGCTCACCTCTTCTTCTTTAGGAAGCTGATTCTCCCAAGCTGCTAGCTCAATTTGTTTAATTTTATTCTGTTTTTGCCACTGCTCGCGGTTGCTCAAATAATTATAGGTGACTTTGTGTAAAGACATTAGCGCAAATCCTAAAGTCATGGAGCCCATCAAGAACATCGGATTGGCTAAGATCAAAGCTCCACCTCCTACTGCGACAGCAGAGAACATGAGTCCTGCGGCAGTCCCTGTTAGGATGAAGGGGAGGGAGATAGCGGCTACAGTGTCCGCAATCTCCTTACTCTTTTGAGATTCTGCAAGATCGGAAACCAGAAGTGTTACTCCTAAGGCTCCGATAGCTAAAGCAGGAGCGAGTGCAAACAAGGCGAGCCCAGATCCTTGAGTCCAAAGAATAATGCTGACGATACAGAGGATGCTGATAGCAATTATAGAAATATCATAAACATAGCGTAGTTTAGGATGGCGATCAGGGGCTGTTAGGAATCTTGATAAAAGTCCTTTTGCTTGGAATGGCTGCTGAGGTGGTGTTGGTGTTACTGAGCCCATAATTTACCCAAAAAACAAAAAACGCTGAGTACCAGATCTATTATAAAATAATGGAAGTGTTTGCAGGGAAATTGTTTTTAATAATAGGTTAAGATTTTAACTAAAAACACTCGTTAACATTTTTTATAGGCGGAAGATTGCTTAGAGGAAACGGGTTTCGTGAACAGAGAAGGACAATTAAGATCAGGAGCAGATGAAGAACGAGAGAGCTTTGCTGCGGCGACTTCGATTTTAAGGGAGGGGGCGGGCTTGTGTTCCAGAGCGGGGAAAAGGTGGGTGTAAATTTGAAAACATGTCTCCGTAGTGGCTAGAGCCATACTGATAGAGATCATGGGGAAGATAAACCCGGGAGCCCAAGTGACGCAACTGACAATGCCTACAATGATTAACGCTAAAGAGAAAAGAGAAAGAAAAGTAGCCAGAATATACCCAGAGCACGTATCAAAGCTTTTACGGAATAAACAAGAAATTAGGCCCTTGATGGGGAAAATAAATAGGCCTGTCGCGCAAAGAACCGGAAAGGTAATGAGTTTAAGTAACCCAAGAATAAAACCTGCTAAAGAAGCTATAGACAGCGCTGCTTTGGGGTGTTTCTGAGCTAAAGGGCTCATATAGGCAGCGAAAACCCTTTCAGGGAACACTAAATTTAAAAAACGATCCGGGCCTGTTACAGGTGCTGCTGTGGAGGACATGTTTCCAACTATGTTTGATGTACCATAAAGCCCGCGTTACGGGCATAAAAGTTTATATCCGAGAGATATTCTGACAAAAAATCGATAAATTGTATCTATTTTATTTATAGTTAATCTGTTTCATCTAGGAGTTACTAGCTAAAATGTTTTTCCAAACAATTTGTTAGTAAAATCCTTACTATAGCTCAAGAGTTGTACATGCAATTTGATAAAAATTTTATTGAGCAGTATGATCCGCCCGATCCAAAATGTTTCTTTGATACAAGAATCGAATCCCTATATCAGGGATTCTCGCGCTGATTATATGATGGAGTCTTATGCTTAAAGTTTTTTTTCACACGATGACTCTTTTGGGGCATGTGTTATCTACGCCCATTTATATTGTAGGAGACGCTTGTGGAAAGGATCGAGATGAGTACAGAAATCCTCCTTTAAAAGCTTTTTCTCTTGAAAGCCAGTTTCTGCAAATCGAAAAGGCAGATTTTAAAACCTTACCGAATCAGTCTTTAGGATATCGACAAGCAGACACTATGTTGTTTGCTACACTTCCGGTTACCGATATGTCGGGATTTCTTCTATCCGCGCGCTATTTGGGAGCGGAACTTCTCTGGGAAAGCTCTAAAGAGCTACAAACTTCAGATCCGCATGCTTTAGGGTATTTTGCTTTTCAGGATAAGTCTTTTTATCAGTATGTTACTTTGTCAGCAGGAGCCTATACAATGGCCCTTGCTAATTGGCAGTGGTCTGTCCTTTTCTCGGGAATGCTAGATCCAGAAAATGTTGAGATCGGATCAGGATTATATCAGGTTATTTTGTCTTCCAAGTATCATGCTTCAGAAGTTTTTTCTGTTGTAATGGGAGTGATTAATGAGGTCGGCTTACATGATACACAAGCGTGGCCTTTACTGGGCTTCTCTTACAAGCCAGAAGCTAATCTGACTGTAAATTGTATCTATCCTGTGAACTTTTCTGCGGAGTATCAGTGCACCTCTGTTTGTGATCTAGGAGTAGCGTATCGCTTAACACGATTTCGTAAAAAATTTCCTAAAAATTCTTTAGCCACTTCCGAAGGAATTTTCGAATATTCGGGAAGAGAAATAGAAGGAAATATTAAGCTTATTTTTTGGCCAGGACAAACTCTCAAGGTATTTGGTGGATATTCTATAGGAAATGATATCTCGCTAGCAAACCCTCATAATGAAGATGAAAAGGTTTATAAATTTGGGTCCTCGCTCTTTTTTGGAGGTTCTGCAAACTTCCATTTTTAGAAACTCAGAGGCTTGTTAAGAAGTGGAATCAAGCACTTCAGAAAAGGTTTTAAAATGTGTTTTACAGAGTTTTGCTAAGATATCGCGACCTTTTGTGCGGAGAATCTCTTTTGCTTGCTGTTTGACCTTCCCAGAAGCTCCTTTAAGAAGGCGGACTTGATAGCGAGATTCTAGTGTTTGTATAGAAGTAAGAAAGGCTTCTCGAGCTAAGATCGAAGCAGCAGCCACGACGATGTCTTGTTCTGCGCGATGGCGCTGAACAAGTTCAATATCAGCACGTTTTTTTCGAACGGCGTGTAGAAGGACTTTCTCAGAAGAAGCAAATTGGTCGGAGATAGCAAAGACCTCTCCTGGTGGTGTAGGAGCTAAATCATCAATAATAGCAGCATGCGTCCAAGCAAGAAGAGCATTTAGGTTCTGAAAACTGGTGTATAGGGCATTATATTTTTCTGGAAATAGAGTGAGGACTTTGCAGGTACAAAGAGAACGAATTTTCTTAGCTAAAAAAGGGATTTTGTCGTCTGAGATGAGCTTAGAGTCGCAAATGGTGGTTTGGTAGAGCGCTTCTATAGCTTTAGTGGAAGGAGCATATACTCCTGCTGTGCACAAAGGACCAAAAAAATCTCCTTTTCCAGATTCATCTACGCCAATACGGGGACGCAAATCTTGCTGTGTATTTGGTATAGAAAAGGAGCATAAAATTTCTGGCTCAAGAAAAAATTCTACAAATTCTTGAGTGCCCTTTCCTTGTACGACAATCTTCCCAGATTGGTATACGGTGCAGCTTACTGATGGCGATCTTCCCTGGAAAACGGTGTGGGGAGGAATCGAAATGTGAAATCCTTTTTTCTCTAACTTGTCCCGGAGAAGGGCGAACAAAGAAGGAGAAAGTTGAGAAACGAAAGGGGATGACATAATTTTCCTACAAAAATTTCTTTTTCAAGAAGGAACCCGCAAATAAGGATTTTTCTCCACATTCTATCATCCTCAAAGCTTTATGACCGAAAAATTTTTCTAGGAAGAACAAAACCTTAAGTGTAACGCTTGAGAAAAAGTCTAATAAACTTTGATACTGTAAAAGAGAAAAATGAAGAGAGGTCCACTCATTTCAATGGCGGAGCCTGAGCGAACAAGGGGAACTACATGAGCGAACATATCCACAAAGAGTTGTTGCATCTAGGAGAGGTTTTCCGCTCACAAAGAGAGGAGAGAGCCCTTTCGTTAAAAGATGTTGAAGCTGCAACATCGATTCGTCTGTCTGCATTGGAAGCTATAGAAGCTGGGCACTTAGGCAAGTTGATTTCTCCTGTTTATGCTCAAGGCTTTATGAAAAAATATGCAGCTTTTTTAGGGTTAGATGGGGAAAGATTACTCAAAGAGCATCCCTATGTGCTAAAGATTTTTCAGGAATTTTCAGACCAAAATATGGACATGCTTCTTGATTTAGAATCTATGGGAGGAAGAAACTCTCCAGAGAAGGCCATTCGAAGTTGGTTCAATTTAGGCTGGGCGGGAGTCCTCGTTTTAGGAGTAGCTTGCCTCTGGTGGTTAGGGAGCGTGCTGAATTTTCTCTAAAATTTAGGCTTTTCGTAGTAACTTGCGAAGACTCTGTGTTAACAATTCTTCTTGTGATAGGGATGCTTTTAGCCTGTTTTTTGAAAAGATTTTTCTAGATCCCGTTTTTTTATAATGACGACGAGTCCTTCTAGATAGCCCAAATAAGTCTAGAACAGCAGGGAAAAAGTTGGGCTTAACCAAAAGCTCTTCTTCCGAAGATAAAAATTGTAAAGAATAGGGAGAAAGGGAACCTTCGGGAATGCTATCAAGCGCCCCTATAATCGCTAAGGAAAGAGAAGCATTTGCATAGAATTCTGCAAATTCTGTTAAAAATTTTTGCAAAGAGTTTAGCGCATCTCCTTTCACGATAACCAAAATATGACTAAACGCATAACAACGTTTAAATTTATGGCGAAGTTTTCGTTTCCAGCGTTTATGTAGCCACAACCACTGCTCCGGTTTACAAGCAATTCCTTTTTCGAGAAATCGCATTAATTGGTCCATTAATTGTTCTGTAGATTCTCGTATGGAAAGTTCTTGATTAGCGTAAAAAGCCTTGCTAGGGACTACAAGGTAGTTTCCGTTGGGTTGTCGGTAAATAACGACAGCAATAACAGGCTTTTTAGTTTTGTAAGCTAATAATGCAGGAGAGGTTGTAGTAAATGCCTGAGAACCGAATAAAGGATAGGAATATTGCGAAGATAATAAGACTTGATCTCCAACAATTCCTACAACTTCTCCTTTATGAAGAGCTCTCAATGCTTGGTTTATGGCATTTTGAGGAGGCACGATCCTTCCTTGAAAAGATTCTCTTAAGGAAATGATTTTTTTATTAAGTCGAGAATTTTTTACCGGTTTGGCAAAAGCTAAACCAGGATATCTCTTAGTAATATAAAGGAATGGAAGCTCCCAGTTTGCTTGATGTCCACAGAATAAAATAGCGCCTTTTTGTTGATCTAAATGAGCGAACAAATGCTCAAGTTCTTGTTTAGAGGAAACTTCTTCTGGGAAGAACCCTTCAGGAGAGTCTTCTGAGGTGGCAATGGTAATAATGTCATCAATATGTTTCGAGAATTTGTCTACAGTTGCAAGCTCTACAAACGTAATAATCACTTGTTGAACAGACTGCAAGGCTATTCGATATCGTTCAGCAAAGCTTTTTTCCGGGAATGCAAGAGCTAAATTCGTGAGGGCAGTTTTTCTAAAGTCAGATATGATATAAAAGATTATCGTCCCCACGCCCTTCCCAAAAAGTCGTAAAGATGAGCGAGGAAGTAGTCGCAGGATGGTCAGGATTCCAAGACCTAACCCATAAACGAGATGATCGACGAGGATTTTTCCTCCCGAGCGTAATCTTTTAAAGAGCATAGTGTCTTTCCGTAAGGCTATGTGTGATGTTGCGCATGGTTATAGCAAAGCTTTTTTACTAGAAAGGAATAGATAGGAGCCTAGCAAAATAGAAGCTTTTTTGTATAAATTGCCTCTTCAGTTGAAAAAAAGCTTGTCACAATCAGGAAGGTTTTTTCTTTAAAGAGGAAGAGGCTACTTGAATGATCACCTTATTCCCGGATGTTCTTGCTGTTAAAGCCAAAGGCTCTCCATCTTGATCAAATAGTGTAAGTTTCCGCAAGTATTCTCTAAAGCGGTGCCGGATTCCTGCCTCGTCAAGGATCATGTGTTTATTGGTTTCGCGATCTTGCGCAATAACTGCTTGAACAAAAGTGTCTTCTAAAGTTTTTTCGTCTAAAAATTCTACAGCCCAATGGATGAAGTGTTCTTTTTGAGATTTTATAGGAGGCTCCATAATGATGGTAAGCGCCATATTATTTTTTACCACATCCAGGAATAGATGGCTGACGTCTTTTACGTAAAGAGGGAGGTCCATTTGATAAATTCCATGGTTCAAGACCAAGGGGGCATTCTGTTCGAGATAATAATTTTGAGGATTTACAAACTGGCTGTTTTCTACAGGGAAAAATAGAAGAACAGGAAGATTGATATTCAAGGGAATAAATTCTTGTTTTAAGAACAGGAGTCGTAAAAAATCCGCTTGCGGATCGTTTAATTCCACATAGCTATTATCAAAGGGAATAAATACTTTTTTCCAATCTTCAGGAACAGGATAGACGACCTCATCAAGATTCCCTTGAGCTAGACGACTGCGGTCTAGCTCTTCGAAAGAAACCTTATTGAGATTAAAAGTCAGCTCTAATCCGTGATCCTTTAAAGAAGAAACGTATTCCTTAGGACCACTTACTTTTTGCACTAAGTACTTTGGCCAAACATCAAGGTATTCATATCCTTTCGGAGCTCTCCCTATAGGTTTCGTAATTGTGACAGAGATATCCTCTGTCACGAACTGAGTTAGACGAATGAAAATATCTTCCGACGTTACACTTTTGATATTTTTGCGTAGGTGAATGTCGGAATCCAAACAAACCAAATTATATGGGTTTATTGTTTCTATCCAACTTTCTGTTCTTCCTTTAGCACTAATAACAATCTCAAGGTTCGTAGGGCGAAGTTTTTCGATAACCGATTTATTCCCGGTTATCATCATGGCTACTTTTTTCTTCAACAAACCATTGGCTTGCAAACCAATAACTGTTTGCTCTGGAGTTAGATCAATTACACGTACAGGAATATTATGAAAGGTTCTTGTTACCGTAATGGACTGGTTAGCTAATGCCCAAATGATAATGGCAAAGCCCAAAGAAACTAGCTTTTGGAGCCAGTTACGAGAAACCCAAGAGACGAAATTGATCATTTTTTACGCATCCAGGAGATAATAGGGTTTGTCTTTCGTTCATTGCGAGTTAGAATACTTCGTAAAATGGCTTTAAATCTATCCATTTTCACTCCGCGAGTTAAGATCCCATCTCGGGCTAAAGAGACAGCTCCGGTCTCTTCCGACACAACAACTACGAGAGCATCGGTGCGTTGACTAGCACCCAGTGCTGCTCGATGGCGAGTCCCCATGGAGCGTGAGAGTTGTGTGGTATCATGGGCAAGAGGGAGAATCACTCGTGCGTAGGAGATAGTTTCTCCTTTCATCAGAACAGCGCCGTCATGTAAATGGGAAGACGGTTCGAAGATGGCTTCAAGCAGTTCTTCAGAAAAGTCCGCATTGATTTTTACAGCAGAGAGATTCAGCAGCTCATTTAAGAGACGCTCGTTCTCCAGTACGATAAGAGCTCCTATTTGTCGTTCGGCCATGCGATAAACGCAGGCCGTAAAATGATCAATAAATTCGTCTTGCAGGTTGATTACGAATTTTCCTCTGCGTAAGCGCACCCTAGAGAGCGCAAGACGAATTTCTGGTTGAAAGATAATAAACACTACGATTGCCGCAATATTGACTACATGGAGCATCAGATTGCGAATAACAGGGAGATGAAGCTTTTCTGCAAGAACAAATAGACAAAGAAAAGAGAGCAGACCAAAGACTAAGTCCATAGCTGCTGTTCCCCAGAAAAACTTTAGTAAGTAATTGAGGACCACCCAAATTAAAGCTATCTCCAACAGAGGTGTGGCGTAATACATTATACCTACGAACATCTATTAAGATAACCCTAGCAGTTGAAGTGTTTTCATTATTTTTCAACAGAACAAGAAATTCTGCAAAATCCCCGAAACTTATCATAAGCGAAAAGCGAACCGAGCCCAAGGAAGGTTTTCAAGAACCCCCTAGGGAGAGGACTCATCCCCAGTTTAGCTGGAAGAGGGTTAATGGCAAAGTATTTTGTGGAAAAGGACGACTTTAACAACTAATGACAGGGAAACGCGCATAGTATATAACTACAGAGAATGCAAGTAGTGTTTGATTTGGAGAGCCAAGTATGAGTGCTGAGATATTGGCGAGGGTGCAATTTGCGCTGTTTATTGGGTTTCACTATCTCTTTGTTCCTATTAGTTTAGGATTAAGCATGATGATAGTTCTTATGGAAGGGCTCTACCTGTTTACGAAAAAAAGCATTTATAACCAATTGACTTGGTTTTGGATTAAAATTTTCACTCTGACTTTTGTGGTTGGGGTTGTTACTGGAATCATGCAAATTTTTTCTTTCGGAGCCAATTGGTCTCGATTTGCAGAATATACAGGGAATATCTTTGGCATGTTCTTAGGAAGCGAAGGCATGTTTGCTTTTTTCTTGGAATCAGGGTTTCTAGGAGTCTTGTTATTCGGTCGACATAAGGTATCCAAGAAAATGCATTTTTTCGCAGCTTGTATGGTAGCTTTAGGGGCGCATATGAGCGCTTTTTGGATTGTTTGTGCAAATTCTTGGATGCAGACTCCTGCTGGTTATGAAATGGTTATGCGTAATGGAGTTTTGGTTCCTCAAATGACTTCTTTTTGGGCTGCGGTATTATCTCCTTCTGCTTTGCAGCGTTTCACGCATGTTGTCCTTGGAGCTTGGTTATCAGGAATATTTCTTGTTTTATCGGTAAGCGCTCATTATTTGCGCAAAAAGCGTCATACAGAGTTCGCGGAAAAAGGATTGAAGCTGGGGGTGTTTACAGCTTTGATTGTTTTGATGTTACAGCTTTGGTCGGCAGATGTCACAGCTCGAGGAGTTGCTAAGCATCAGCCCGCAAAACTTGCTGCTTTTGAAGGAGTTTTTAAAACTCAAGAACATACGCCGATCTACTTGTTCGGCGTTGTTGATATGAAAAACGAGCGCGTTATTGGCATTCCAATTCCTTCCGGATTATCTCTTTTGGTTCATCGAAATGCGAAAACTCCCGTTAAAGGCCTAGACCAGTTTCCCAAAGATGAGTGGCCAAATGTGGCTTTTGTTTTTCAAACGTATCACTTAATGGTCATGTTATGGGGAGTTATGCTCCTTTTAGCTTTGATAGCTTTGGCTGTGCACAAGAAGAAAACTTGGGCGTGTAGGAAGGGAATTTTATGGATACTTTCGCTTTCTGTATTCTGTCCTGAGTTGTGTAACGAAATCGGCTGGATCTCTACAGAAGTAGGCCGTCAGCCTTGGGTTGTTTATGGTTTGTTAAAAACTAAAGATGCAACGTCACCTATCGTTCATTCTGGACAAATTTGGCAGTCTTTAATTCTGTTTTCAATCGTTTTTATCTGTTTATTGAGTCTTTTCGTTTCGCTTCTTTTGAAAAAAATTGGCGAGGGACCTGATGAAAAAGATCTTATAGAAAGAGATTTGTGAGGGCATTCATTATGGAAATTTCTTTAACAATGATGCTTCCTGTTATTTGGTACGCAATTCTTTGCATCGCTGTATTTGCTTACGCTTTAGGGGAAGGCTTTGATTTGGGATTAAGCACGATCTATTTTCTTTCTAAAGAAGAGAAGGAGCGTCGATGGCTTTTAAACTCAATAGGCCCTGTTTGGGACGGGAATGAAGTGTGGCTCGTGATCATGTTTGCAGGTTTATTTGCAGGTTTCCCGACAGCCTATGGTACCCTGTTGTCCATCTTCTATATGCCCATCTGGACTATGGTTATGCTGTATATATTCCGAGGCTGCTCTTTAGAATTTCGAAGTAAAGCAGAGTCTCATCGCTGGAGATGTTTTTGGGATATTCTTTTTTCTGCTTCAGGGATGTCGATTAGCTTTTTTTTAGGAACTTTTGCTGGGAATCTATTGCTTGGGCTGCCAATAGCTCCGGATACTTCTTATAGTGCTTTGTCCTGGAAGCTCTTTTTACGACCCT
Source organism: Chlamydia suis (assembly GCF_900169085.1). Classification (NCBI taxonomy): domain Bacteria; kingdom Pseudomonadati; phylum Chlamydiota; class Chlamydiia; order Chlamydiales; family Chlamydiaceae; genus Chlamydia; species Chlamydia suis. The sequence goes on from NZ_LT821323.1 coordinate 16,052, forward strand.
ATCCCGTATTATGCGGACTATTTGTAGTCGCTGCTTTTGCTTTGCATGGGATTAGTTTCGCTTTGATGAAAACAGGAGAAGGTTTGCAACTTCGCCTAAGAAATCGGTTTTCTTATGTTTTATCAGGTTATCTAGTTTTGTATATCAGCTTGCTCATTGCAACAATTTTAGATTTGCCTCAGGCTGTCGGAGTTTGTTGTCGTGTTGGAGGTGGCTCGGGTATTCCTGCTTATCCGGTATTGATTTTGCTGGCTTTAGCAACACTTTCTTGTTGCTATGCAGCAAAAATGGCTGTGACAGCTGCTAAGTATGGCAAAGCATTTGTTTTTTCTTGTATCAATTTACTGTTCCCCATACTGGCTTATAACGTGTTGCTTTTCCCTAACTTACTCGTGTCTTCTGTAGATAACCGTTATACCTTAACGATTTTTAATTCAGCTGTAGAACCGGGGGCCTTGCAACATCTCATTAAGATCGTTTTAATAGCTCTTCCTTTTGTTATTGCTTACACGATCTATATTTATCGGGTATTTAGGGGAAAAACGGATTTTCCCTCTATTTATTAGTTGTGATTAGGAATACAAAGCTCTTGTAAGAGCTTTGTACCAGATGATTGCTGCAGTGGCGAAGGAAGAGGATCAAAGAATGGTTGCAGCTGCGGCAGCAAGCTCGGAACGTTCTGTTCGAGTCATGAACATGTGTCCGTATAGAGATAAATGATGAAATTTTCCCACAAGATAGGTAAGACCATTGGAGTTTTCGTCGAAATACAAGCTGTCTATCTGAGTAGGGTCTCCTGTTAAAACAATTTTTGTGCCTTTCCCTGCTCGCGAGATAATAGTTTTGATTTCGTGTGGAGTGAGGTTTTGTGCTTCATCAATGATCATGAATACTTTGGGTAAGGAGCGTCCTCGGATATAGGTGAGTGCTTCCATCTCTAGCTTTTTGGTCTCCATCAAACTTTGCAGGGTTTCTGCGAAGTCTCCCATATTATTAGCGTCGAACAGAAACTCCATATTATCATAAATGGGTTGCATCCAGTGCATCAACTTTTCTTCTTTTATTCCAGGAAGAAATCCGATGTCTTTCCCCATTGGAATAATGGGTCTGCTAACCAGAAGTTTGTTGTATTTAGGCTTGTCGAAAACTTGATACATAGCGGCGGCTAAAGCCAGGACTGTTTTACCGGACCCAGCCTGTCCCATCAAGGTAACGAGTTTGATGTCATCCCTTAGTAGTAGATCTAGCGCGCAGCGTTGCTCTCTATTTAGAGGACTCACTCCCCAAATTTTCTCTGGAAGGGATTTTAGAGCAATGATTTTATTGTCTTTAGGGCTATAACGACCGAGGGCAGAGTGGTTTTCGTCATCTCCTGAAAGGAAGAAGTATTCGTTGGGGGAGGGTAAGGGAGTAAGATCTGAGGGGAAGGCTATCGAGCCGTCTTTGTAAAAATATTCTATAGAGCTGTTTGATACCTTAAGTCTTCTGTGGCCACGATAGAGAGAGCGGAAGGAGACGCATTTGTTTTCGTAGTCTTTAGCCTCAATACCTAAAGCCTCTGCGTACACCCTTCGGCTCAGGCTTTTGGTTACGAAAATTACGGGTTCTCGTTGGGAAATGATTTGTAATAATTCTAGAGTGAGGTGTTTTTTAGGTTTTTCATTGGTGGAAAAATTTGCTAAAGGAGAAACCTCAATGCATAACTCGCTGCCGTTTTTTAAAAAAATCTGGCCTGTAGCGGATTTGTCTGATTGTTCCAGTAGCAGACGAATGTTTCCTAATGCTCGAGAAGCGTTTTTTCCAGATTCGTCACGAAATTTGGCGCAAGACTCTAACTCTTCGATTACTGTAAAAGGGATAATGATACGAGTGTTAGATAAAGAGGAGAGGGCCTCTGGATCGTAAATAAAAACACTGGTGTCAATAACGGAGGTTTTTTTCATTGCAAGTTCCTAATTTACTCGAGGATAAGAGGGAAGCTGCTTCGATGTGTACCATATTAAGACAAATTAAAACATGTCTTTGTTCGAGGGGGAGGATGTAAGTTTTTAGCAATCGGGAGGCTTATCTGCTAATCTGTTTGTCAAAAATGCCTCCCTTAACTACAATGCCGGAGAAAGCGAGTCCTTCTGTTGGAGGTTGTTATGAAGGTCAAAATTAATGATCAATTCATTTGTATCCCCCCCTATGTTTCAGCTCGATGGAGTCAAGTGGCTTTCATAGAGTCCTATGACGGGGGCACAGAAGGGTGCGCTACCTTAAAGCTTCATCTGATTGACGGAGAGACAGTTTCTATTCCTAATCTTAAGCAAGCGATTATCGATGAGGCTTTTCAAGAGCATTTGCTCTATCTGGAATCAACATGTCCTCAGAAAAATAAGGAAGAGGAGAAAATAGGGTCTTTGTTAGGCGCCATTCAACAAGTGGCTAAAGGGTGTGAGGTACAAGTTTTTTCTCAAAAAGGCTTGGTGTCCATGCTTTTAGGCGGGGCAGGGTCTATTGATTTGTTATTGCAACACTCTCCGGAACACAAAGATTATCCTGATCTTCCTGCCGATCTTTTAGAGAAGTTGGCGCAGGTGTTGCGCTCTTTATCCTTGGGGGCTACGTCTGTTTTAGCTAAGCCTGAGCCTCATTGCAATTGTTTGCATTGTCAAATTGGCCGAGCCGCGGGAGAGGAAGAAGACAGTGTGGTTTCGGAAGAGGATTTAACTTTTCGTTCTTGGGACATTGCTCAAAGCGGAGAAAAAATGTACACCGTCACAGATCCTTTGAATCCTGAAGAGCAGTTTAATGTGTATTTGGGAACACCGATCGGGTGTACCTGTGGACAGCCCTATTGTGAACACGTGAAAGCTGTTCTTTATACGTAAAGATAGGCTGGTATGGACTGGAGCTCTTGGGGTAAGGACCGATAGTCGCGGTTGACTTTTTCTTTTAAGTCAATGATAATCCCCCTCTCTGGAGGTTGCGTCTTCTAGGGCTGCGAATGTCTCGATAGAGGCTTGGGTTTTAGCGAATTGCAGGAGTTTTTTTCGTGCGAACGTTGTCTATTTCTATGCTCATTTTCGCCCTTTCTTGTGGGGCAAACACCTGCTTGTGTGCTGCGGATTTTTCCAGTGCGAAAGTTGATGCTTCAGTTAATGATAAAGCGGCTTTTTCTCCGTTTACAGGAGAAATTAAAGGAAATCGTGTGCGATTGCGTCTGGCTCCACACACGGATAGTTTTATCATTAAGGAGTTGTCTAAAGGCGACTATCTGGCTGTTTTAGGAGAAAGTAAAGATTATTATGTAGTGGCTGCCCCTGAAGGGATGCGGGGTTATGTATTTCGAACGTTCGTTTTAGATAATGTCATTGAAGGAGAAAAGGTCAACGTTCGTTTGGAACCATCGACCTCGGCTCCTATTCTAGCAAGATTATCTAAGGGGACTAGTGTGGAAACCTTGGGTGCTGCTCAGGGAAAATGGCTGGAAATAGCTCTCCCAAAACAGTGCGTCTTTTATGTGGCTAAAAATTTTGTCAAAAATGTTGGCGCCTTAGAACTGTATAATCAAAAAGAAGGACAGAAAAAACTCGCTTTAGATTTATTAGATTCTGCCATGAATTTTGCTAGTGCTGAGCTACAAAAAAAGGTAGAAGATATTGATTTGGATGCTATCTATAAAAAAATGAATCTGGCTCAGGCAGAAGAGTTTAAAGATGTTCCGGGGTTGCAGCCTATGGTGCAAAAGGCCTTGGAAAGAGTGCAGGAGGCTTTTCTCGCTAAATCCCTAGAAAAGAATGTTCAGAAGCCGCAGGAAGCGCAACATAAAATTGTAGAAGAGGCGATAGCCTCCTCTTCTTTAGAGGTTCCGGTATTGACAGCCGTTGAGGAGGCGAAGGTCTCAGACACTCCGCCTGTTGCGGCAGATCCTATTCAAGATTTGGGCTCTGTAAAGGGTTCGTTGTTGTCTCATTACATTCGTAAAAAAGAGTGTGTGAAGACGTCTCCCGTCTTAGAAGGTAGAGAGAGTCTTGAGCGATCTTTGTATGAGATTTGGGTGAGCCTTCAGCCAGAAGAGAGTCGAGCTGGGCTGACCATGGAATCTTTTTATAGGGATGAGCAGAGGAAAAAACGTGTCCTGACTGGAGAGCTCGAGGTGTATCCTCATGTCGTTAAAAATAATCCCGGAGATTATCTTTTGAAAGACGGGGAGAATGTGCTGGCTTTTGTCTATGCCACAAATATTGATCTAAGCAAATGGCTAGGAAAACGTGTAGTTTTAGAGTGCGTTTCCAGACCTAACAACCATTTTGCCTTCCCAGCCTATATTGTTTTGGCTATCAAAGATGGTGCTTAATTGGAAGCAAGTCTTACTCTAGTGGGCAAGCTTTTTTAGAAAGTTTTAATAGCCACTTGGGGTTTCGTACACAGGTGTTTGAGAGGGGCTGGGGCATCCTAAGGTGTTTGCGGAGGTGCAAGCGCTTGGAGTAACAGGGGAATTGGTGCAAAAGGTTCTGTAGAAAAAAGCTCTTACAGCTCGAAAGATCTTCAAAAGAAGAGCTCCGAGGCAAACAAGCGCCTTAATTCCCAAAACTTCTTGTACGGCCGTTGCCTGAGCTTTGGGCCACTCTTTTCTAATAATTGAGCAAGGAAACCAAGTACAGGGGATGTTAGGATCGTTTTTGCAGAGAAACCCCCCTGTTCGCTCTGTTAGCTCTTTCTTTAATTTATGCATGTTGTACAGAGTGCGTAGCCCTACAGCGGTACTTAAAACAGGGACATAGCTACAGCAAGATGTGATTAAGCCGCGACGAAGATAGTTACGCTGTAAGCAATCCCATGCAGGAAAGGTGTCTGAGCCATGGGCGTGCTGCATAAAAAAGAAATAACCAGAAAAAATATACACGAGTAATATCTCCCTAAAAATATTAAGCTTCTAGCTCTTGGAGCTACAAAGAAAGAGAAGTGGGATTCGAAAGGAAAAACTGCTAAAAGCAAAAGAAATATTTTAACAGAAATAAGGATAAAACACGATCTAATAGCTTGTGTAAAGAAATTAAAAAAACGGTCCCTTTCTCTGTGCTGCTTCCCGGGTTCCTTGGTGGACTCGTTGTTTGGGAGGACACGAAGATCCAAGGCTCCTTGTTAAGCTAAAACAGAGGAAGAGACCTATGGAGGTGGAGAGAGTCGAACTCTCGTCCTTAGCAAACTCCCCGCTAACTTCTACATGCTTAGTTTCTAGATAATATACATTGAGCCTCCTCAGCTAGAAACCTCTATGGAGACCAACGACTCTCATTAAATTTCGAATTAGTTTCCTCGAGAATTAAAAGATCCTAACTCTAACCAGATACATGACGGTGTTTCGAAAACCTCTGGTGGAGCTCGCGAACACCGGGTTACCTGTATTTAGGTAACAACTTTGCTAATTAAGCAGCAACTCTGAGATCTTCGAGATCAGCGAAGCTGATAATTTCGCATTCAGCCTTAGGTTCGGCATTTATTGTTTTGTCGGCTTTTTAGGAGGCCAGCCAACGCCCTCCGCATGCAATTAACGCTTCATTTCTAAGTCGAAACCTTTACACCCCCTGCGGCCAGGATTGTAAGGGTTCTAGGGCTTTTCCGCAATGTTGTTTTGATGCGATTTTCTGTAACCTATTCAACTAAAAAAAATAGTGTTTGGTAATAGAAGGGGGAAGGAGCTTTTCAGGAAAGTGTAAGCCTTTTTTGTAAGTGGAAGGAGAGAGCTCTTTAGCGTTATCGAGAAGTATATTTTAATTAACGGTTTAAAAGAGGAATCTATCATAATCCATTGGTTAAGAAAAAAACGATTTCGGGAAGCGGTTAAACTGCAAACTTTGTGAGCAGGAAAACACTGTTTTCTACAGGATCAAAACCAGAGTGAATAATCGAAGAATGGATAACGAAGATAAGGTTAGTTTTTCTGCCAAAGAAGAAAAAATTTTAGCTTTTTGGAAAGAGCAAGATATTTTTCAGAAAACGTTAAAAAATCGAGAGGGGGGGCCCACTTTCTCTTTTTATGATGGGCCTCCATTTGCTACGGGCTTGCCTCATTATGGGCATCTATTAGCTAGTACGATTAAAGATGTCGTATGTCGTTATGCTACTATGGATGGGCATTATGTACCTCGGCGTTTTGGCTGGGACTGTCATGGGGTTCCTGTTGAGTATGAGGTAGAAAAATCCTTAGGCTTAATTGAACCTGGAGCTATTGAGCACTTTGGTATAGCTAACTTCAATGAAGAGTGCCGTAAAATCGTTTTCCGATATGTTGATGAGTGGAAATATTTTGTAGATAGAATTGGACGATGGGTAGATTTTTCTGCAACATGGAAGACTATGGACCCCACTTTTATGGAGAGCGTTTGGTGGGTCTTCCATTCTCTTTATCGCCAGGGGTTGGTGTATGAAGGAACAAAGGTTGTTCCTTTTTCCACTAAACTAGGAACCCCGCTATCTAACTTTGAAGCTGGGCAGAACTATAAAGAGGTAGATGATCCTTCCGTTGTTGTAAAGTTTGCTTTGCAAGATGAGCCAACTATTCTTTTGGCATGGACAACTACTCCCTGGACGCTTGTTTCAAATATGGCTTTAGCCGTGCACCCCAAGCTTACCTATGCTCATATTCGAGACAAGAGATCGGGAGAGGAGTACGTTCTTGGGCAAGAGAGTTTAGCTCGTTGGTTCCCTGATCGAGAGTCCTATGAATGGATAGGACAATTGTCGGGGGATAGTCTTGTTGGGAAAAGCTATCGTCCTCTATTTTCTTATTTTCAGGAGGAACAAGAGCGGGGAGCTTTTCGAATTCTTCCTGCCGACTTTATTGAAGAAAGTGAGGGGACAGGGATTGTTCACATGGCCCCAGCTTTTGGAGAATCAGATTTTTGTGTTTGTCAGGAGCATAACGTTCCGTTGGTGTGTCCTGTCGATAATCAAGGATGTTACACTGAAAAAGTAACGGATTTCGTAGGGGAATACATTAAATCTGCGGATAAGGGAATCATTCGGCGCTTGAAGAGCGAAAACGCTGTATTCTATCAAGGAACCATTCGCCACCGTTATCCATTTTGTTGGAGAACAGACTCTCCTTTGATCTACAAAGCGGTCAATTCTTGGTTTGTTTCCGTAGAAAAAGTAAAAAGTAAGATGCTGAAAGCTAATGAAGCCATTCATTGGACTCCCGGGCATATCAAACATGGGCGGTTTGGTAAATGGCTTGAGGGGGCTCGTGATTGGGCGATTAGTAGAAATCGTTACTGGGGAACCCCAATTCCTATTTGGCGTAGCGAAGATGGAGATGTACTCGTTGTTGGGTCCATCCAAGAACTGGAAGAATTATCTGGCCAGAAGGTGGTGGATTTACATCGACATTTTATTGATGAAATAACCATTCGCAAAGATGGAAAGGTTTTCCGTAGAGTTCCCTATGTTTTTGATTGTTGGTTTGATTCTGGAGCAATGCCTTACGCTCAAAATCACTACCCTTTTGAACGAGCTGAAGAAACGGAAGGGCGTTTTCCTGCCGACTTTATTGCGGAAGGCCTCGATCAGACTCGAGGATGGTTTTACACGTTAACCGTAATTGCCGCAGCTCTGTTCGATCAACCGGCTTTTAAGAATGTGATTGTGAATGGAATTATTCTCGCTGAAGATGGGAATAAAATGTCTAAGCGTTTGAATAATTATCCTAGTCCTAAAAAGATCATGGATACATACGGCGCTGACGCTTTGCGTCTGTATTTGCTACATAGCGTCGTTGTTAAAGCAGAAGATTTGCGATTTTCTGATAAAGGGGTAGAGGCTGTACTTAAACAGGTGCTTTTACCTCTGTCTAATGCTTTGGCTTTTTATAAGACTTATGCAGAGCTATATGGTTTTTCCCCAAATAAAACCCAAGATTTGGAGCTAGCTGAGATAGATCGTTGGATTCTTTCTTCTCTGTATAGTGTGGTAGGGAAAACTCGAGAAGGTATGGCACAATATGATTTACATACTGCAGTAAGTCCGTTTGTAGGTTTTATTGAAGATTTAACAAATTGGTATATCCGTCGATCTCGCCGACGTTTCTGGGAAGCAGAAGATTCTCCGGACCGTCGAGCAGCCTTTGCGACTCTCTATGAAGTGCTAATAGTTTTTTCTAAAGTCATCGCTCCGTTTATTCCTTTTACGGCAGAGGATATGTATCAGCAATTACGGATGGAGACAGATCCTGAATCTGTGCACCTGTGCGATTTCCCGCATGTTGTTTTGGAAAACATTCTGCCCGATTTAGAAAGAAAAATGAACGATATTCGGGAGATTGTTGCTTTAGGGCATTCTTTACGTAAAGAGCATAAGCTTAAAGTTCGTCAGCCGCTGCAAAATATGTATATTGTGGGGGCTAAAGAACGACTGGAATCCTTGACTCAAGCAGAATCGTTGATTGGTGAGGAGTTGAATGTTAAGGAAGTGCATTTTTGTTCAGAAACTCCGCAATATGTAACAACTCTTGTAAAACCCAATTTTCGTTCTTTGGGCAAGAAGGTAGGGAATCGGCTCCCTGAAATTCAAAAAGCTTTAGCGGGACTTTCACAAGAGCAGATTCAAGCATTTGTGCATACAGGCCTAATGGTCCTTTCTTTGGGAGAAGAAACGATTTCTTTGGATAAAGAAGACATTACGGTTTCTTGGGAATCTTCGCCAGGGTTCGTAGCTAGAAGCTCTTCCTCTTTTGTAGCGGTTTTGGATTGTCAGTTGACCCCATTCCTGATCTTGGAAGGGATAGCTAGAGAAATCGTCAATAAGATCAATACCATGCGAAGAAACGAGAAGTTACATGTATCGGATCGCATTGCTATCCGTTTACACGCTCCTAAAATTGTTCAAGAGGCGTTTTCACGACATGAGGAGTACATTTGTGAAGAGACGTTAACCACTTCGGTTTCCTTGATTGATCATAAAGAAGGGGAAGAGTGGGACATCAACGGTCATTCTGTCTCAATAGCTCTAAAGGTGATTTCGCGTTGAGGTGTGAATGGTAAAAGAGGTCTTGTTAAGACCTCTTTTTTTTTGTTGTTGTTATGGGAATAATCGATGGTTCTTTCGGTAGTACCACACTCCCATAAAATATATAAGCACTCCCAGGGCGAGTCCATTAACAAGGTATCCTGGCAAGCTTAAAGGGGTAATGCTGGAAGCTAGCAACCCTATCCGGTTCATGGGCCAAAAAATAGCTATTGGAGATCCTAAAAGGTTTTCTACAGGGACAAATCCGAAATCGCGGCTATCTGCGCTCATAGGGCAATTATCTCCTAAAACAAGCACATGGCCTTCTGGGATTTTAAGTCCGAAGTTAGTGATAAAAGAAACAAACTCTTCTGTAGATTCTGGAGGAGGGCCTCTATCAATGAAGGCGATATAAGGTTTTTCTTCAGAAGATAGGAGCTCTTTTTCTTTCTCCGCTAAGATAAATTTTTGCAAGGAGGGATCGCTGTCGATGAAAACAGGAGAGTCCATAACAAACAAGTTGCCTTGATTGAAAAAGGCATAACGATTTGGGAAAGGCGCACATTGAGGGTTTTTCGGAATATAGATGGTGTGAAAACTAATCCCGCAATTGAATAAATCAATAACCTGAGAATCGCTTAACTGCGTCAGAGGATGCGGTTGTTTTAGCTTCGTTCGGAAGCCCCCCATATGAATACTAAATACATCTCCCTTAGAAAACTCATAACAGCCATCTGGAACGTTGGGCATGGGAAGGGCAAACATTCTCGCTATGCCAGAAGTGTCAATAGGGGTTGGTTGATATTTATAGGCGTATCCTTCAATTACAGAGAACCGAGATGTTGTAAGGTTATTACGAATCAAATGGATGTGCTCCTTTCTTAAGGGGAGCAAGGTCTTCATCGGTTCGATAGTAGGAATCAGTTGTGTTTCGAACGGCCGTAAGTGCGGATGAGGATAGGAGACGTTGGGTGTATGAGCGATCTCCAAATAGGTGTCTGCAAAAGGAGAAGAGAGGACGTGGGTAAGTGCTGCCTGTTTTTTGGTGAGAATGCGTACCATGGCAAAATTTTTCATGCCAAAAAGGTCGGCATAGCTTAAAGGCTCGGCATGGGGATTTTTCAAAGCGTGGGGAGTGTCGTTGTGCCAAGTATCCTTATAGAAAAATTGTCCATAAGGAGATTGTTGAGGCAAGGAAATTTTGCCGCAGGGAGCATGGAATTGATTAAAAATTACATCCGTTTGTCCCTCAGAACGCGCGAAGATTTCTGTAGTGCCATCGAAAGAGATGTAGGGGACGTGGTAAAGGGTTTCTGTGTTTTTAGGGGTGATGGGAGTTCCATTGCGATCTATCCCGTAAATTTTGCCTCCATAAAAATATAATGTATCTCCTGGTTTACCCATACATCGTTTTATATATCGTTTTTTCCCGGGAATGATTCCGAAATATTTGGTGTCTGCGTTGGGGATAGGGAGATTTCCTACAGTAAAGACAACAAGCTCTCCTCGGGTAATTGCGTCTGGTGTAAAACCAATGTTTTTATTACTAAAAGGTGGGCGGAGTCCAAATGTAGTTTTAGAGACAAGAATGCGGTCTTGCTCAAGAATCGTAGGCCGCATAGAGCCGGTGGGAACCTCGTATAGCTCAAACCAGAACTGACGGATCAAAAAAGCTAGGACAGCTGCACAAGTCAAGGCATAAATCAAATCAAAAGTTGCGCGTATTTTTGAGCGCGGGAATCTTTTTTGAATATCTTGAGCTCGCTTGGCGAAAAGAGAGGCATCTTCTCTATTTTGATCTAAAATGGCTTCTTCGAGCAATTTTAAGGTTTCCAGCAATTCTTTTTGAGAGTCTGGATAAGAGAGCATTTTCTTGCTTTTCAGCAGTTTATAAGAGGAATGAAGAATGCGACGACTCTTATTCAAGGAATATAAGCGACTCATGTAATTGCTCGTTATTAGGAGAATTTAATGGTATTCACGTTATAGGAAGACCCCCGCTTCGCCTCTTATTGCGAAAATTTCCAATTTTTTCAGAACAAGCTCTACTTGATTCATACGGAGGTCTTTAAGCCAAGGTTCATCTTACACAAAAAGCTTTTTCGAAACTACAGGGAAACCGTTTTAGATGAAAGCATGAAAAAGAGCTAAAAATCTGGAAGTTTTGGATGAGGCGAAGAAGCTTGGTGCCCTAGTTCAATGGTTTTGATGATGACGGGTCCAGTAGGGGTGTCTATACTCGTCCAGAGCGGGAAGGTTAATCTTGTATCATCAGAGAAGTACATAAGAATGTTTTTTCCCGATAAAGAGGACGAATCTTTGGGCCAAACGGCAACCCAAGCACTAGAAGGTAGAGTAATGTTTTCTCCACCAAAAGATGTTCGGGGAGACCAGGGTGTGTGTGTCTTCCCTTTATACTTAATTAAATGAGCGGGAGCAGGAGATAGGGGAAGGCGAAGCATTTTGATAAAAAAGGGTAAAGAATCTTTTTCCTGGGAATGCGTCCACTCGTTTTTTTTGAGAACAAAAATAGAAAAGTTGTTTCTAGCAATTTGTAAAAGGTACACGCTTTTAGGGGAGCGTAACTGATGGAAAGCTTCTTTCCAAGAAGACTGTTCGATAAGCTTTTTGTCTTGTTGTGTTAAACAAGAAAACTCAGAGATCTCAATCCAAGTTGCTTCCGGAGAGTTGTGGCGAACCAAAAAGAAAAATTTTTGAGATCCGCGACTAAGAATGGCGTAATCTCCGGAACAAGAAGTTAAAATTTTGTCTTGAACAGACAAATGGCGGGGAGAATGAGCTTCTGCGGGTGGCAAGAAAAAGAAGAAAGCAAAGAAAAAAATAAAAAGTTTAAGAAGAAACTCTGAGTGCATTTTTTCTTGCTTTTTCATAAAACGTTCGGGTATGCTCTCCTCTCTGCTATGTGAGATTTTCACATACTAAGATAGTGATTTTGGGGTTGTCAAATGAAAAAAAACACTCATCCTGAGTATAGACAAGTTCTGTTTGTAGATTCTTCCACCGGTTACAAATTTGTTTGCGGGTCTACGTATCAGACAGATAAAACCGAGGTTTTTGAAGGACAAGAGTACCCTGTATGTTATGTCAGCGTTTCCTCATCTTCGCATCCGTTCTTCACAGGAAGCAAGAAACTTGTGGACGCTGAGGGACGTGTTGATAAATTCTTGAAACGGTACAGCGGTGTTAAACAAGTGGCTCCTAAACCAGAAACTGCTGTAGAAGAAGTTCTTTCAAAAAGTAAAAAGAAGTCTCCAGCTAAAAAGAAAAAATAATGTCTGTGAGAAAATTTTGAATTGGTAAAAAAGCGGGGCGCAAACCCCGCTTTTTTGTTTAACAAATTCCTAGGCTTGAACAAGCGTTAAGCCAAAGTCTAAAGTTTCCCAAAATTGGTGGCCAATGTACACTCTGGTCTTTGTTTGAAAGACACGAGAGTAAAGGCGGAAGAAGTCGTTCATGGAAATAAAAATTTTAGAGTGCTTAAAGCGTCTCGAAGAAGTTGAAAAGCAGATATCTGATCCCAATATCTTTAATAATCCCAAGGAGTATAGCTCTTTAAGTAAGGAGCATGCTCGTCTTTCTGAAATTAAAAATGCTCATGAGGCGATTGTCTCGGCAAAAAAAATACTTCATGATGACAAGCTAGCTTTGTCCATAGAAAAAGATCCTGAAATGGTGGCTATGCTGGAAGAGGGCATTCAGGGAGGAGAAGAGGCTTTAGAGCGACTATCTAAGCAATTGGAAAATTTGCTTATTCCTCCGGATCCAGATGATGATTTAAGCGTGATTATGGAGTTGCGAGCAGGGACAGGAGGGGATGAAGCTGCCCTTTTTGTGGGAGACTGTGTGCGTATGTATCACCTCTATGCATCAATGAAAGGGTGGCAGTGTGAGGTGCTCTCTGCATCGGAATCAGATCTCGGGGGGTACAAAGAATACGTTATGGGAATTTCTGGGACTGCTGCGAAGCGTTTTTTGCAATATGAAGCAGGGACTCATCGCGTCCAAAGGGTCCCAGAAACGGAAACTCAGGGAAGGGTGCACACTTCTGCGGTGACTGTTGCTGTTCTTCCCGAACCAGCAGAAGATGACGAGGAAGTGTTTATTGATGAAAAAGATTTACGCATCGATACCTTCCGTTCTTCGGGAGCTGGGGGGCAGCATGTGAACGTTACTGATTCCGCTGTTCGGATCACCCACGTTCCTTCCGGTGTGGTGGTTACCTGTCAAGATGAGCGGAGCCAGCATAAAAATAAGGCGAAAGCTATGCGCGTATTGAAAGCGCGTATTCGGGATGCTGAGGTGCAAAAGCGTGTGCAGGAGGCATCAGCGATGCGCTCTGCTCAGGTAGGTAGTGGAGATCGCTCAGAGAGGATTCGAACGTATAATTTTCCTCAAAATCGCGTGACTGATCATCGAATTGGTCTGACTTTGTATAATTTAGATCGGGTGATGCAAGGGGAGTTAGATGTGATTACCACAGCTCTGGTTTCTCACGCACATCGACAATTGTTTGGGCATGAAGAAGCTAATTAGAGAGGCTTCGGAGTATCTGGAGTCGCGAGGGGTTCGGTTTCCTCAAAGGGAAGCCGAGGATATTATGATGGATCTGCTAGGGGTTCCTTCTAGAGGAATTCTCTATGGCTTAAGATGCTTGTCGGATCAGGCGCAAAAGGCATATTGGAAGTGTGTGAAGAAGCGGGGATCTCGTTATCCCACAGCATATATTCATGGTAAAGTTTGTTTTTTAGGAGTGGAATTACAGGTTTCGCCAGAGGTTCTTATCCCAAGACAAGAAACCGAAGTCTTTGTAGAGAAGGTTATTGAGTATTTGCAAACACATAAAGAAAAAAAGATTTTTTATGATGTTTGTTGTGGGAGTGGATGTATTGGTTTGGCTGTGAAGAAGCATTGTCCTCATGTGCATGTTGTGCTGTCGGATGTTTGCCCAAAAGCTTTAGCTGTAGCCAGGTCAAATGCCGAAAGAAATGGTCTTCTTGTGCACTTTTTGTTGGGAGATTTATTTGAGCCTTTCAGCGCTCCTGCAGACGCTTTTGTCTGTAATCCCCCCTATCTTTCCTACAAGGAGTTTTTTGAATCTGATCCCGAAGTGCGTTGTCACGAACCTTGGAAAGCTTTGGTTGGAGGTGTTTCTGGGCTGGAATTTTATCGTCGCATAGCTGCGCATATTCGTGAAATTTTAGTTCCGGGAGGGGTCGGATGGTTAGAAATTGGCTCAACTCAGGGGGAAAGCGTAAAGCAAATTTTTTGCTCCAAAGGAATTCGGGGGCAGGTGCTCAAAGATTATGCCCAATTAGATAGGTTTTTTTTCCTTGAAAATCAAGCTAGTGATGCTGTATCCTCTGGGGAGATTTCTGGATTTTTCGAGAGATGATTAATTCTTTATCGCAAAAACTATCTAGTATTTTCTCCTCACTTTTTGCAGCAAAGAGGGTAACAGAGGAGAGCATTTCTGATTCCATTCGAGAAGTTCGGTTAGCTCTTCTAGACGCTGATGTGCATTATCTGGCGGTAAAAAATTTTATAGCCAAGGTGAAGCAAAAAGTTGTGGGGGAAGAGGTCTGGAAACAGGTGTCCCCGGGACAGCAGTTTGTGAAATGTTTGCATGAGGAGCTTGTAGCTTCGCTTGCTTCGGATCGGGCTGATTTGTCGTTGCAGGGGCGGCCTGCTGTTATTTTGTTTTGCGGATTACAAGGAGCTGGGAAGACGACTACCTGCGCTAAGCTTGCCGATTACGTTCTTAGAGAAAAGAAGGCTAAAAAAGTATTGGTAGTATCATGCGATTTGAAACGCTTTTCAGCGGTGGATCAATTGAAAGGCTTAATCGAGCAAACAGGAGCAGATCTTTTCCAAAAGGAGGGGCAAGAACCTGTAGATATGGCAGCGGCAGCTGTTCAGTATGCAAGGGATCAGGACTATGATTTGCTGATTGTCGATACAGCTGGACGGCTTCATGTGGATGAGGCGTTGATGGATGAGTTGGCTGCTATCGCTCGTGTAACAAATCCTTCCGAAACTTTATTTGTTATGAATGCTGCCATGGGGCAGGATGCTGTAGTCGCTGCTAAAGCTTTTGATGAGCGCTTAGGGTTGACGGGTATCGTTGTATCCATGGCAGATGGTGATGCTCGAGCTGGGGCTGTTTTGTCTGTGAAGTCTCTGCTCAATAAACCGATTAAATTTGAAGGATGTGGGGAAAAAATAAAGGACCTACGTCTTTTTAATGCTCAGTCGATGGCTGAGCGTATCCTAGGAATGGGGGATACTATAAGTCTCGTCGATAAGATGCGAGAGTGCATCTCTGAAGAGGAGCATAAAGAGTTAGAAGAAAAATTGACGAAAGCAACATTTACTTATGAAGATTTTCATAAACAGATGCGAGCTTTTCGTCGTTTGGGGCCTTTGCGTAAAATCATGAATATGATGCCAAGCTTTGGAGGCGCAAAGCCCAGTGATAAGGATTTAGAAGAATCCGAGAAACAAATGAAAAGAAATGAGGCAATTATTCTTTCTATGACTCCAGAAGAAAGAAAGGAGTTGGTTGAGTTGAATATGAGCCGGATGAAAAGAATCGCTGCGGGCTGTGGCCTAACCTTAGGTGATGTGAATCAGTTTCGCAAGCAAATGATGCAATCCAAGAAATTTTTGAAGGGGATGACCCGAGAAAAAATGGAACAGATGAGAAAAAAAATGTCTGGAGGGAATCTGTGGCGTTAAAAATTCGTTTAAGACAACAAGGGCGAAAGAACCATGTTGTATATAGATTAGTACTAGCTGATGTGGAATCTCCTAGAGATGGTAAATATATTGAGATGTTAGGATGGTATGATCCTCATAGTGAGCAAAATTATCAGCTGAAGAGCGAACGGATTTTTTATTGGCTGAATCAAGGAGCCGAGCTTACCGAGAAAGCTGGAGCTTTGGTGAAACAAGGGGCTCCGGGTGTTTATGCTGAGATAATGGCTAAAAAAAATGCTCGCAGAGCGGTTGTTAGACAAAAGAGACGAGCCTACCGTCAACGTCTTGCAGCAAGAAGGGCAGAAGCGGCTGCTAAATAATAGGGATAAGAGGAATGGAGATAGATATTCTTTCTTTGTTCCCAGACTATTTTGCTAGTCCACTGCAAGCAACTATTTTGGGCCGAGCTATTAAACAGGGCGTTTTATCTGTTCGCTCACGTGATATTCGAGAGTTCGGGTTAGGGAAGTGGAAGCAAGTAGATGATGCTCCTTATGGAGGAGAGGGAATGCTTTTGATGGCCGAACCTGTTGTGCAGGCTATCAGGAACATAAAGAAAGAGGGGACCAGAGTTGTATATCTCTCTCCGCAAGGACAGCTTCTTTCCGCAAAGAAGTGTCGAGAACTCTCTCAGTGCTCCCATTTGATTTTGTTGTGTGGGCATTATGAAGGGATTGACGAGCGAGCTTTAGCTGCTGAAGTAGATGAAGAGATCAGCATTGGTGATTACGTTCTTACCAATGGCTGTGCGGCAGCTTTGGTGCTCCTAGATGCTCTCTCTCGTTTCATCCCAGGAGTTTTGGGAAACCAGGAAAGTGCGGAATGTGATTCGCTTGAAGATGGATTGCTAAAAGGGCCTCACTACACGCGTCCGCGGGTTTTTGAAGGTGCACAGGTTCCTGAAGTTCTTCTTTGCGGAGACCATCAAAAAATTGCAGACTGGAGAAGACAGGTCAGTTTAGAGAGAACGAAAGAGCGTCGACCAGACCTGTATTTGCAGTACTTTTACGGGAATAGCAATGATTTGCAGGTTCGCGAAGGACAGTCTGAGATAAAAGAAGGGGCTCTGCAGGCTTTTTCCATCATTCTAGAGGTGCAGGATCTTCGAAAGGCTAGGAGATTTTACTCTCGGGTGTTTGGGCAAGAACTAGGAGACGGCGATCGCTTGCCTGTATTGGGAAAGACCAGTTTGTATCTGCAGCAGACAAATGAAAGAAGGGGCGCGACCAAAGTATTTTTAGAGTTGGAAACAGAAGAGGCTGTTGCTCGCTTTTTAAAAAGGTGGGAAATGCTGGGTGGGCGACTCGGTGAAAGCGGGGCAGGAAATCTTCTTCTAAGGCAGGTTTTTGACTTAGATGGCCATATTTGGGTTATCTCTTGCGTACAAAAATAAAGAAAAAAGAATGTTTTTAGGTGAAATACAATGGGGAACTTAATCAAAGAATTGCAAGACGAGCAGTGTAGAGCTGACCTCGTTGATTTCTGTGTTGGTGACACGATTCGTGTAGCAACAAACATTTCGGAAGGAGGCAAAGAACGAGTTCAGGTGTTCCAAGGAACGGTAATGGCTCGTAAAGGCGGTGGTGCAGGAGAAACTGTTTCTCTTCATAGAGTCGCTTATGGCGAAGGGATGGAAAAAAGCTTCTTGCTTAATAGCCCCAAAGTAGTAAGTATTGAGGTGGTTAAGCGCGGAAAAGTATCGCGAGCACGTCTTTTCTATTTAAGAGGGAAAACTGGTAAAGCTGCTAAAGTTAAAGAGCTTATTGGTGCTAAGGCTGCTAAGAAGTAGTAAAAGCAGAAGGGCGGCATAAACCTCTTTTTGCTATTCTCAACGTTAAGAGATTGTTGGTGTATGAAATCGATCGTTGAGCAGACATTGCTTTTTGAAAAAAAAAGCATTTTTGAGAATCAGGCTATTAAGCAAGGATACTCACAAATTGCTGGCGTGGATGAGGCTGGAAGAGGCCCCCTTGCGGGCCCTGTCGTTGCTGGAGCTTGTATCTTACCTAAAGGAAAGGTTTTTTTAGGTATTGATGATAGCAAGAAATTAACCCCTAAGCAGAGACGCTATTTATACGAGCTGTTGTTAGAGGATCCTGAAGTCGTCTGCGGAATCGGTGTTGTCTCTGTTGAGCGGATAGATGAAATCAATATTCTAGAGGCCACAAAGGAAGCTATGACTCAAGCCATAGCTTCATTGCAGAATACCCCGGATTTTTTATTGGTTGATGGGTTGTTTTTGCCTCATGAGATCTCCTGTCTTAAAATTATAAAAGGAGATGCGCGCTCCGTGTCGATAGCTGCGGCATCTATCTTAGCTAAGGAGTATCGTGACGAATTGATGCGGAAGCTTCATTCGGAGTTCCCCGAATATGGATTCGATAAGCATAAGGGATACGGGACGGCAGCGCATTTACAAGCTTTAAAGCAGTTTGGCCCCTGTATACATCATAGAAAAAGTTTCTCTCCTGTAAAGGAAGCTATTCGAGAGGGAATATGTCAGTGAAAGTTGTTTCCCCTTTTTCTCAAGACGGGGTTCAATGTCTTCCTAAACTTTTTACTATCAGCGCTCCTGCTGGAGCTGGGAAGACCACTCTGGTTCATATGCTGAAAAGAGAATTTCCTTCTACGTTTGAAAAAACATTGTCTTCAACTACGCGTTCTCCCCGTCCAGGAGAAGTGCATGGTGTGGACTATGTATTTATGTCTGAAGACGAGTTTAGAGAAATTTTAGATAACGATGGGTTTCTAGAATGGGTCTTTTTATTTGGGACCTATTATGGAACTAGTAAAGCGGAGATTTCTAACATTCTTCAAAAGGGGAAGCATTGTATAGCGGTGATTGATGTACAGGGCGCTTTAGCTTTGAAAAAGCAAATGCCCACAGTAGCTATTTTCATTCAGGCTCCTTCTCAAGAAGAACTCGAAAGACGTTTAAATACAAGAGACTCGGAAGAAGAGCTCCAAAAAAAAGAGCGATTGGAGCATAGCGCTGTAGAAATCGCTGCCGTAAACCAGTTCGATTACGTCGTTGTTAATGATGATTTAACCACTGCATATCAAGTTTTAAGAAGTATTTTTATAGCTGAAGAACATAGGATAAGTCATGGCTAGAAAAGAGCGTTTAACCAATGAGAAACTAAATAAGCTATTCGATAGCCCATTTAGTTTGGTTAATTATGTAATTAAACAAGCTAAAAACAAAATTGCTAAAGGTGATGTACGTTCTTCCAACGTAGCGATAGAGGCGCTAAACTTTCTGGATCTTTATGGAATTCAGTCAGAATATGCGGAAAAGGATGATCGAGAAAGAAACTTGTCTGCAGCAGGCGAAAGACGAAAAGAACAAGGTGTTGGAATTTCCAGAAGAAAAGATCCTTCTCTGTACAACTGGAGTGATGTGAAATAGTGGAACCGTCCCGTATTCTTATAACTTCTGCTTTACCCTATGCAAATGGCCCTCTCCATTTTGGACATATTACAGGCGCTTATTTGCCTGCAGACGTTTATGCTCGTTTTCAAAGATTGTTAGGAAAAGAAGTGCTATACATCTGCGGTTCCGATGAATACGGGATTGCCATTACTTTGAATGCAGAATTAGCGGGCATGGGGTATCAGGAGTATGTCGATATGTATCACAAACTTCATAAAGATACCTTTAATAAACTCGGAATTTCTGTAGATTTTTTTTCCAGAACCACCAATTCCTATCACCCTGCTATCGTGCAAGATTTTTATCGAAATCTGCAGGAAAAGGGAGTGATAGGAAATCAGATAACAGAGCAGCTTTATTCCGAGGAAGAAGAAAAGTTTCTGGCTGACCGTTATGTTGTAGGAACTTGTCCCAAGTGTGGTTTTGATCGAGCTAGAGGAGACGAATGCCAGCAGTGTGGTGCTGATTACGAGGCTAAAGATTTGAAAGACCCACGTTCTAAATTAACTGGTGGGGCTTTGACTTTACGAAAGACAGAACACGCTTATTTACATCTAGAACGAATGAAGGAAGAATTACTGGCCTTCGTAGAGAACATATATCTACGTCCTCATATGCGTAATTTTGTCGTAGATTACATTAAAAATTTACGTCCTCGGGCTGTGACTAGGGATTTGTCTTGGGGAATCCCTGTTCCAGGTTTAGAGAATAAAGTATTTTATGTGTGGTTTGATGCTCCAATCGGCTACATTAGTGGAACTATGGATTGGGCGGCATCTATTGGAGATCCTGAAGCTTGGAAAAAGTTTTGGCTGGATGATCAAGTGACCTATACTCAGTTCATCGGTAAAGATAATACCTCTTTTCATGCAGTGATTTTCCCGGCTATGGAAATGGGCCAGACGATTCCTTATAAGAAGGTCGATGCTTTAGTGACTTCCGAGTTTTTGCTTTTGGAAGGGTTCCAATTTAGTAAATCCGAAGGCAATTTTATAGATATGGATGCGTTTTTAGAAACGTATTCTTTGGATAAATTGCGTTATGTATTAGCCGCTATTGCTCCAGAAACCTCGGATAGCGAGTTTTCTTTCCAGGAATTTAAAACGCGATGCAACTCTGAGCTCGTAGGAAAATTCGGAAATTTTGTGAATCGTGTTCTTGCTTTTGCGGTGAAAAATGACTGCACAGAACTTTCGAATCCTCAGCTAGAACAAAAAGATTTGGAATTTATAGCTGAAGCGCAAGCTCTTGTTAAAGAGGCTGCTAATCACTACCAACAATACAGTTTGCGGAAAGCAAGCTCAACGCTTATGGAGTTGGCTGCTTTAGGGAACGGGTATTTTAATGATCAAGCTCCCTGGAAACTTGCTAAAGAAGGGAATAGGAATCGAGTACAAGCGATTCTATTTTGTGCTTGTTACTGTCAAAAATTGCTGGCTCTTATTTCCTATCCTATTATGCCAGAAACAGCTTTGAAAATATGGGAAATGATCTCCCCGCGTTCTTTGGATTTAACTTCTCAGGATCCAGATAGGCTGCAGTCGCTTTGGACAGAGGCTTTTTTCGATTACTCCAAAGAAACTTTCTCATTGAAAGAACCAGAGCTGTTATTCACTATAGTCGAGTAGTTTGAGTCAGATTTTTTTAGGAAGAAGGATTCTATTTATTAGAGTCCTTCTTTTAGGGGACTCAGAGATGGGCAACCAATCGTATAGGACGAGAAAGGCTGAGGCTTGCTGAGAAGAGCATGCATAGCTTGTTGTAGCCCAGTGCACCGATGCTGTACTTTATCATTGCGGACAGCAATAGCAACAGCTTTCTTTGTCCCGACGAGAATAACCAGTTTTTTTCCTCTAGTGATTGCTGTATACAGAAGATTTCTATACAGCATAACGTAATGTGAAGTGTGAATAGGGACAATGATGCACGCGGTCTCACTTCCTTGGTATTTATGTATGGAAGTCGCATAGGCCGGTGTTAGGTCATTCAGTTCTGTCTGTGAATAACCAATATAGCGACCGTCAACACAGGCTACTAAGCTTTTTTTAGAAAGATCTATAGAGGCGATGTATCCGATATCGCCATTAAAAACCTCTTTATTATAGTTATTGCGTGTTTGCATCACGCGATCTCCCGTAGAAAAAGAATGAAATTTCCCTTGAATAAAGGGTTTGTTCGGGTTGAGAGCAGCTTTTAATTCCCTATTTAGATTCCGTATGCCTAATACACCCTTTTTCATGGGGGCTAAAACCTGAATGTCTTTTGTAAAGATACCAAATTTCTTCGGAACAAAATCAGAAACAAGATGAATGATGTGCTTGATAGCGTCTTCTGGGTCCTCCTTTTGAAAAAATAAAAAATCTTTTTTCCCGCAAGAGCTATTAAGAATTGGGAATTCTCCTTGATTGACTTTATGCGCATTGGTAATGATGTTCGAGTTTTGCAACTGACGGAAGATTTTGGTCAGGTAGGTCACTTCAATATGGTGAGAAAGAATCAGGTCTTTCAGGACATTGCCGGGGCCTACACTCGGAAGCTGGTGCACATCTCCAATAAGAATAAGAATAGCGTGATCGGGTAGTGCGGCAAGAAATCTTTGAAGGAGAATAGTATCAATCATTCCTGACTCATCAACGATCACGAGATCGCAATCAATTGGGTCTGCATGATTTTTACGAAAAGATAAAGTCTTAAAATCATATTGGAGAAGAGAGTGGATGGTTTGAGTACGTTTTCCCGTGATTTCCGTCATACGCTTCGCAGCTTTCCCGGTGGGAGCTGCTAGGATAATCTTTTTAGGAGAAGAGATCTTTTCAAAAATGGAGAGGATTGCCCGAGTAATGGTACTTTTCCCTGTTCCCGGCCCTCCGGATATAATGTGAATTTTTTGGGAAGAACTAGCGTGGAGAGCTTCTTTTTGTTTCTCTTCTAGCTTCAAATCTAAAAGATTTTCTACTTCAAGAATGGCCTCTTGGGTATTGATCGATCGTATGCGTTTCGAGGAAAACAAAAGTCTCCGGATGTCTATAGCGATTTGCTGTTCGGCAAGAAAAAGTTGCCGGGACCAAATATAGGAATCTTGCTCCAGTTCTTTGACATAAACAGCTTTTTGGCGGGCAAGGAAATGAATTTGTGTGCGGATTTCCTCCTTACGAACAATTTTTTCAGGGGTATCTTCATTCAACAATTTTTCAACAAGAACAATAAACTCATTAAGAGGATAGCAGGTGTGACCCTCCTCTTGTAGCTCATCCAAAGAGTACTGAATTCCAGCAACGATACGATTTGGGGAATTTAAAGGTACTCCTAGACATGTTGCAATAAGATCGGCAGTTTTAAACCCTACGCCGTACATTTCTTTGGCAAGAAGAAAAGGATCTTGACAGACTTTATCAATAGTTTGGTTTTGGTATTTTTTGTACAAGCGTAAGCCATAGTGAATAGCAATTCCATGCCGTTGCAGAAATAAGAGAGCATTGCGCAGGTCTTTTTGTTCTTGGAGTTGTCTGGAAAAATCCTCACATCGGGTAGGGGAGATTCCATCCACTTCTACAAGTTTAGAAGGACTGGAATCTAGTACAAAGAGCGTTTCTTCCCCAAAAGTCGAGACAATTTTTTGAGCAAGTTTGGGTCCAACGCCTTTAATTTGCGCGGTAAGATAAGCCATAATTGCTGAAGCAGGATTGTACGTTGTAGCAGCAGTAAAGCGAAATACTAAAGCTCCGCTAGCATCTACGCTCCAGTGACCAGTTAAATCAACAGAAGAGCCGATTTTAAAGAGAGAAAGGGAGTGATTTCCACAAATGGTAACGAGTGAATTTTTATAAGGGACCCTTAGAAAAGCATATGCTATTTGATCGGATAGGGGATCTTCTGGCAGGATGAGCTCCAAAATACCGGAAAGTTTTTCTTCACAACCCATATCTTTTTAACTCTCTTGGAAGTGCTTGAATTTTAGAAAGGCTTAAGTCGGTGTCGGACAGCATTATAGATTCTAATAAGACTCTGATCGGTATTTTTTATATTTAACTAACAAAAGAAGTCTATGGAAAAATGAAACTTTTGCGGAATGTTTCTTAGTCTTTTAGACGATTGGTGGGGGAAAAGTAGAGGCCTCCAAAAAAGAAAGAAAAGGGGAAAGGATAGAGGTTAGTTGGGATCGATCTCTGAACTTACAACAGTTTCCGCAGCAATTTCGCGCTCATTAGCTTTTTTCTGAGCAAGAAGAAGACAAATGCTTGCTCCCAGCATTAAAGAGAATCCTAGGCCCTCTTGAAAAGACGGTATTTCCTGTTTGTACACATAAGAAAGGATCCAGCCAAAGATTGGTTCAAAGATAAGCAGCGCTCCTAAAAGAGCTGTAGACAGATGGAGGGAGGCTTTGTTCCAGGCTGCGATGGCTCGAGAGGATGAAAAAATCCCCATGGCGGAGCAAAGAAGAATAAACAAGAATCTTTCAGAAAGAGGGGTGTGAAATAGAAAATCTTGAGCAACATGAGTAACCCCAGAGCAATCACCTAAAATAATCAAGGGGAGGCAAATAATAAGAGAGCTAATCCCTAGCATATGACACCAAGTATCTGGAGAGATCTGAGGATGTCTTTCCAAGAAATCATGATTACAGATGATGTATCCGGCCCAAATGCTGGTTGCTACTGTTACACATCCTAGTCCAAAAAGGTAGAGAAGAAGGGAGGAACTAGAGTCCGATTGGAATTCAGAGATATTCGACAGAATAATCCCGATCACAATAATACCGCTCATGCTTAAAAGAAAGGGGTAAGAAAGAACCTTTTTTTTAAGATTAGAATAAAAAAGGATAGCAATGGGAGCTAATCCAGCAATAATCACTGTCACCGCGGATCCCGAATAACGGACAGCTTGTGCAATGCCAAAATAATACACGATATTGATAAGAAACGCCCATAAAGTGCTTGTTTTCCAAAGGGAAAAAGGAACGGTTTTGAAAATGTTCGAACGCCTATAACAAATAGTAATGAGCGAACAGATTCCAAAAACGGAATAGCGGGTGAGTACAATATCCAAGTCTGGGAAATTTCCTAGCATACTAGGAATCACAAAAACAATGCCCCAATAGAAACAAGCTAATAGGCTATAGAAGATACCTAAGGGCGTGTTACGAGAGCTTGTCATTGGATTAGGGGAGGACATCATACTTTATCGGCTCTCCTACTTAAAAGTTGTGTTACTAAGGCGTTACAAAAACAGAGGACTTGTGAGGACGAAGGTCAGATAAAGACAAAAAGAGCCGGTAGAATGCCTCTCTTTTCTTTTTTCTCCCTTTTTAAAGGAGCTCACAGTCCAAAAAGGACTATTACAGAACGATTATATTCTTATAAAGATTTTTGGTAAACAGTGTGGGGCGAGGCTATTTACCGTTTTAAGTAAAGATTTTAAAAAGCCCTTTTATTTAACAGTTAAAGATCTACTATTGGATAAGTGCTTAAAGAATGTTTTCTGTTACAATGTGGAAAGCGTTTTCAGAGGGCTTGGATATGAAACGTATTTTAGTTTATGCGGATAAGGGAGTCTCTCCTTACTATTTACGTCATACAGTTCGTTGGCTGAAGCTAGTTGCGGAGCCTTTCAAGATGGAGGTGTGTCGTGTGAATGGGCATTTTCTCATTCACGAGCCCTTTTGGGAGGAGACCACTCAGCTTTTGGTGATCCCGGGTGGTGCCGATGTCCCTTATCATAATGTATTGCATGGATTAGGAACCGCCAGGATTGATAGTTACGTAAGAGAGGGAGGATGTTACCTGGGAATTTGTGCAGGTGCGTATTTTGGGTGTGCTCGTTTTGCTTTTTTAGAACCAAACGGTTCTTTATTTGTAGCTAAAAGGGATTTAGGATTTTTTCCTGGCACAGCTCATGGCCCAGCTTATGAGAGCGCATTCTCTTACACAAGTTCCTCCGGAGTCCTCGCTGCGCCGCTAATTTTTGCTGATTTCCCTGAAAGAAGTTTCGCTCTCTTTAATGGAGGGTGTTATTTTGAGGGGGCTGAAGATTTCTCAGGAATACGAGTAGAGGCTCGTTATCATGATCTTCCGGGGTGCCCAGCAGCGATTATCTCTCGTCGTCTCGATAAAGGCTTGGTGGTTCTTTCCGGCCCTCACATAGAATATATTCCAGAGTTTTGCTCGCTACAAGAAGAGAATGTTGTCCATGCTCGAAGGCTGATTGCGGATAACTCCCAGAGTCTCGAGGAATATAAGCAGTCATTAATCCAGCGTTTATTAAGCAATGTCGTTGAACACGTTTTGCATTAAGATTGTTTCGAAGCTTTGGGGGTGAGTTTTCTCTGCCGAGAACAAGAATGGCTGAATTTGTCCCAACAATCCCAATGTATCTTTTGTCTCTAATCCAGATAAAATAATCGTTGTTAGCGCGGTTTCACTG
Organism: Chlamydia suis; assembly: GCF_900169085.1. NCBI lineage: Bacteria > Pseudomonadati > Chlamydiota > Chlamydiia > Chlamydiales > Chlamydiaceae > Chlamydia > Chlamydia suis. Next base: position 41,673 of record NZ_LT821323.1, read on the forward strand.
ATAGGTCTTACAGGAGAGAGAATCCGCATATTCGATACGTGTCCTGGCAGTGTGTAGAGCTGCTTTTTCATGAAAATAGTAAAGAAATCTTCATAATCTAGAGGGAATATCGGAGCGAGTTGTTTTGTTCTCCACTCAGAAACTTTTGCATAGCGCAGCTGTTCTAAAGCGCAGAACAGGGCCAATAACTCTAATGTTCGAGCTTTGGGTGTGTGTATTGGGGTTTTAAGAGGTTCTAGCAGCAAAACGCTATTAGATAGGTTATGTTCTATGATCTGTGCATAGTGCATAAAAAGCGTTTTAAACAGCTCTTCCTGCTGTAAAGGCCTATTCTCTTGAATAGGGATAAAGAAAGTTTCTGTTCCTGTATTGTAGTGTTGTTGCAGCACGCCCTTGGTAGCTTCACGCATAATGGGGTTGGCTGGGGGTAATTGGTGAGCATAGCCTACTTTACAGGTCAATTCATTGGATTTGACGAGGTAGGTGTGGAGGGTTTCAAAATCCAAGGTCGATAGTGTTAACGAGAAGGGTAAATAGTGATGCGATAAGACCACGGTTTCTGGCTGTTGCGAATCCGAAGGGATGATTTGAGGAGTCCAATCAGTAAAGGCTCCAGAGAGGAGGGTTTCTGGGTGCTTAAAGAAAAACTCTTTGTATTTAGAATTTGCCCCTTTAAAGCAATCTTTTAAACCGGGATCAGGGCGTAAACTTGAGATGTTTTTCGATTCTGTTTTTAAAAAATCGATAAGAGAAGCGGAGAGAGAAGGAATGGATTTTGTGAAGGAAATGAGCTGCTGTATTGCATAGGGAACGAGTTTTTGGCATCCAAGAAAACTAATTACAGAAACCAGTAAGGCGAAGCAAATCCCGGAGGCAATGAAAATGGGGGGGCCGGCGAAAAAGAACCCGCATGCAGTGATGAACCCTATAATTAGAGAGAGCATTCCCGAAAAAATGATAAAAGCCTTGGTTGTTAGCTGTTCTGCTGCTAAGGAAAGAATGTATCTAAAGGATGAATAAAAGGAGTGACATTCTATGGGATACATAAGGTCCTCGGATCCTCTAAAAGAGCGCATTGGAGAAAATGATCTTGTCTGTAGATAGAAAGAGTAAGATTTACCGTTAAAAGTTGCTCAATATATCACGAGATCAAAAAAATAGGTGTTTATTGCAAAGGGGCGCTGATGAATCTGAAAAAGATTTCCTACAGGACCCAGAGTTCGTTTTGCCAAATGCTTAAAAACAAACAGAAATCCTGAGGCTAACAAAAAAAAGACTCCGGAGGATGGGTTCGAACCAACGACCAATGGATTAACAGTCCACTGCTCTACCGCTGAGCTACTCCGGAACAATTAAAGCAACATTCTGCATCAATAGGTAATAAAAAGTCAAGCGATCATGAAAAACTTTTTTATTTGTGATCATTTTTTTCCGCTTGAGGCTGATCCTGGAAGCATATTTTTTCATACCCCTTGGGAACCAGACCTAATTTATGAATAAGAGCTAACTCAATGACTTGGGGATTATCCCAGAAAGCTAAGTGGGTGCTGAGTGCTTGTTGTTTATTCTGGGCTTTTTCTAAACGAGTTTTTAAGTGAAAAACGCGCTGTTGCAGGCGGAGTTCTTGCGCGCGTAACTGAGAGATTGCTCTATCATATACAAAACCTCCGCCCAAAAGATAAAGAATAAGCCACCAAGAACGGATGACTAGTTCCTCAATATACCTGAACCCAAAAATCGGTTTTTTACTCGCCATATCAGTCCAGGGAATGGGAAGTTACACAAAGGGGATAGTGATACCCTGTTGTTTTTGATATTTTCCTTGACGTTCTGCATAAGAGACGTCGCAAGCAGAATCTCCTTCAAAGAAAAGAACTTGGGCAATACCTTCATTCGCATAAATTTTAGCTGGAAGCGGAGTAGTATTAGAAATTTCAATAGTTACATATCCTTCCCATTCAGGTTCGAAGGGAGTGACATTGACAATCAGTCCGCAACGAGCGTATGTCGATTTTCCAATACAGACGGTAAGAACGTTTCGGGGGATGCGGAAATATTCCACGCTACGAGCTAAGGCAAAAGAGTTGGGGGGAATAACACAAACATCATCCACAATAGAAACGAGAGCATCTTCTGTGAAACATTTTGGATCGACTAAGGAATTGTAGATATTGGTAAAAACTTTGAATTCTCTAGAGATGCGCAAATCATATCCGTAACTGGATAAACCATAACTAATCAATTTTTCGCCAGTTTCTGGATGTACTTTGACTTGACTATCAGCAAAAGGTTCAATCATACCTTCTTCGATAGCCATTTTGCGAATCCAGTTATCTTCTTTAATCCCCATAACTTTTCTCGATTATTTTTTTTTATGCCTATTTTTCAGAATGATTGTAGAAAACAAGAGCCGAAACTCTCAACACTACAGCATGTGCAATTGTATGAAAAGACGCAACGTTTTAATGCCATATTGAAGAGGGTTTTTTTCTTTAAATAGTCTTTTATATAAGGCGGGAATAAATCAACAGTCAGGGGAATCCCTTGACTTCGCTTATTAGAGGATGTCAAAATAAGTTTCTTGATTTTGATTAATCAATAACCGCAGCTACAAATACTTATATGACTCATAAAATTTCCGTTTTACATCAAGATAAAAAGTTTGACTTTTCTTTAAGACCAAAAAAATTAACAGAGTTCTGTGGGCAAATACAGTTAAAAGAGCGATTGGATCTTTTTCTTCGAGCTGCGGTTCAGCGGGAAGAAGTGCCGGGGCACTGTTTGTTTTATGGACCTCCAGGCTTAGGCAAGACCTCTCTAGCGCACATCATGGCAAATACTATAGGTAAAGGGCTGGTGATTGCTTCAGGTCCTCAGCTATTAAAACCGGCGGATCTCATAGGATTATTGACTGGGCTGCAAGAGGGGGATGTCTTTTTTATTGATGAGATCCATCGCATGGGGAAAACCGCTGAAGAGTATCTCTATCCAGCTATGGAGGATTTTAAAGTAGATATTACTTTAGATTCTGGGCCGGGGGCTCGTTCTGTACGTCTGGACTTGGCTCCTTTCACCTTAGTCGGAGCAACGACTCGCGCAGGAATGTTAAGTGAACCTTTGCGCACACGTTTTGCTTTTACGGGACGAGTGGATTACTATGATGATGAAGAGCTCGTTTCCATTCTATCTCGTTCTGCGCAACTGCTCGATATAGAGGCGAATAAAGAAGCTCTATTGGAAATTGCTAAGAGAGCAAGGGGGACCCCGCGTTTAGCAAATAATCTGCTTCGATGGGTTCGAGATTTTGCTCAAATGCGAGAGGGAAATTGTATTAATAGTGTCGTAGCAGAAAAAGCTTTAGCTATGTTATTAATAGATAACTTAGGGTTGAATGAGATTGATATTAAGCTTCTCTCTGTAATGATTGATTTTTATCAAGGCGGTCCTGTTGGCATGAAAACGCTCGCAATGGCCGTAGGAGAAGATGTCAGAACTCTGGAAGATATGTACGAGCCCTTTTTGATTTTAAAGGGATTGATTCAGCGAACTGCTAGAGGACGAGTCGCAACCCCGTTGGCGTATCAACATCTGAACAGGAACCCAAAAGACAGGTGGGGAGAGGAATAAAGTGAGAAAGTTAAATCTACTCGTACTGCTAGGAGTTTTTTGTGGAGTAGGGGTTGTTGGGGATGCTGACGTTAAAGTGTCTGATGCTTTATCGCAATCTATTCTTAATGAACCCAAAATCCGAGTTCTTTTGCTCAAAGAAAGTACGACAGCTTTGGTGGAAGCTAAAGGCGCGTTCTCTGTATTTGGGGACGGTGAACTTTTGCAAGTTTCTTCTCAAGGACAACGTTGTGCTGCTCACGCGTTATATGGAGGAATTCGTTGGGGAGAGAACTATCCAAATGTTGAGTGTTTAAAGATTGAACCTCTTGATGGGTCTGCCTCGCTGTTCGTTAATGGTATTCAATATAAAGGCGCTGTTTACATTCACAGAACAGAGCGTAATTGCCTATTTGTCGTGAATGAGTTGGCTGTAGAAGATTATCTGAAATCGATTCTTTCTGTGAAGTATTTGAAGGAATTGGACAAAGAGGCTTTATCCGCTTGCGTCATTTTAGAAAGGACAGCTCTGTATGAGCGTCTCCTTGCAGGTAACTCGAACAACTTTTGGCATGTGAATGCTCAGGATGACTGTTACGGGGGATTTGGAGTTACATCGCAATTTTATGGTGTAGAAGAAGCTGTAGATTGGACATCGAGACTCGTTTTAGATAATCCTGAGGGGTTGGTTTTTAATGCGGATTATTTATTGCAAGCAAATGTGGGGCGTTTAGCTATAGAAGGCTACAATGCTCGGCAAATCTTGGAAAAATTCTATAAGGATGCAGAGCTTGTGGTTATTGAGTCCTGGGAAGACGATAATAAAGGTGTTTAGGGACTAGCTTCGGAATAGAACGAGGGAAGATCGAAATCTCTTGAAGGTTCTATCTTGTTAAGGAAGATCGAAAGATTTCTTTTTTCTACTGATAGCCACTAAAGAGCTGTAAGGTTCCAGTACAAGTTTAGGAGATAGGATCTGAGAAAAGAACCCTGTTGTACTATCTACAATTTTCTCGTAAGCCAGGTGTTCTTTTCTTAATTTAGGCAGAGCAATTTCAATGCGCTCATTCCCACTATAGAAGGCGATAAATAGGCTATAGTTGGGATGTTTCAATTCAAAGGCTAGATAGTGGTCTGGCGTCCATTCTCTAGGAGAGCCTTTCGCATTTAACCAGGTTACAGTCTCTTCTGACAAAAAATTCGTATTGAATAATTCAGCGTGGGCTTTTCGTAAAGAAATGACTTGGCATAGAAAAGAAAACAATTCTTTCCTTTCCGTTAAGCGGTCCCAAAGGAAATGATTGATTTTTGTATCCAAACACCAGTGATTATTATTCCCATACGCAGTATGCCCGTATTCATCCCCAGATTTTATCATAGGAATTCCCTGAGATAAAAAAAGAGCGAGAAAGAAATTTTTTATTTGGCGTTCACGTAGCTGGCAAATGTCTGGGTCAGAAGTTTCTCCTTCATGGCCAAAATTATAGCTGTAATTTGCAGAGGTGCCATCAAGATTATGCTCTCCATTCTCTTCATTATGTTTATCATTGTAAGAGACGGTATCATAGAGGGTGAATCCGTCATGAGAACAGATATAGTTAATAGAATTCGTAGGGTTTCCGTTGGGATAGATATCACGAGACCCGGATATTCGAGTGGCGAAAGAACTGACTTGATGAGGATCTCCGTTAAGAAAGGCTTTCACGTGATCTCGATAACAACCATTCCACTCACTCCATCTAGTTGATATAGAAGGGAAGTGACCTAGTTGATAGAGTCCTCCCGCATCCCACGGTTCAGCAATGAGCTTGGTTTCTGATAAAATGGAATCTGATGATATCGCTTGCAGAATAGGGGTTAAAGGATGAGGGACTCCCTGCGAGTCTCTAGAGAAGACCGAGGCTAAATCAAAACGAAATCCATCCACATGCATTTCTTTCACCCAGTAACGCAGCGCATCGAGAATCCATTTAAGCGCTGTGGGAGTATTGGTGTTTACGGTATTCCCGCAACCAGAAAAATTAAGCAGGTCTCCGCGGTCATTAAGCATATAGTAGGATTCTAGATCTATCCATGGGAGAGGGCAACTAGTTCCTTCGAATCCTGTATGGTTGAAGACCACATCTAAGATAACCTCTATTCCTGCACGATGTAATGTTTTTACAAGGGTTTTGAATTCTCGTGCAGGAGCGCAAGGATCTGCTCCATAAGTGTAACGGCGAGAAGGACAGAAAAAGTTAACAGAAGAATACCCCCAATAGTTACATAGGTGAGGGAAATCTTTATTTTTAAAGGGATGGACGGTTTCGTCAAATTCAAAAATAGGAAGTAATTCGACAGCGTTAACGCCGAGTTGTTTGAGATGATCTATCTTTTCGATGATGCCAAGAAATGTTCCCGGATGAGAGGTTCGAGAAGAGGGGTCTTGAGTGAAAGATCGAACATGCATCTCGTAAATAAAATAGTTTTCTTTAGGAAGACGTAAAGGGCGATCGCCTTCCCAGTCAAAATCTTCTTGTTTTAAGTAGCTAAACGCGTAATCTTTATCTCGCTTAGGAGATCCAAAAAGTTGCGGAGAATAAATGTTTTTAGAGTAAGGATCCGCAATGTAGGCGTTTGTAGAAAAATTTTTATGGAAAGAGTCTGCCTGGTGAAGCTTGTAAGCATACGACCACTCACTCGAAATTCCTGAAATTTCGATGTGCCAGATAGCCCCGGTTCGGTGATCGGTAGAAGAAAGCGGAATTTCATGGATTACAGAAGAAGGATCTAACAGTACTAGGATGACCTGTCGAGCCTGAGAGGCAAATAGAGAGAATCGGTAGCGATTTGCGGAGAGCCTGTGCGCTCCTAGAGGAAGTGGGGTGGTGGAATGAACCGACAAAGACTCCATAAAAACCAAAGCGCGAAAATCAGGTGAAAGAAGAGAGGGGGATTTTAATGCACAAAAGGAAGAGTTTCTTCTCTTCCTTTTGTTACATGAAAGCAAAAATTACGCACGAATTCCTGTTGGAGGCGGTTGAATTCCCCCGCTTCCCCCTTGAGGCATTTGTGGCATGGTATCAACGGTAGGCTCTCGTCCTGCGCTGATATCAGAACAAACAGTTCGCCATTTCACAACGGTTTCAATGAAGAGTTGCGCAAAAGCTTTCAATAAGTTGGTCTCTGCATATTTCATGTCTAACACGCAGTGCATTAAGATCAACTGTTCCTTGGTGGCAACTCCAACCCCTCCACCAGCCATTTGGCCTCCGAGCATAGAGCCTTCCAACAATTTTTCATACAGAGCCAACTTCCTCTGGGGATTATCTGGCAGCCCATCAAGAAGAGGTGCATAAACGTAAAGGCGATCAGAGTGTTCTTCGTAGGTCAGGTGAAGAGAAAACTCTCCATCAACAAACAGAATGCACGTATTATTCTGATCGAAGGCTACGTCGGGGAGTTTAAGCTCTTTAGCAAAATTTTTTAGATTTTCCTCAGCATTCTGCCTGGACATGAGGGAATCTCCTTCGTACTGTTTTTTTTAAACCTAGCATAAGCAGGTTTGTTAGTAAATGATTAGGGCCGCGACAAGATAACTTGTTGTTAGCAAGGCTTCCTCGGTCGCGGGGTGCGACATCCTTGCTCAAGTTTCTTGACAGTCCTAGTGCTTTTTAGCTGGCAAAAAATGAGAAGGCGCAAGCTCGTTCCCTTCGTTCTGTTATGCATGGAACGCACGCTAAAAGACCTTTTAGTTGCTGTAGATCCAACGAGGGGACAATTGTCACAGGATATTTTTTTTAGTCATTTTCCGCAACACCCTATAGAGAATACTTGTGTTCACGAAAAAACCAGTCCTAGTGTACAGTCTTCTCTGATGATAAAGAGGTTCTGGAAGAACACCTTGCATTTTGAGTAGGGTAGCCTCATAGGAAGTTTTATAGACAAGGAAGGTTTTTATGTTGTTCGGATATCTGGTAGGATTTTTAGCTGCCGATCCTGAAGAAAGAATGACGTCTGGAGGTAAACGAGTTGTTGTTTTGCGTTTAGGCGTGAAGTCTCGTGTGGGATCCAGAGATGAAACAGTATGGTGCAGATGTAATATCTGGAACAATCGTTACGATAAAATGCTTCCCTATTTGAAAAAAGGCTCTTCGGTGATTGTTGCTGGAGAGCTCTCTTTGGAAAGTTATGTAGGTAGAGATGGGACTCCACAAGCTTCTATTTCTGTAAGTGTGGATACGTTGAAATTTAATTCTGGATCGTCGCGTCCCGAAGGTAAAGGCTCGGAAGAGAACCGTCAACGATCCAATGACAATGTCTCCATTGGGTTTGATGGGGAAAGTTTAGATACAGATTCAGCTCTCGATAAGGAAGTCTATGCTGGATTTGGAGAAGATCAGCAATACGCTAGCGAAGACGTTCCTTTCTAATTGTCCTAGAGGCCTCATTTTAGGAAGCAGAGCTTTTTCTGAAGGGGGCCTTTTCCTTGGTAAAACATCAAAATGTTTGGTTTTTGGGGGCTGCTTAGAGACAAGACTGCATAGCATGTTTGCTAAAAAGCCCACTCTTTCCTATAGTCCTTTTTTTCATCTCGGAATAATGTAGAGATGAGAGCTGAGTCGTTTTGCTTTTCTGACTTTCTCTTCCAAGGAAATTGTTTGGTCAGACCGCCAGCTTGAGACGGAAATGTGCAAAACGCGTTCTGACGGTGCTTAATTTTGACTCAATCGATTCAACAAAGAGGTTATTGTGGTGTTACTCTATTCTCAGGCGAGTTGGGATAAACGATCAAAAGCAGAGGCCCTTGTTCTTCCTTTTTGGATGAAGGGCGTTAAGGCTCAGGAGGCTGCGGTTGTTGACGAGGACTATAAACTTGTCTATCAAACTGCGTTACAAAATTTTTCTGGGAAGAAAGGAGAAACCGTTTTTCTTTTTGGAAATGATAAAACCAAAGAGCAGAAAATTGTTCTTTTAGGATTAGGAAAGAGCGAAGAGGTTTCCGGGGCTTCCATTTTGGATGCCTATGCCCAGGTTACTACCGTATTGCGAAAAGCTAAGTGTAAAACAGTAAATATTTTGCTGCCCACAATTTCTCAGTTGCGTTTTCCCGTAGAAGAGTTTTTGACTAATTTAGCTGCAGGAGTCCTCTCTCTTAACTATAACTATCCGACCTACCATAAAGTAGATGTCTCTTTACCTCTCTTGGAAAAAGTCACTGTAGTAGGCATTGTTCCTAAAGTAGGAGATAAAATCTTTAGAAGAGAAGAGCGTTTATTTGAAGGAGTGTATTTAACTCGAGACTTAGTGAATACCAATGCTGATGAGGTAACTCCAGAGAAACTTGCGGCTGTTGCCAAAGGATTGGCGGGAGAGTTTGCTAGTTTGGACGTCAAGATTCTCGATAGGAAAGCCATATTAAAAGAGAAAATGGGGTTGTTGGCGGCTGTTGCCAAAGGAGCAGCTGTTGAGCCGCGGTTTATTGTCTTAGATTATCAGGGCAAACCTAAATCGAAAGATAGAACCGTACTCATTGGTAAGGGAGTGACATTTGACTCTGGGGGATTAGATTTGAAGCCTGGCAAGGCAATGATTACTATGAAGGAAGACATGGCAGGAGCTGCCACTGTCCTGGGTATTTTTTCTGCGTTGGCTTCTTTAGAACTTCCCATTAATGTAACGGGAATTATCCCTGCTACCGAAAATGCTATTGGATCTGCGGCTTATAAGATGGGGGATGTGTATACCGGAATGTCTGGTCTCTCTGTAGAGATTGGCAGTACAGACGCTGAGGGGAGACTGATTCTAGCGGATGCCATTTCCTATGCTTTGAAGTATTGTAATCCTACGCGGATCATTGATTTTGCTACCTTGACAGGGGCTATGGTGGTTTCTTTGGGAGAGTCTGTAACAGGATTCTTTGCGAATAATGATGTTTTAGCTAGGGATCTGGCGGAGGCTTCCGCGGAGACTGGAGAAGCTCTTTGGAGAATGCCTCTGGTCGACAAGTATGATCAAGCCTTGCACTCGGATATTGCAGATATGAAAAACATAGGAAGCAACCGGGCAGGATCCATTACCGCGGCTTTGTTTTTACAACGTTTTCTCGAGAATAGTCCTGTAGCATGGGCTCATTTGGATATTGCAGGTACTGCTTATCATGAAAAAGAGGAGCTTCCTTATCCGAAATATGCAACAGGATTTGGCGTGCGTTGTTTAATTTATTATATGGAAAAGTTTTTGTCTAAATAGTTGTTGTTTAGATTCGTTAAAAACAAATTGTTCGGGTTAGTTTTTAATAAAAAGTTAAAAACTAACCTTTTTTATTAAAGTTTTTCATTCTTCCTGTCGATAGATCAAATAAGTAGTAGTTACCTGTCTAATTAGGGGAATGAACATGTTGGGAGTACAAAAGAAACGCAGCACAAGAAAGACGGCTGCAAAAAAGACTATAGTACGCAAGCCTGCCGCTAAGAAGACGGCTGCTAAAAAAGCTCCCGTAAGAAAAGTTGCAGCCAAGAAGACTGTAGCTCGTAAAACAGAGGCTAAGAAAACGGTAGCAGCTCGTAAGCCTGTAGCTAAGAAAGCAACGGCTGCTAAAAAAGCTCCCGTAAGAAAAGTTGCAGCCAAGAAGACTGTAGCTCGTAAAACAGAGGCTAAGAAAACGGTAGCAGCTCGTAAGCCTGTAGCTAAAAGAACTTCCTCAACAAAAAAAGCTGCTGTCGCGGCAAAAGCTGGAGTTTGTATGAAAAAACATAAACACACTGCAGCTTGCGGACGTGTAGCTGCTTCTGGTGCAAAAATTTGTGCGTCAGCTGCTAAAAGAAAAACTCATCACAACCGTACGCGTACAGCTCATAGTTGGCGTCAGCAATTAATGAAGCTTGTTGCTAGATAGTTATCGCTATCAGGTTTTCTTTTGAAAGTAGCCGGGAAAAAAATCTTTTTTCCCGGTTTTTTTTTATTTATTGGCTGAGTTGAAATGTCTTATGGAGATAGAATCTCGAAGAAAAGGATTTTTTCCTGCGAGTTAAGTGTGTACGATTGCTTATGGAAAGCGGCCAGAAGAGTGTCTATGTAAAGTCTGTGAAAGACTTTGTTCAACGTCTTGAAGACCAGCGTTTTGGAATTGTGGTGGTGGGCTCCTCAGTGTTTGAGGATAAGGACATTTTTTTAGAGCTCTATGTCTCTGAAAAGAAGCGTTTGCTTGATGGGCAGCGTTTAACACAACAAGAGCTTTTGTCTTGGACCGATAACTTTGGTTTGTTTGCTTCTAAAGAAACGATTGGCATTTATCAAGCAGAGAAGATGAGCCCTTCGCTACAGGAGTTTATTGTAAATTACTCGCAGCGGCCCAACCCACAGCTTACTTTGTTTCTTTTTATCAATAAAGCTGAGTTCTTCTCCTCTTTTTCCCCTAAGCTTTCACAGGCCCTGTGTCTGTCCCTTTTTGGTGAGTATTTTGCTGAACGAGACTCTCGTATAGCGCAGGTATTAGTTAAACGCGCCGAGGAGGCACAGCTTTCTTGTTCTTTAGGAGTTGCTAAGCTTTTTGTAAGTAAGTTTCCTCAGGCAGGAGTTTTTGAGATGTTTAGCGAGTTCCAAAAATTGCTTTGCCAAATTGGGGACAAAGAGTGTTTAGAAGCGGCAGATGTTCAATCTTTTATAGAAAAAAAAGAAGCCGTTTCCTTATGGAAGCTCCGGGATGCTCTGCTTCGTAAAGAGCATACAACAGCGCAAAGTTTGATACAGGCTTTGGTAGTTGATTTGGGAGAGGATCCTTTAGCTATTCTCAATTTTTTGCGTAATCAGTATCTATCTGGGCTGCGAGCAATAGCAGGGCAGTCGAAAGACCGCAAGATGCAGATTTTTTTGGCGGCAGGAGAGACGACTCTTTTAAATGGTCTGAATGTATTTTTTCACGTGGAAAGTTTGATTAAGAATAACTGGCAAGATGCTCTGCTTTCTTTAGAAACAATGGTAGGTAGATTGTAGATTTAATTAAAAATTTTCGCTGTGTATTTTTTCGCGGGTATTCTTTAGAATAGATTCTCTTTTGATTATTTAGAATAACTTTTATTTATGACGCTCTATCTTCTTCCCAATACTTTAGGTAGTAAAAGAGTAGAGGACCTTCCTGCTTCTGTAGGAGATATTGTCCGGAATGCTATCCAGGGATTAATAGTGGAAAGCGTGCGTGGTGGTCGGTTATTTTTAAGCTTGTGTAAGCTTGAGGAGCCACATAAGTTTCCTCTTGCCGTAATGAGTAAAAGTGATACTTCTGTTAAGGCTTGTGATTTTTACTTAGAGCCCATCATAAAAAAACAGGAGTCTTGGGGAGTTATTTCTGATGCAGGCTTGCCCTGCATTGCGGATCCTGGTGCAAAGCTTGTGCGGAGAGCTCGGTCGTTAGGGATTACGATTCGAGCTGTGTCTGGGCCTTGTTCAATTACACAAGCGTTAATGCTTTCCGGACTACCTGGACAAAATTTCACGTTCCACGGCTATCTCCCTCAGAATCCTAAAGAGAGGGCTCGTTATGTACGCGGATGCTCAGGAAAGGCGCATACACATATTTGTATAGAGACGCCTTATCGTAATCAGTACACATTTGAAGCTTTGTTGGATCAGCTTCCCGGCCATGGGGAGCTTTGTGTTGCTGTGGATTTGATGGGAGAGCAGGAATATGTTTCTACGCGAAGCGTGGCCTCCTGGAACCAGGCGGCAGATAGAGAAGAGGTTTGTGAGCGCTTGAAAAAAGTTCCGGCTATTTTTCTATTTATTACTTCTTTTTAGTTGCGCTTTTTGTTTTGTTTGTTAATTAAATTTTTTCTAATTAAAAGAAATTTAGAATTTAATTAATTAAAAGGCGAAGCGTGAACAAAAAAATTAGAATTCATAAAAAAACTGCTGCCGTCCCGCCAACCCAACCCCAAGCTCCCGTTATCAAAATGTTGCTGGAATGTGAACCGTCACAGCCTGGCGCAACTCCTGGTGCTGGCGTAACTCCTGGTGTTGATGACATGGTCACCACAGTCCATGTCAATCTGAATGCCAAGAACCAGCAGGTGCGACAGGTAGCTGAAGGGAAAGACGATCAGGATGTGATTGTGCTGTCGCAACTCGATGGTTATTTGCAAAAAGGTTCCAAATCGATAGCTGGATTGTTCCTTCCGACTTCTGGAGGAATGATGGTGGGAGATATCAATATGGGAACCACCCCGGGGGGAAATGGGGGAAATACTATCAAAGGTCTTCCTTCCTCCTGGGGAGGGGCTGGTTATCTCGGGAATGATTACGCGGCATCGACCGGGATAGTCAAGGATGTGCTGGGGGATTATGGCGATCGTATAAAAAGTTTGATTGATAAAATCACTAAGTATGCAGGAAGTGCGGAGGGTAGCTTGGAGCTGCTGCTTAAAGATTTGGGTAGCCCTAAAGAGAACTCTCAGCCTGGTGGGCAAACTTCTTCTGTAACACTTCAGACACCAAAAGATGCTAAATGGCTTTTGTTAAGCGCTGAGAACGCGATGACAGGAACCTTGCGCCTTGAGCAAAAACAGGGAGCTTTGCCTACAGATCCCGAGCCCACAATAAAAAATCTAAAATCTGGAGAGGTAGGGGTTGTAGGAACGGCCACGCCCAAAGAAAAATTGCAAAAAATTATTACAGTCTCAGACCTTAAAACCATACTGAAGGATTTACAAAATAGCACTTCCTCAGGAAGCTCTTCGGGATCAGGAGCGGGAGCAGGAGCTGGGGCAGGAACAGGGACAACAAAAGCTACTTTTCCAGAGTGGACAGGACAAGAAGTGCCTTACTTGATTGATAATACGGGTGCAGGGAGTGCACAAAATCCTGTTAAATCTACCAATGCCGACAATTACATCACAAAGGGGAATGGTACCTATTCTTTGTTGAGACGAGGGATCTATCTTGTAACATTTGCTTACGAGTTTTCTCCAACACAAAATGAAGCGGTTACTTGTACAGGGACCCTCACAGCAAAACCAAAAACAACAACAGCAACACCTGGAGGAACTGGATCACAGACAGCAGCTCCTGTGACAGTGTTCTCTATCAAAGGCTCTTCGGATGGGCAGACTGTTACGGGGAGTTCGTACATTTTAGTTCCAGGAGAACAAGCATCTTCAGAGTATACGCTAGCAATGGCATTAACTAGTGGCGATACTGGAGCAAATCCTGCTACTGCTTCTAAGAGTTATGTGGCGATTTCTTATATGGGAGCTGGATATTAATTCCCAGAAGTTAAGGGAGGTTCTCTCCCTTAACTTTTCTTCTTTTCATTTAAAAACCAATTAAGGCTGTGCTGGAGGTTGTGTAGAAGACGCTGTCTTTTCGATTTCTCCAGGTGTTAATACTAAAGACCAAGCGAAAGATTTTAAGGTAATTCCTACAGGTGTTGGATCGGGCTGTGTTGGATCGGGTGTCGTCGTCGGGTTCCCGGAAGCGGGAGGGGTTGTCGTCGTCGAGTTCCCGGAAGCGGGAGGGGTTGTCGTCGTCGAGTTCCCGGAAGTGGGAGCGGCTGTTGCGCCTCCATTTCCCTGATTGTTTAGGCTATCGTTGTAGCCTTTATTGGGGTTGACGTACTTCAGTTTTAATATAGAGCCTACGGCCTGCACAGGGATCTGTAGGGTACAAGATTGTCCCGAGGATAGCGTAAATTTTTTTGTAATAGTGTCGGGGACTGTTGTTGTTGGTGTAGAGGGGGGCGTTGTAGTGGTGCCTGGGGCTGGTGGGGCGGTAACAGTCAGCTCTAAAGAAATTGGGTCTTGAGTTGGGGTTGGAGTTGTAGGTTGAATTGGAGGTTGGGGTGATCCGGATCCTGGGGTAGAGTTTGTGGATAGGGTCGGATGCTCCCAGGAGCCTTGCATAGAAAAGGTCAGGAGTCCTGTTTTTTGAACAACCATTGCGGATCGGGAACTGTCTGAAAAGGAAAAGAATTCCTCCCATAAAGGGGATGTTTCTGAAAACGTCGTATTTGGTGTAACGGGATCTGGATCTGGTGTTGTTGCTCCAGAAGATGTGGCTGCATATTTTTGGATGGAGGTAGTTACTCTAGTAGATGGGGATGGTGAATTATTCGAGGGGTTGGTTGTAGAAGACGTCCCTGCATTTGGTTGAGAAGGATCTGGAGCAGGATTCTCGACTACGGGATTGGGATCTTGTAGCCAGTCAAAGTATTCTGAAACAACATGGGAGAGCTTTGTGTCATTGTTTTTTAGAAAGGCCATTTGAGGAGAGGTGATTTTTGCTTGTACGAACTCCACATTGATAGCGCTTTTGGTATCTTGATTTGTTGGGGTCCCGAGATCGGATACGGTATTTTGGCTCATATCGATATTTCCGTATACCGTTCCTCCGCTTGTTTTCAAAAATTCAGCCGTCGTGTTGTCGGCTTCGGGATCATCCGTAATACCTAACAGTTGGTTTAACGTTGCTACCTGCGTATCGATATCCGATAACTTGGTTACGGCGTTTGTAATTTTGTTATTCGTTTTGATGGCGTCGGCCTGCTCATTTACGTAGTTGATAGTGATCGCGGAGTGATCCACGGGATTTTGTTGACCATTTTTGTACATAGCAAGGTTTGTAATATTGTTTCCCTGCATATCAATGCTTCCTGTCATCGTTCCCCCGGTCGTAGCTAAAAAACCTGGGTTAGTATCAGTTTCCTTTGTGTAATTATCTTTTAGATATTTAAGCGTGACTGCATCAGAAGGATCCGTAGGGGCTGCGGATTGGGTAATCTTTTTGGCATTTTTGATGATTCCAGGAGTGGATTCAATACCAGTCTCGCTAACGTTCAACAAGACCTTGGTAACCACTCTGCTATTGTTCCAAAGGGAGGAAGAAGTGTTGTTTTTTTTATAGCTCATGATTTTAGTTTTGTAATCTTTATTTTCTGAATTTTTCATGTTGTTTTTATTTAAAACAGATTTTGATTTAAGGGCTCAGCCTTTAAATCAAAACCTTTCTTAAGGAGCTGGAGCTGGGGCTGGAGCTGGAGCCGGTGATGGTGGTGTTGGAGTTGGTGGTGGTGTTACAGGAGTAACATCTGTCGGAAACAGCGCAGCTTCCCAGGACCAGGAAGATAGGGCTGTTTGAGCAGGTGTGCTCCCGCCTCCACCGCTTCCAGATTGGGTGTTGGTTTCAATTTTCACTTTGGAAGGTGTTGTAATGGGAAGTTGTAACATTACAGACTCTCCGGAATGAAGTTTCAGAGGGAGTGTCAGCGTGGCTGCCGTTGTTGTTGAACTTCCAGAGGAACCCGATCCGCTTGATGTAGGGTCTGGTGTAACAGTTAGACTTATAGGGAAAGTATCTGGAGTTTGTGCAGTTCCACTGCCTCCTCCTGAATTAGTAGCATTCCAGGTGCCCCTTACAGATAAGACAAGGAGTCCTGGGGTTTTGATTTCGAGGTTCTCTTGTGTGGCTTGCAGGCATTGATCGGCAAGAGAGCTTTTAAAATCGGGTTCTGTAGTCTGGGACCCACTGGGTGCGCTGATCCAAGGAATGTGTCCGCTGTTAAGTGCAATCGAGCTAGAGCTAGAGTTAGAGCTAGAAGTGGGGAGCGTATTAGAGACAAAGGCTCGTTTAGGTTGCTTCAGTTGTTTATTAAGGTACTCAACATTTGCGGCGTGATTCTCTTCTCCGTTATCTGCAGGAGTTTTGATATTAGAGATCTGAGCGTTGGTCATTTTCAGATCTCCTTTGAGAGTATTGTCGGATTGCGTTAGCACAAACAGAGAACTTTTAATAATGGAGGGAAGATTTTCATAGGATGGCGCGTCTGGATCTGTAGGTCCAGTAGAGGGCGTTGTTGTATTTGCTCCGGTATTCGAAATAGTCGTAGGATCTGGGGCATCAGGATTTTGCGTGATCTCAATTCCCAGGGTTTTATGGGCTAAGTCAATTTTCTCTTCTACTTTTGTGGCAGACGTAATTGCTGTGTCTAGATCTTTGTTGCTAGTGATTTCTTTGACGATGTTTTGCACATATTTTACTGTGGCAGCTTCGGAGTAAAAAGCTTGCCAGGCGGCATTGTAATCATCGATTTTCTTTTGATACGCAGCTAATTTTGTGTTGTACGCCGCGATCTCTTGGTCTTGTTCAGCAGCTGGTTTGTCTTTAAAACCGGCGTCTTCGCGAGGATCCGTGGGTTTTTCTGAGTCTTGTGGTAGTTGGATATTTGGGGCTTCAGGTTGTTTCAAATTAAAGATAGAGTGCGTTCCCATATTAATGTTTCCGGTCATACTTCCTCCTTGAACAGGAAGGTATCCGGGATTAGGATCGTTTTTAGATAGATAGTGCGTTTGGAGATATTGTAAAGGAACCACATCAGTATCTCGAGTGGGAGTGGCGACCCCAGTTAATTTTGCTGGGTTAGGAAAACTGAGCTTGGTGAATGAAGCAACTTGTTGCGAGCCGACGCTCAATAGCGCATCGGCGGGAGTATTCCGTTGAAAAACTGTAGATGCAATAATTTTTTGTAATTTTTTTGTTTTTTTCATTTTTCAATTAAAAATTAACCGATTAGTTTATTAGTTTTTAATATCGATTAGTTTTTATTTTTAAAATGAAAAAGAAGAACTCATGATTTCTTCTGCTATAGAATCATGAAAAAGCCGTCCGCGTTGATTCAATGAAAATGCTTGGTTATTTACGGTAAATAGAGAGCGTATAGTTGGATTTGTTAACATTTCATCAACAAGCTCTTGGGGAAACATTCCAAAAGGAATAGGATCGCAGAGGCGAAGACGCAAGGCTAAAGCCTCCTTGATACGTTCGCTTGGAGGGAGTTCTTCCATGGACTCTGCAGTAGGCTGATGGTGATGTGCAGCTCTTAGATAATGGGAAATTCGGGAAAAATTTTTAGAACGAATTCCGTGAAGATATTGTGAGGCCGAGACTCCTAATCCTAAAAACGGCTGATCTGTCCAGTAGTAGGTATTATGTTTAGAGGCTGCGTGATTTTTTGCATAAGAGGCAAGTTCATAGCGGGCAAATCCATGACTTTCTAACAGTCTTTCAGCGGTCAGGGCCATCTCTGCTAGAGCGTCGTCATCTGCTATGGAAGGCAGAATGCGTTTACGATGCTTGTAAAAAGAGGTATGGGGGTCTACGGTAAGATTATAGACCGAGATGTGCTGGATGGGGAGAGCGATGGCCTGTTGAAGGTCAACAATAAAATCGCTAATCGATTGCGTAGGAAGCCCGTAAATTAGGTCTGCTGATAGATTAGAAAAACCATATTGAGAGCAGAGCAAGAAGGCTTCAGTTGCTTTAGAAGAAGAATGGGTGCGGCCAAGCAATCGGAGTAAAGGATCGTTAAACGTCTGCACACCGATGCTGATCCTGTTAACTGCTGTTTGGGCGAGATCTTGAATATATTTCTCAGATAGATTTTCTGGATTTGCCTCAAGAGTGATTTCTGTCGCTGTTTGAACTTCTAATGCTGTGAGGATATCTTGAATGAAGGCTGGTGGGACTAACGAGGGAGTGCCTCCTCCAAAAAATACGGTATCAACATAGTGGGAACAGCGCAGAGGAGCTAGCTTTTTTAGCCCCTCTTTGATAACCGCCTCGCAGTAAGAGCGAATAAGCTCTTCCTTGTACGGGATAGTATAAAAACTACAGTAGTGACACTTTTTCGAGCAAAAAGGAATGTGTATGTAAAGAGCTAAGGGAATCTTACCATTCATTCGCATCTGGATCCATGATGCCCCCTCTGCGCCAACGGTTGCGATCGCTAAAAGGATCTTCATCGTCTTCGCTGGAGTAATCTAGCTCGTTTCCGATGTCTTCTCTGCCCTCGTCACCTAAGTCAATCTCAATCGTATCGCTAGTATCAAGATCGACTTCTGTATCCGAAGATTCCACAAATTCTACATCTGAAACGCTAGGGCCGTCTGGGTAAATGGTTTTGGTAGGACTTCTGCGGGGAGTTACGTATTCTTTGATTTCTCCGTTTTCTTTAAGAAGTTGCAAGCGCTCTTTCTCTTCCAAGATTTTACTTTCTAAAAGGCGGATTTCCTCTTGATGTCTCTCAATTTCTTTTTTGGGAACAAGCCCGAGTTGCATCCACTGAGTAAGGTCTTGAAGCTCTGATTCTAATTTTTTTAAACGCTCACTTTTCATTCGTAAATAGTCCCGTACTATGATTGAAATAGGAAACCCCCTGAAAGCCAATGTACTTGCTTCTTACCAAGGGTAACTGCATCTTTTGCTCTGAAGGGCAAAAAGTGAGCAGGTATAAACAAATAGATCAGGAGAGATTTTGGCAAACAAAATACTCGTTCTGAAGTATTAGTGCAACTGCTAAGCCAAGCTTTGCTAGCTCTTGCAAGAAGTCAGGAGGCCAGGGTACTCGATACTCAAAAAAAAGCAAAGTTTGCTTTTTTTGAAAAATAAAAATTTTGTTATGGAGAGGCTTCTAAAAGTATCACCTTCAATAAATAGATTCGTCTTATGGACTCAGATTTTGCTAAGCACGTATATGCATCGGATATCGATTGGATAGAATCTTTATTTGAGCGGTTTGAGAAACAAGAGCCCATAGACGCTTCTTGGAAATATTTTTTTGAAGGTTATCAGGTTGGGAAGGTTGATGGTGGGTCAACAGCGGATACTAACGAGCAAGTTGTTGCGGCTCTACAAGAGAAGAAAGCGCAAAGTCTTTTGATGATATACCGTCATTACGGGTACCTGCAGGGACAAATCTCCCCAATAACTTCTGTAGAGGCATCTCCTTTAGTTACGGAGAAAGTTCGAGGGTTTGATTTACAGGAGGAGATCCCTTCTTTGGGATTACTTTCTCAGCCGTTTGTTCGTATTGCAGATTTCATTCAGGTATTAAAGGACAAATACTGTCGTAGTATTGCGGTTGAAACCCTGAACTGCTCTCCTGAAATTCAAGAGTATATTTGGCAGCTTATGGAGGGAGAGAAGACGGTTTTGACGAAAGAGGAGCTGCTATCTCGGTATCGAGAACTCAAAAGAGCTGTGGCTTTTGAAGAATTTTTGCAGGTAAAATTTACTGGCCAAAAACGCTTTTCTTTAGAAGGGGGAGAGTGTTTGATTCCTATGTTAGAGCATCTGATTGCTGTTGGGGCTCAGCAAGGAACGAATCGTTATGTGATGGGGATGCCGCATCGTGGGCGACTAAATGTTTTAGCAAACATTTTTGGTAAACCTTATCGGCAAATTTTCTTGGAGTTTGAAGATGCTCCTTTAATGAGAGGGATTCAGTCTGTTGGTGATGTGAAGTATCACAAAGGATACGTTGCTAATAGACCAAAGCAGAATGTGATGATGGCTTTATTGCCAAATCCCAGTCATTTGGAAGCGGTGGATCCCGTTGTAGAAGGCGCTGTAGCTGCGATTCAGCGTCAAGGAGAATCAGGGAAGGAACAATCCTGTTTAGCGGTTTTGATGCATGGGGATGCTGCTTTATCTGGCCAAGGAGTTGTTTACGAAACCTTCCAATTGAGCGGGATTCCTGGCTATTCGACAGAAGGAACGTTGCATATCGTAGTGAACAACCAGATAGGATTTACCGCGCAGCCTCGAGAATCTCGTTCCACTCCTTATTGCACAGACATCGCTAAGATGATGGGCATTCCTGTATTTAGGGTGAATGGTGAAGATGTTTTGGCTAGTTTACAGGCTGTGGAGTACGCTATGCGTGTTCGCGAGCGTTTCCACTGTGATGTGATTATTGACCTATGCTGCTATCGAAAATACGGGCATAATGAAAGCGATGATCCCTCCGTTACGGCGCCTTTTCTTTATGAAGAAATTAAGAAGAAAAAGCCTGTTTCTTTATTGTTTAGAGAAACCTTACTTGCTCATCCGGAGTGGATGATTTCCTCTCACGAGCTAGATCAAATTGATGAAGAAATCGCGCAAGTTTTAACCCAAGAATTTGCTTCTCTAAAAGATCTGCGTATTGACCAACTCGATGCCAAAGCTTGTATGCATTGCTCGCGTATGGCAGCAGGAGAGCTCTTAGTGGATAACGTAGATGCTTCTTTGGACAAAGATACGTTATTCGATGTGAGCGCTAAGCTTTGTGATATTCCAGAGCATTTCACGCCACATCCTAAGATCCAGTCTCTATTGAATAAGCGGATGAGCATGGCTAATGGGGATATTGGTTATGATTGGGGAATGGCAGAAGAGGTCGCGTTTGCCTCTTTATTGCAAGAGGGCTTTTCTTTACGTTTATCTGGCCAAGATTCTGTTCGAGGAACCTTTAGCCAAAGACAACTCGTTTGGACAGACACTCGAACAGGGGATACGTTCTCTCCGTTGTATCATCTTTCTTCGAGTCAGGGAAGAGTGGAATTATACAACTCTCCTTTATCTGAATATGCGGTTTTGGGGTTTGAATATGGTTATGCGCAACAAGCTGAAAAAACTTTAGTCATTTGGGAAGCGCAGTTTGGGGATTTTTCTAACGGCGCGCAGATTATTTTTGATCAGTATATTTCTTCTGGTATTCAAAAATGGGATTTGCATTCTGATGTGGTGGTTTTACTTCCTCATGGCTATGAGGGGCAGGGACCGGAGCATTCGTCCGCTCGTATCGAGCGTTACCTCCAGCTCGCTTCCGACTGGAATTTTCAGGTAGTGCTTCCCTCCACCCCTGTGCAGTATTTTCGTATTCTTAGAGAGCATACAAAACGAGACCTATCTCTTCCGCTTATTGTGTTTTCTCCTAAAATGTTGCTGAGACATCCTCAGTGTGTAAGCTCCATTGAAGAATTCGGCGTTAAAGGGGGATTTAAACCTTTTCTTGAGGAACCTAGTCCGAATTATCTTGCAAGTGTTCTAGTGTTCTGCAGCGGTAAAATTTATTACGACTACCGAGCCTCGTTACCCAAAGAGTGTGAGCATATGTTTGCATGTATTCGGGTAGAAAGTCTGTATCCGTTGTATTTGGAAGATTTATTAGCTCTAATCGGTAAGTATCCGCAAGTTAAACATTATGTGTGGTTGCAAGAAGAGCCCCAAAATATGGGGATTTTTAGTTATTTTTCTTTAGCCACTGATGAAATTTTCCCCAGTAAATTGCAGTGCGTTTGTCGTCCTAGGAGTAGTTCTACAGCAACGGGATCGGCAAGTTTGAGTCAGAAGGAATTATCCACATTAATGGAAACTTTGTTTTCTATAGGTAGAGAGTAGAGCATGAGTACAGAGGTTCGTATTCCAAATATTGCAGAATCTATTAGTGAGGTCTCAATAGCTTCACTTTTGGTGGCATCCGGAGATTTCGTGCAAGAGAATCAAGGGATTTTAGAGATAGAAAGCGATAAGGTGAATCAGTTGATCTACGCTCCCTGTTCAGGAAGAGTAGAGTGGAATATTTCTGTAGGCGATACGGTAGCAGTTGGCAGTGTTGTTGGTACTATTTTTGAAGCGGAGAGTCAAGATACCTTATCTATTCATGAGCAGATGCCATTTAGCTTGGTAGAACAAGAGAGCGATGCGCAAATCATCTCTTTTCCTTCATCGGTACGGCAGGATCCTCCTGCGGAAGGGAAAACTTTTGTTCCTTTGAAAGATGCCCAACGGTCCTTTTCTGATAATAGAGAAACTCGAGAGACCATGAGCGCTATTCGAAAGACAATTTCTCGTAGATTAGTTCAATCTTTGCACGAATCTGCCATGTTAACTACGTTTAATGAAGTATACATGGGACCTGTCATTGCTTTGCGTAAAGAGCAGCAAGAGGCGTTCGTTGCCAAATACGGAGTGAAGCTCGGATTTATGTCTTTCTTCATTAAGGCCGTAGTAGAAGCTTTAAAAAAATATCCCCGAGTGAATGCCTATATTGAGGGAAATGAAATTGTTTACAGACATTATTACGATATTTCTATTGCTGTAGGAACGGATAGGGGATTAGTGGTTCCTGTGCTGCGTCATTGTGACCAGTTGTCCTGTGGAGAAATTGAAGTACAGCTTGCAGATTTAGCGTCTCGGGCTCGAGAGGGGAAACTTGCGATTCATGAGTTAGAAGGAGGGAGCTTTACCATTACCAACGGAGGGGTCTACGGATCTCTTCTATCGACACCCATTATTAATCCTCCTCAGGTGGGGATTCTTGGAATGCATAAGATAGAAAAACGTCCTGTGGTTAAAGAGGACGCGATCGTTATAGCCGATATGATGTATGTGGCTATGAGTTATGATCATCGGATTATAGACGGAAAAGAAGCCGTAGGCTTTCTTGTTCATGTAAAAGAGCTTCTGGAACAACCAAATCTTTTATTTGCTCTCTAAAAAGCTGGTTTAAGGATCAAGATTATCTAGGAAGAAGCAGCACTGCTGTCACATTATTTCTTCGCGGACGAATCGCGGCAGGATTGTTTTGATGGCTAGATTTCCAGCTTCTAAAAGAGAAAAAGGTATCTGCCTCAGAACAGGTGCAGCGTTCGGAAATGAAGATATTTTTTTTAGATAATCCCTCTGAGAGCAGCTGGTTTCTTGCAACAGCGCGAAAATCTAAGTGATTTTCTTTCGGCATTAAAGGGAAAAAGCTAGAGGGGAAGAGTTTTTGGTAATCTGGATAGATAGCCATATCAGGGCCCAAGGAGGGTGATATAGCTACTACGAGATCTTGAGGCTTACTGCCAAAAGTTTTTTTCAGACGACGAACTGTAACCGCATAGATATTGCCGACGAGGCCTCTCCATCCTGCATGTACATTGGCGATCGCATGATTTTGAGGATCGTAGAAAATCGCAGCCTGACAGTCTGCGTGATAAATGTGTAAAGAAAGCAATGGAGTGGTTGTAAACAGCCCGTCAGCGGGACAGCGTTTCGGCGTCTTATGCGTGACATGGCGGAGGCTTGTGCCATGTACCTGATGCGCATTACAAAACCCCTTGCCTCCCAGGCAAGCGGCGATCTGCGCATCAGAGGCTTGATTCGCTTCCTCCTCATCACTTTGTTTAGGGAAAATCCCATGACTGATAGGGAATTGCTCCAGCTCTGGGAAAGTCAACTTTCGTAATGCTTTGGAAGCGGTTGTCATCGGTATCCTATTCAGGCTCTTTCCATACACCATGCTCTTTTAGCAGTTGGATTAATTCTTCTTCAGCATTTTCCATTGGAATACAAGATTTGACGCATTTATGCTTAACATACAAATCAATCATTCCAGGTTTAGATCCTACATAGCCAAAATCAGCATCAGCCATCTCTCCAGGGCCATTGACGATACATCCCATGACAGCAATCTTTAATCCTCCGGGAAGGTGTTTCGTTCGTTCTCGAATGCGTTGAGTAACTTCTGGTAGGTCAAAGAGTGTTCGGCCACATCCGGGACAAGAAATATACTCCACAGTAACAGATCGAATATTTGCACTTTGCAAAATCAAAAATCCTAGAGTTCTAGAAAGTTGCAAATCCGGAAGATTCAGTAATACGCAGGATCCTAACCCATCCAAAAGTAAGGCGCCTAAACGAACCGATAAATCAATCACCGCTTCATTTTCTGGAAGATTGGGATCTAAAGAAAAGCTCAAACAAATGGGCTGTGAGTGTTCCTTTCGCAACTCAAAAAAGCGACGCGCCTCATAAATATCTTCTACTTCAAAATAAGCAAATGGGGCAGCAAGCGTCTTTTCAGAAAGCCAAGCCTCTTCATTCGTTTCATTAAGAATAGGAGCCGC
This sequence comes from Chlamydia suis, assembly GCF_900169085.1. Lineage (NCBI taxonomy): Bacteria > Pseudomonadati > Chlamydiota > Chlamydiia > Chlamydiales > Chlamydiaceae > Chlamydia > Chlamydia suis. Next base: position 65,960 of record NZ_LT821323.1, read on the forward strand.
CTCTTGATCAAAAACAAGAAGATGTTTTTCAAGTTCAGCAACAATAGCTGAAGAACGCATATTTTGAGGGATGACCACCCCTTCCGGTGCGGTTGGGTCTTTTTTCCCGGTGGTTATGTCTACTCCTAAGTTTTGGAGGAGTTCTGCAGGTTCTGTAGTTAATAGCTGAGTTTCGGTTAACTTGACTAGAAGTCCATAAACATTCCCCCAAGGGAGATTTTTTGAGAGTTCTTGAGTAGCGAGCTGTTCCGAACGATAGATTTCAAAAGGATTGTCTTTTTTTTCTGAGAGTTCAGAATATCCTGAGGTTTGCTTGAGGAGATCTACGCACACCGGAATTTCAATAGTTGGGCATCCTGTCAACGAACAACGAATCGTATCTCCTAGTCCTTCAGAAAGTAAGGTTCCTATTCCTACAGCAGACTTCACAACTCCATCGATGCCAGATCCCGCCTCTGTAACACCTAAGTGTAAGGGGTAGAGCCAACCTCTTTGGTCTAACTCGTGAGCTAAAGCTCGATACGCGGCTACCATGACCTTAGGGTTGCTCGATTTCATAGAAAAAACAACATCATGGTAGTCCATATTAACGCAGACTTCGACGTACTCTAAAGCAGAGTAGACCATCCCTTCAATTGTATCGCCATAGCGTTGCATAACGCGCTCGGATAAAGAGCCATGATTGACTCCTATGCGCATTGCTCGGCCTAAGCGTTTGCATTTCTCAACAAGAGGAGAAAACTTTTCAAACAAACGTTCTAAGCTATGCGCGTATTGTTCGTCGGAGTAGATTTTTCCAGTAAACATATTCCGTTTGTCGACATAATTTCCTGGATTGATACGCACTTTTTCTACAAAATCTGCGACATGCATAGCCGCTTGGGGAAAGAAGTGAATATCAGCTACAAGAGGAATAGAGACGTTTTGTTGGATTAAACGATCTTTTATTTTCTCACACGCGCTCACTTCTTTTAGACCTTGAACAGTGACTCGGGCAATTTCGCATCCACATTCCTGTAGAGCACAGATCTGCTTAACCGTGCCCTCTACGTCAGTAGTGGCTGTTGTTGTCATAGACTGTATTTTGATAGAGTGTTCACTACCAACAAAAAGATCTCCGATTTTTACAGAGAGTGTCTTACGTCGAAAAGGCTTTTGTAAACAGGGCGTTGCCATGACAAAGTCTCCTACGAATCATTTTTTGAATTTTTGTTAGGCTGTGTAAGCCAATTGCAGCTCATCCTAGAAAATTTTAGAGGCATAAAAAGTGTAAGATTTGGCCAGATTTAAAGGAAGGTTTATTACGAAGAAAAACCTCCCTAAGCTTTCCTCAGAAATAAATCGGTTGAGGGATGTTGGTTAAAACAATAATTAAATCTTTGTGGTGATATTTGTTTGCTATATTCTCCACCGCATGAAGCAAAGCGAGTTTTGCTGAAATTAGCCAAGACCTTTGTTTGACCGGATCCTTTGGAGTAAAGTCCGAGAAGCCAGACAAAAGAGGAACTTGAATAATTGGACAATCGTGCTTTATGGCTTCTTCAAAACAAGCTGAATAGGCTTTCAAACAAATTCTATAACAATCCCCGGAATTATTCCCATACATAGAGGCTTTAGGGGCCTGTACTTGGATAAATCGAGTAGGTTTATTATAAGTTTTCGTTTCAGGGTCCCAAGTAGGGACAAAGGAGTCTCGGTCTTCCCATTGGGCGGAAGAGCATTCTCCAGGGGCTAAGAGGCCTGAACGGGGTTTAGACTCTTCCCAACACGAGTCAGTAAGCACAGAAGAAAGTAAATAATTCGTTCCACCTCCACCTGAGCCTTTAGAGCAGGATATGGATTGTGCCAAATTGACAATTGCCGCAGGCAAATTGGATTTAAGTCTTAGGGAAGCAAAGTGTCCTGAGGTAGAAATGAATAGTGTCTTTGTGTTCGGGATATTCCAAGCAGAAAAGCGTGCCAAAGAGTTTCTAAATGATAAGGTAATTTTCTCTGAAGAAAGAAAATAAGGCATTATTTTCGGAGATCCTATGCGATTCCAGCCGAAAACTATCTCTTTTATGGTTTTTTTTAATGCTGGTTTAGAAGGGGTCCAAGAGGGAGGAGGGGTGATGGATTCTGGCATTTCGAGCTCGGGGAGTTCAGGAATAGCTTCAGAGGGAAGTTCCCTTACTACTCTTTTTAGAGGGCAAAAATGTTGGTAAATAAGGAATCCCGCAACGAGAAGACTGCTTCCTAAAAAGAGAGCAGAAATCGCGATCAGCGAGGTAGTAGAGGCAAGGATTCCCACTATGCAACCCGCAAGCCCTAAAATGATCCCTGTTGCAAGTGAAGTAACGAGAGCCTGTTTATGAGTCAAAGTGGGAGATTGGCAAGAATGACGTACAGCATTCTGTATTGCAGATAATGGCGCAAACATAAACCCTTAAACTTAAAAATTTTGTTTAAAAGTTTAAGAAAACAGACCGTTTTGCGCAAGAATTCGAAATTTAGGATTAGAAGGTAAGTTTGACACAGCCGCTTTTAATACAACACTGACAAGCCAAACGTTCATTGGACGATTCAGGTTCTCCTAAAAAATCCTGTTCTGCCTCAGAAAATTCACTTAAATTATCTGCCCCTTCGAGGACTTCAACAACACAGGTTCCACAAACTCCTTCTGTACAAGCCAAGGGGACTCCAGCATTCTCACAAGCTTCTGCTATAGGTGCACCATCTTCTAAATCAAACTCTTGATTTTCGCCGTCCGCTGAAATGATGAGCTTGGCCATAAGGTCTCCAGAGGAAAAATAACATTGTGTTTATTAGGAATCGGAGTAGAGGGATTCGAACCCCCGACCTATTGCTCCCAAAGCAACCGCGCTAACCAGGCTGCGCTATACTCCGATCAAAAAGGCAAGAGCTCAGAAGGTTAGCATATACACTATATATTCGACAAGAAGAGGTTGTAGAAAATGCAAAATATTCTTCGAACTTCTTCTTGAAGATATATGTTTTTGCTGGGTATTCGTTCGGTGTAGCATCAGGGGGGACATAGTGAATCACTTTAAAGGAAGTTCATGGAAAGTTGTAGTCATTCCTATCTGTATAGTATTCACTTTGGTGTTCCCTTTTCCCAGATGGCTGATTGATTTTGGGGTGTGTGCTAATTTAGCCTGCTCCTTATCGATCATTTTTTGGGTGTTCTCCCTGCGTTCTTCTGCTTCCGCTAGAATTTTTCCCTCGCTTTTACTGTACCTTTGTCTACTGCGGCTTGGTCTCAATTTAGCTTCCACACGGTGGATTTTAGCTTCAGGATGGGCTTCTCCTTTAATTTTTGCTTTAGGGAACTTCTTTTCTTTGGGGAGCATTCCTGTTGCGCTTACGGCATGTTTACTGTTGTTTCTTGTGAATTTTCTTGTCGTAACCAAAGGAGCGGAGCGTATTGCGGAAGTGCGGGCGCGTTTTTCTTTAGAATCTCTTCCCGGTAAGCAGATGTCTTTGGATGCTGATGTTGCTGCAGGAAGAGTTGGTCCGGGTAGAGCTTCTGCCAAAAAACATTCTCTTTTTGAAGAGAGTGATTATTTTTCAGCTATGGAGGGAGTGTTTCGCTTCGTCAAAGGTGATGCGATCATGGGATGGGTGCTGTTGGGAGTAAATAGTCTGGCAGCGTTATCTTTTGGACGAGATATCTGTGTTTACGATTTATGGTTAACCGTATTGGGGGATGCTTTAGTCAGTCAAGTTCCTGCTTTGCTAACATCTTGTTCAGCAGCCACTCTTATAGCAAAAGTCGGAGAAAAAGAAAGTTTAGCGCAATATCTAGTAGACTATTATGAGCAATGTAGACCAAGTTTTTTATTTATCGCATTGATTCTGTGTGGAATAGCTTGTATTCCTGGGGCTCCCAAAGCTCTTGTTTTAGGATTCTCTGCTTTGTTGCTGTTGGGGTATAAGAACTCTTCTTCGGAAGAAGCTTTGTTGTTTCGTAAAGAGCGGATAGAATTCCTACTGCCTAGCAAAGAATGCTCAGACCCAGAAAATTTATATAAAGACGCTTGTAAGCGTATTTATCAGGAATTAGGGGTAGTCTTCCCCAAATTGAGCGCGGTCCATTATGTAAACGGAGTTTCTCCCAAATTGGTGTTTTCTGGGCAGGAGGTTGCTTTGAAAGAGCTTTCTTACTCTGCCTTAGTAGAGGCTATGAGAAGGCTGGCTCCCGAAATGATAGGAGAAAGTTTCGTTGCTCGTCTTGTTGAAGAAATTCGAGGAGGCGTTTCTTTATCGATAGAAGAGATTATCCCGCAGAAACTCTCGGAAAATTCCTTGGTCTTTCTATTGAGGGCTCTTGTTAAAGAGCAGGTCTCCTTACATTTATTCCCTAAAATTATCGAAGCTATTGATGTGTTTGGTGCTCAAGCACAAAATTCTCAGGAATTAGTAGAGTCTATTCGTAAATATTTAGGAAAACACATTGGGTTATCCTTATGGAATAGAAAGGATGTTCTTGAGGTTATTACCGTGGATGCTATGGTTGAGCAATTTGTGCGCGATTCGCAAGAAAAAGTTCGTTTAGATTTACATGAAAAAGTTGTTTCTCAGGTGAAGAACTTATTACGGGAGAGCGAAGGCCATTTTCGAGCTATTGTGACGGGAGCCGAAACGAGAAAAGAATTGAAACGCATTGTGGATCCATATTTCCCTGATTTATTAGTTTTAGCGCATAGCGAGCTTCCTGAAGAGATGCCGATAACTCTGTTGGGAGCTGTTTCTGATGAGGTTTTATTGTCTTAAAAAGCTGTTTGCTAGGAGTTGTTTATTAATTGTGAAAGAGTAGACGTTGTTTAAAATTTTTATTTGATTTAATCTTATTTTTTTAGTTTGTGAAAGATTATTTTTTTGTGAAGACTCAAGATCTTGCAGATACTTGGCAACTCTATTGGGCAACTAAAGAAATCCATCACAGGGATTTTTTAATTGAAGCCTATCTCCCGCTTGTAAAAAACGTAGCGCATCGACTTGCTGCGGGGATGCCATCTCATGTGAAGATAGAGGATCTTTATGCTTCTGGGGTTGAGGGATTAGTCCGAGCTGTTGAGCGGTTTGATCCGGAAAAAAGCAAGCGATTCGAGAGCTATGCTCTTTTTATTATAAAGGCTGCGATTATTGATGATTTGCGCAAGCAGGATTGGATTCCTAGAAGCGTCTACCAAAAAGCACATCGCTTAGCTGATGCGATGGACTCTTTGAGACAAATGCTGGGGAAGGAACCTACAGATGGGGATCTTTGCGAGTATTTAAATATTTCACAGCAAGAGCTATCGCAGTGGTTTTCCTCCTCTAGACCTGCGCTAGTTTTATCTCTGAATGATGATTTTTCTTGCCAAGATGATGATGAAGGACTTGCTTTAGAGGAAAGGATAGCGGATGAGCGGGCTGAAACTGGGTACGATGTCATCAGAAAAAAAGAAGCTATCTCTATTCTGACAGAAGCTCTTCTTTCTCTTGATGAGAAAGAGCGGCAGGTAATGGCTTTGTATTACTATGATGATTTAGTTCTCAAAGAAATAGGGAAAATTTTGGGAGTTAGCGAGTCTCGCGTTTCCCAAATTCACTCTAAAGCCCTGTTGAAATTGCGAGGCACCTTGTCGAGCTTATTCTGATAGCTTTTCTGGACAATCTCTTCTATATTGTTTTCTCAATTTTTTATTTAGATGTAAGACCCGTTTTGTTGTCAATCCATCCCTCATAGCTTGCCTTGCTATAAAGGAACGGGATAGATAAGATGTTGCTAAATAAGTTTATATGGATAGATTTTATGCAACAGTTAATCGACAGCCTTCAGAAACGGGGGATCTTGGATAATTCTTCCGCAGGATTAGAAAATGTAACTGCCCCTGTTTCTGCTTATTTGGGATTCGATCCAACTGCGCCTTCTTTGCACATAGGGCACTGGATTGGAATTTGCTTTCTGCGTCGGTTATTGGCATATGGAGTTACCCCTGTCGCTCTCGTAGGAGGAGCAACTGGGATGATTGGAGATCCCTCTGGCAAGAGTGTGGAACGCACATTATTAGACCAGGATCAAGTGCTCGATAATAGTAAAAAGATTGAGTCGGCTCTTGCTAGCTACCTTCCCGGGGTTCGTATAGTGAACAATGCTGAGTGGCTGGGATCTTTGAGTATGGTGGATTTTTTGAGAGATGTCGGCAAGCACTTTCGTCTAGGCTCAATGTTAGCTAAGGACGTAGTGAAACAGCGAGTGTATTCCGAAGAGGGAATTAGTTACACTGAGTTTAGTTACTTATTGCTGCAATCTTATGATTTTGCCCATCTTTTTAAGGAGCACAATGTTGTCTTACAGTGTGGGGGAAGTGATCAGTGGGGGAATATCACCGCGGGGATCGATTACATTCGTCGAAGAGGATTGGGGCAAGCTTTTGGACTTACCTACCCTTTATTGACGGACAGCAAAGGGAAAAAAATTGGAAAAACAGAGTCTGGAACCATCTGGTTAGACCCTGCGTTAACGCCTCCTTATGAACTATTCCAGTATTTCTTACGTTTGCCAGACCAAGAAATCCCCAAAATAGTGAGAACGCTTACTTTGCTTGATAATGAGGAGGTCTTTGCTCTTGATAAGCGGTTAGAGAGTGATCCTCAGGCTGTGAAAAGATATGTAGCCGAAATCATTGTAAAGGATGTGCATGGGCCCGAAGGATTGGCTGAAGCACAGGCTGCTACAGAGAGCTTTTTTGCTAGCAAGGGACAAGGGATGACCGAATCAGAGCTTGCAGCATTAGTTCAGTCTGGTGTTGGCGTCAAAGTAGCACGAGCAGATGTGATAGGGAAACGTTGGTTAGATGTCGTTGTGGAACTAGGCTTTTGTTCTTCCAGAGGGGAAGCGAGAAGACTTATTCAGCAGAAAGGCTTGTATATTAACCAGGAACCTTTAGTAGATGAGCAGAGCATTTTGGATGGAACTCATTTACGCTTCGATCGGTATATTCTTCTTTCACAAGGGAAAAAGAAAAAACACGTTATAGATCTTAATTAGGAGGGGACAGTGGCTCCAAATGCAGATATTGGATTGATCGGTTTGGCCGTAATGGGCAAAAACCTTGTATTGAATATGATGGATCACGGGTTCGCTGTCTCTGTCTATAATCGAAGTCCTGAGAAAACCGAAGAGTTCTTAAGAGAATATGGAGAGAACGGTCTTCTTCAAGGGTTTACTACTATCGAAGAGTTCATTCAATCCTTGAAACGTCCTCGTAAGATCATGATTATGATTAAGGCCGGGGCTCCTGTTGATGAAATGATCTCCTCTCTGCTTCCTTTTTTAGAAGCTGGGGATATTCTTATTGATGGAGGGAATAGTTATTATCTAGATTCTGAGCGTCGTTACATAGATCTCAAAGAAAAAGGGATTTTATTTGTCGGGATGGGAGTCTCTGGAGGAGAAGAAGGAGCTCGAAAAGGTCCTTCTATTATGCCGGGAGGGAATGCAGATGCTTGGCCAGCCATTGCTCCTATTTTTCAATCCATAGCTGCTCAGGTAGATGGGAAGCCTTGCTGTTCTTGGATTGGTACTGGCGGAGCGGGACATTTTGTCAAAGCGGTTCATAACGGCATTGAGTATGGAGACATTCAGTTAATTTGTGAAACGTATGAGGTTCTGAAATCTCGTCTTAATCTTTCTCCTGAACAGATAGGAAATATATTTTTTGAGTGGAATCAAACGGATCTTAACAGCTATCTCATGGGAGCTGCTGCGGCTGTTTTAACAACAAAAGATGAACAGGGCGCTCCTATTGTCTCAACTATTCTGGATGTTGCAGGTCAGAAGGGAACTGGGCGTTGGGTCGCGGAAGATGCGATTAAGGCTGGGGTTCCTATGTCGTTAATCGTTGAGGCTGTTTTGGCTCGATATCTTTCAACTTGGAAAGAGGCGCGCACAACAGCCGCTTTGGCATTCCCTGGGGTTCCGCTTCTTTACCAACCTCCACAAGAATCTGCGGCTTTCATTGAAGATGTCAGGGAGGCTCTCTATGCAGCAAAGATCATTAGTTATGCTCAAGGCTTTATGCTATTGAAGCAAATCTCTGAAGAAAAAGGTTGGGCTCTTAATTTAGGAGAGCTGGCTTTGATCTGGCGAGGGGGGTGTATCATACAAAGCGCTTTTCTAGATAAAATTTATCAAAGTTTTGAAAAAAACGCGGATGCACACTCTCTGATCTTGCAGGATTATTTCCAAAAAGTTCTGTTTAACTCTGAAGCCGGTTTCCGCCGAGCTGTGTTGCATGCTGTCGGAGCAGGCATAGCCACTCCTTGTTTATCTGCAGCTTTAGCATTTTATGATGGATATCGGACCGAAAATTCGCCCTTGTTTTTGGTACAAGGTTTGCGCGATTATTTTGGTGCTCACGGTTACGAGCGTCGAGATCGCCCTCGCGGGGAATTTTATCATACGGATTGGTTAGGAACCAAGAAGACGACCCAAATATAACAACAAAAAAAAGCCCGGGATTCTTTTCCCGGGCCTTTTTTTTAGGGGAGTCTTAAGAGGCAAAATTATTCCATTTTGAGAACTTCAACAAAGGCGGTATTCGGAATAGAGACTTTTCCAAATTCCTTCATTCGTTTTTTCCCTTTTTTCTGCTTTTCCCATAATTTACGTTTTCTTGTAATGTCTCCTCCGTAACATTTAGCGGTGACATTTTTGGCTAAGGCTCGGATAGTCTCTCTAGCAATGATTTTGTTATTGATTGCAGCTTGGATGGGAATTTTAAAAAGTTGAGGAGGAATAACATCTACGAGTCTTTCACAGATGCTTCTTCCTTTTGCTTCTGCTTTATCTCTATGTACAAGACAAGAGAAAGCGTCCACGGTTTCATCATTGATAAGGATTTCTAATTTGATAATAGCGCCTTTTTTATACTCTCCTAGACGATAGTCAAAAGAGCCATATCCTTTTGTCACAGATTTAAGCTTATCATTGAAATCAGAAACGATCTCATTCAGAGGCAGTTCATAGGAAAGAACGAGTCTATGTTGGTCAAGCATATCCGTCTTCAGGCAAACCCCGCGTTTGTCCATACATAAGCTCATGATGTTGCTTAAATACTCTTGAGGAGTAATGATATTCACGTGAACCCAAGGCTCTTCCATGTGCTCGATAAGGGCGGGGTCTGGGTAGGCTGTTGGATTGTCGATAAATAGTGTTTTTCCGTTTTTTAAGACCACCTTGTAAATAACACTTGGCGCCGTAGCTATAATATCAAGATCAAACTCCCTCGAAATTCTCTCAAAAATGATTTCAAGATGAAGAAGTCCTAAAAAACCACAACGGAACCCAAATCCAAGGGAGTGACTGCTCTCTTGTTCAATTGTAAGCGCGGAGTCATTCAGCTGCAAACGGCCTAAAGCATCTTTAAGGGTATCAAAATCTGAAGAATCGATTGGATAGATCCCTGCAAACACAACAGGCTTGATTTCCTTAAATCCTTCTAAGGGGGATTTGGCGGGGTGCTTAACCGTGGTGACCGTATCTCCGATTTTTACGTCTTTAACCTTTTTTAGGTTAGCAATGAAATATCCTACCTGCCCCGCTCGTAAAGACCCTTCTATCAAGGTTGCTTCTGGTAGAAATGCTCCAATACCCAAAACCTCAAAAGAGGATCCCTTAGTTGCCATAAAGGTGATGCGGTCACCTTTTTTGATTTCTCCGCTGATTACTCGCACGTATACCATGATTCCTACATAAGGATCGTAATGGGAATCAAAGATCAATGCTTTGAGTTCTGTTTCTGTAGGTTTTTTGGGAGGAGGTATTAGCTGGATAATAGACTCTAAAATTTGGGGGATACCTTGTCCGGTTTTAGCTGAACAAGCTATGGCGTTAGAAGTGTCTAAGCCAATAAACTCTTCTATTTGCTTTTTGATGGCTTCAGGTTGAGCTGCGGGAAGATCTATTTTATTTAAAACAGGAATGATTTCCAAATCCCGTTCTAAGGCTAGGTATACATTAGCTAAGCTTTGAGCTTGCACGCCCTGAGCAGCATCTACTATAAGCAATGCTCCCTCGCAAGCTGCCAGTGAACGAGAAACTTCGTAAGAAAAATCTACGTGTCCAGGGGTGTCTATGAGGTTCAGTTCATAAATTTCCCCTTGGTATTCGTAGGTCATCGTGACGGGATGAGCTTTGATAGTGATGCCCCGCTCTCTTTCTAGATCCATAGAATCCAGAAGTTGTTCGCGCATTTCTCGTTGTTCAATGGTGCTAGTACTTTCTAGCAAACGATCTGCAATAGTGGATTTCCCGTGGTCGATATGGGCAATAATAGAAAAATTACGAATGTTCTCGATTTTATATGGTTTCAATGTTTTTGACCAAATTTTGCTTGGAAAAGGACATGTTAACGGAATTGATAGTTGTCTATCTAGAGAAAATTAATAAGAAGTTGGAAGAGATTTAAAAACAAAGGGCTTTTTTTAAAGGAAAAAAAAAGCCCCGCCCAAATCGGGCGAGGCTCTTTTTTTAGAGCATTTCTTGCGAATCTTAAGAAACACCCTCTACAGCAGGAGAGGATTCTTTAGCTGCCGAAGAAGTTTCCTTCTCGGTTGCCGCTAAAGCTTCTGCTAGTTCTTGTTCTTTGGCTGCTGAGGCAGCTAAGAACAGTTTGTTAAGTTTAGTTGCGGATGTCAACCAAACCATGATGATGGCAAAGAGCGCAACAGCTAGGAATGGAGTCATCGCACCAATGCTTCCGCAAACAACCAAAAGTCCTTGTTGGATCAAAGATCCTCCGGATTTACCAAATCTTGCGGCCACTACGTCAATAGCAGCTTTCCCTTTGACTTTTTGCTCTTGATCCAATGGGATATAAGCCATTTCTTTTGTCGCATCAAAGAGAGCATATTTAGTTGATTTGGAAAGAATGTTTTGGATTGCTCCAACAACAACCGCTAGCATTAGAGGTGTTGTTCCAAGAGCTGCAACCAACCCTGTTGCGTGGTCTCTAAAGATAACGAGAGCAAAGAAGATTGCACCTGTTACAAGGACCATGATAGGTGTGACTAAAGCACCAGTCAACCAGCCGAAGCGACGGATGACGTTACCTCCAATGAAGAGCATAACGATAACAGATACAACTCCGGTCCAGAAGGAGAATTGCCCCATAAATGCGCTGTAGTCATTTGGATTAGGGAATTGCATTTTAAGCTGGCTTTTCCAAGTTACTTCAACGAGGTTAATGCAAACTCCGTAGCAAATAACGAGAAGAGCGAGAAGGAGCATGTAAGGAGATCTTAACAGATAAGAGAAGCTTTCGCCCATGCTCATCTTAGGTTTAGATTTCTTAGCTTTTAGCTCTGCTGGGTTATAGAATCTAGGATCGGTAAGCACATAGCGGTTCATCCACCAGTAGCAAGCCGCGATAATGGCGCAAGAACACAGAAACATGGCCATTAAGAAATACAGAGTTACTCCCCAAGGGTCTACGCCTTCTGAGAAGCTTGCTCGTAGTTTAGAAGACCAAACAATAGCTGGACCTGAGACCAAAAGAGCGACATTAGCTCCAACTCCGAAAAGAGCATAGAAACGCTTAGCTTCGCTAATTTTAGTAATTTCGTTCGCAAAGCCCCAGAACATTAAAGAGAGCATAACGCTTCCCCACAGTTCCGAAAGTACATAGAACGCAGCAAATGTCCAGTTGCGGAGCATCGCAATGAAGCCCATGAATCCGGAAGGAAGGATAGATTGTAGTGTGTCAGCAAAAGCTGTGGGGTGAAGAATATGGCGGCAAGGGTATATCAGTACAGGGAACAGTGCGAAGAATACAACGAATGGTGAAAGCACTGCATAGAAAAGAGCCTGTTTGTTCAAAATGTTGCTTAACTTGGCGTAGATAAGCATGAACACAACAGCAGAAGGGACAACCAGCCATAACTTAATAAAAGGAATGGCTTCTGCTCCAGATCCCGGTGCTGTAACGATAAGAGTATCTTTTGTATCTCTCAAAATCGTGTAATTGAATGAAATACAGAAGAACATTAGGAACATTGGCAGAACTTTCTTCAGCTCATGCATATGTATCGGCCAAAGGAAAGAGCGCAATTTTCCAAAAGGTTTTTCCGCGGTTTGAGTCATATTTCACCCTCTGAAAAGCTTATTTTAATTGTTAATTTTTCTTTGTTGATTAGATCAACGAAACTTTAAAAATATTTTTTAGCAGCACGAAACTTCTTTTTCTTAGTGCTCATTCCGGCTGAATCTTCGGTTGCGTGGAGAAGAGATGCTCTCTGCTCGGAGAGCTTAGGAGAGCGGAATAAAAAAACGGCAGAATTTCAGCCTTTAGGAAAAAAGTATACCATCAAAGGTCGCGGAAGGCAATAGAAAAGGGCTGCGTGCCTAGTGAGTAAAGGGCTCTTTAATAAGAGCCCTCTATGGAGATTTTTTGTTCTAGCTTTTAAAAAATTTTTTATAACTTTATTCTGCAGGCTGAGAAAGCGCCTCTACATAGGCATTCCAAAGTTCTTGGCTTGCGATATTATTGCGGATAGAGCGAATAAGCTCTCTCTTCAGTGAAGGAAGAGGTTTTTTGGGGCTGAATCGAGCTAAAAGATCTTTATCGCCAACTTGACGGGCCAATTCTAAAACGCGTTCGATGTCTGTTTTCGTAAAATTCACAAAATCTCTACGTTTTTTAGAGCCTCGAGGAGCTCTAGGTTTGGGGCTAATAGATCTAGGAGTAATGGAGTCGATCACAAACGTTTTCAACATTTTTAGAAGCTGTTCTGGGGCAGAATTTTTCATTTTTTTTAAAGTAAAATGATGCATGTATCCGCCTGTTGGCCCTGGGAGATAACGACAAAGATCATTCTCTTTACTTCCTCCAACCTTGCTAATCGCTTTAGTTATGAGCTGCTCTATTTCTTCTTGGATAGTAATCTGTGCCGTAGCCATGAATAGCTCCTTGGGGATAAATCTAGTTCAACAGATGATAGTTTTGGCTTTATTAACTTTAATAGTTAACTAAGTCTATTTTTGATTTAATGTTTAGTCGAAATAAAAATCAATTACTGTTTATCTTTTGGTGGATTCTATAGTGATTTTTGGTTTTTTCGCAATATCATTTTAGAGATTTTTTTGATTTGGACAAAAGAAATAAAGTACTTCAGATAGTTTTCTAAGTTTATTTGCATAAATTTTTTCAGTTATGTGGATTAGTAGTGAAAGACCGCTTGCAACGAATATATCGCTGATGTTCTTTTTATAGTTTTTTTCTTGGAGAGCTGTCTTTTGTAATCCTTGTTTCTTAGCTGCTAAAATTATTTAGAATTGTCTTATCAGGGAAAGAAAGGAGAAGCTTTTCCTTTGAGTTGAGGATATAAATCCATATTTGTTAAAAATACCCTTGCGATGGGCGGTTGCTGTTTTTAAAAGAAACGATCCTCGTAATAAAGTAATGAATACTTCGAAGAAGATAGTAGACTAGTATTATAACAGCGTAGTGATGGGCCAGGTCCGATACCAGTGGCTGTATTAGAAGGCAAGTTTTTAGCGTTTTTAAAGAAAAATAACGAGAAACTTTTAGAGAGATTTCCCGTGTTAATTATCTGGGGGCTATATGTCTTTTTTTTCTGTTAGAACCTGTAAGCATATTATTGGGGGGCTCTTGTGTTTGGTGGGGTGTTTGATAGTAAATGGTTGTTCTTCTGATAAGGGACGGCAACCTATCGATACAAGAATCCATGTCTTGTCTATGAATCGCATGATCTATGACTGTGTTTCGCGTATAACGGGGGATCGAGTTAAGAATATCGTGTTGATCGATGGATCAATAGATCCGCACTCTTATGAGATGGTCAAAGGTGATGAAGATCAAATGGTGATGAGTCAGTTGATTTTCTGTAATGGTTTAGGATTGGAGCATTCAGCCAGTTTGCGGAAACATTTAGAGGGAAATCCCAAAGTCGTAGACTTAGGATCTAGATTGCTGGATAAAAAAGTTTTCGATCTCCTTAAAGAAGATGGTTTCCCTGATCCACACATCTGGACAGATATGAGGGTATGGAGTGCTGCCGTGAGAGAAATAGGAACGGTGTTAGTGCAGCAGTTTCCTCAATATGCAGAAGAATTTCAAAAAAACGCCGATCAGCTGCTTTTGGAAATGGAAGAGCTGGATCGTTGGGCAGAGCGTTCTCTTGCTACCATTCCGGAGAAGAATCGTTTCTTAGTCACTGGGCACAATGCGTTTAGCTATTTCACTCGTCGCTACCTATCTTCTGACGATGAGAGAGAGTCCGGAGATTGGAAATTACGTTGTATCTCTCCAGAAGGCTTGGCCCCCGAAGCGCAGATTAGTATCCGAGATATTATGCGAGTGGTGGAATACATCTGTGCAAATGATGTGGGAGTTGTTTTTTTTGAGGATACTTTAAATCAGGATGCGTTGAGAAAGATTGTTAGCTGCTCAAAAAGTGGTCAGAAGATTCGTTTGGCAAAAGCTCCTTTGTACAGCGACAATGTTAAAGACAATTATTTTCATACCTTCCAGCATAATGTCCGTACCATTACGGAAGAGTTAGGAGGGACTATTCTTGAATAAGGATAATACGATTGCTTGGGCTATAGAGGACCTTTGTGTTAACTATGATCACACAGATGTTTTGTGTCATGTTTCCTTTTCTTTGCCTGCCGGGGCTATGGCGGCGGTTATTGGGCCGAATGGAGCTGGAAAAAGTACTTTACTAAAGGCTTCTTTAGGCTTGATCCGGGCTTCCTCTGGCCAAAGTTTGTTTTTTGGGCAAAAGTTCGCTAAGGTGCATCAAAAAATCGCCTATATGCCTCAGAGAGCTAGTGTGGATTGGGATTTTCCAATGACGGTTCTTGATCTTGTGTTGATGGGATGTTACGGCTATAAGGGTATGTGGAACCGTATTTCTGCAGAAGATCGACGAGAAGCTATGAATATCTTGGAACAGGTTGGGTTAGAAGCTTTCGCCAATCGGCAGATTGGGAAGCTTTCTGGAGGGCAACAGCAAAGAGCTTTTTTGGCTCGCTCATTAATGCAAAAAGCCGATTTGTACCTAATGGATGAGCTGTTTTCTGCTATCGATATGGCGTCCTACCAAATGGTAGTTGATGTTTTACAGGATCTTAAAAAAGAAGGGAAAACGGTTGTTGTCATTCATCATGACTTGAGTAATGTTCGGAAACTTTTTGATCATGTGATTTTATTAAATAAACATCTGGTGTGCTCTGGAAGTGTAGAGAAGTGCTTAACTAAGGAATCTATTTTTCAGGCTTATGGGTGTGAACTTGAGCTCTTAGATTACACGCTCAAACTGTCTAGAGGAAAGTATCAAGGATCTTGTTAAATGCTTAATTGTATATTCAAAGATACAATCTTTCTTTCTAGTTTTTTAGCGGTGTCGCTAATTTGCATGACGACAGCTTTGTGGGGGACGATTCTTTTGGTAGAAAGACGACCCTTGTTAAGCGAAAGTCTTTCGCATGCTTGCTATCCCGGTCTTTTGATAGGAGCGCTTGTTTCCCACAAAGTATCTTGGTTCGCAGATTCTTTGTGGGTTGTTATCTTTTTTGGTTGTTTGGCTGCTATTCTGGGATGTTTGGGGATTTCTTTTTTAGAAAAAAGACTCAGTATGCACAAAGATTCTGCTTTGTGTTTTATTTTGGTTTCTTTCTTTGGAATAGGGGTCATTCTTGTTAGTTATGTTAAAGATTGCTGCCCTCTTTTGTACAATAAGATCAACGCTTACCTATATGGACAAGCTGCTACTTTAGGTTATGCCGAAGCTAGGTTGGCGTTGGTCATTTTTTGTTTGTCGGCGGTAGTGCTGTGGTGGTGGTATCGTCAAATTGCTGTAGCTATTTTTGACAGAGAATTTGCTTATTCTTGTGGATTAAGAACGCGTACAGCTGAGACTGTTGTCCTTATATTCCTTTCATTGGTTGTCGTGAGTGGTGTGCGTTCTGTGGGAATTTTGCTCATTTCAGCAATGTTTGTTGCGCCTCCTTTGTCTGCCAGACAGCTTTCGGATAAATTAAGCACCTTACTCATTTTATCCAGTATTTTTGGAGGAATTTGTGGAGCTTTGGGCTGCTATTTTTCTGTTGCGTTTACCTGTCAATCTGTTGTTGAAGGAAAGGCTACAGCAATTATTCTTCCAACTGGGCCATTGGTTGTTTTTTTTGCAGGCCTACTTGTTTTCTTGTGTTTAATTTTTTCTTGGAAAACCGGTTGGGTGACGCGATATATTCGAAGAAAATGGTTTCTATTTTCTCGAGATGAGGAACATTTATTGAAAATTTTGTGGTATTTGCAAGAACAGAACATTTTCCGCGTAGGTATGCGAGATTTTGTTCGTTCTAAGAGGTATCAGGAGTATTTTGGATCTAAAGCATTCCCGGGATTTAGAATGTTTTGGTTGTGTAAGAAAGGGTTAGTGTCTTGTTCGGAGCATCAATGGGCTTTGACGGATAAAGGTGCAGCCAAGGCTGCTAAGTTGGTTCGTGCTCATCGATTATGGGAGTCATATTTGGTCCGTGAGTTAGATTTCAACAAAAATAAAGTACATAATTTTGCTGAAGAAATGGAACATGTTCTAACCGATGAATTAGACACTAAGCTCTCTCAAATACTTCAAGATCCCGATTACGATCCGCATCATCGAGAGATTCCAAAACGAAAAGGAAAGTAGGATGGTTGCCAGTATCTCTCCGTACTATGGGGTATCGTTTTTAGAATTTTTTATTGTCTTTTTTTCACGTCTTTTCTCAGGAAAACTATTTTATGATCATCTGTATATCGACGATATTCAGGTGGTTGTGTTCTTTGCGATGGCAGTATCTTGTTCTATAGTTGGGACCTTTTTAGTACTAAAAAAAATGGCTATGTATGCCAATGTGGTCTCCCACACTATATTATTTGGGTTAGTATGTGCCTGTCTATTCACTCGTCAGCTTACCCATTTATCTATGGAGACTTTGACAATAGCTGCGGTTTCGACAACTTTGTTAACCGGAGCCTCCATTCATTTTATTCGAAATGTCTTTAGGGTAGCAGAAGAGGCTAGTACTGCTTTGGTATTTTCTCTTTTGTTTTCAGCAAGCTTGTTACTTCTTGTTTTTTTGACAAGGAATGCTCATGTCGGGACGGAGTTAGTTATCGGAAATGCAGATGCATTAGCTAAAACAGATATTGTTCCAATATTTTTAGTGTTATTGATTAACCTGGGGATTTCTTACTGTTTCTTTTCGAGTTTTGTTTGTGTGTCTTTTGATACAGTGTTTGCTTTCTCTCTAGGCATTCGTGTTAGATTAATAGATTATTTGATTATGCTTTTGCTCTCAGCTTCTATTGTTGGGGCTTTTAAAGCTGTTGGCGTGCTTATGTCATTGGCTTTTTTATTGATTCCGGGATTGATTGCCAAGTTAATAGCTTCTTCTGTTCAGAAGATGATGATTTATTCTATGGTTTTCGGAGGGCTTTCAGCTTTGCTTTCTCCGGCTCTTTCCAGAGCAATTCTGTCTGCCTATGGAATTGGCTTATCCACTTCTGGATTAGCTGTAGGATTGTTGCTGATTTTTTACATTGTTATTCTTGCAGCTGTTTGCGTCAAAAAACGTAAATCATTTTATCAAAAAATGGATTCATAAAGATTTAAGAGGGTATTTTGAAGCGCTTGTCTTTGATTGGTTCAACAGGGAGTATAGGAAAGCAGGTTTTGCAGGTAGTGCGATCAATTCCCGATGCATTTGTTATTGAAACGCTTGCTGCATATGGACGCAATCGAGAAAGTTTGATCTCTCAGATTAAAGAGTTCATGCCTCGAATGGTTGCTGTTCGTGATGAGACCACCTACAGAGAACTTCGCAAGGCTTTCCCAAAAGTTGAAATCCTTCTAGGAGAAGAAGGCTTAGTTTCTGTGGCTACTGCGCCTTCTGTAGATATGACGATTGTCGCTTCTTCTGGCATAGATGCTTTACCTGCTGTGATTGCGGCTATCCGAGAGAAAAAGCAACTGGCTTTAGCCAATAAAGAATCTTTAGTAGCTGCAGGAGAACTGGTCACTCGTTTAGCTAAAGAACATCATGTAGATATTCTACCTATAGATAGTGAACATAATGCCCTTTTCCAATGTTTAGAGGGGAGAGAGCCTTCTACAATTAAAAAATTGCTTTTAACAGCGTCAGGAGGACCATTAAGAGATAAGTCGAAAGAAGAGTTGCAACGAGTTACTTTACAAGAGGTTTTGCAACATCCTGTTTGGAATATGGGCCCAAAGATTACGGTAGATTCTTCGACCTTAGTAAATAAGGGATTAGAGATCATTGAAGCTTTTTGGTTATTCGGATTACAGGATGTAGAGATTGATGCTGTCATACATCCCCAAAGCCTTATTCATGGAATGGTAGAGTTTTGCGATGGAACGATCCTTTCTGTAATGAATCCTCCTAGCATGCTTTTCCCCATACAACATGTCCTGACGTATCCGGATCGTTATCCTCCGGTAAGTTCGAAGTTAGATTGGCTGACACAGCAAACTTTAGAGTTTCTGCCTATTGACGAAGAAAGATTTCCAAGTGTTCAGCTAGCAAAAAAAGTGCTTCATGAGGGAGGCTCTATGGGGTGCTTTTTTAATGGAGCTAACGAGGCTTTAGTTCAACGGTTTTTATCTGGAGAGATTGCTTGGCATCAAATTGTTCCTAAATTACAAGATCTTGTGGATGGCCATCGAGTGCAATCTTGTTTATCTTTAGAGGATATTTTGCAGATAGACTCAGAAGCCAGAGCGCTTGCTCGAGAGTGTTAACTGTTTCTATGTGCGTTAGATGGTCTTTTTTTCGATAGTGGTGCGGAAAAAAACGATTCGTGTAGTATAGGGGCGGCTCCTTATTGTGCTAAGCGTTTTGTAGTATCTTAGGCTTCCTTATAGAGGCCTGTATAGCAGCTGTTTTAAGCGAGGGTTAAAGCCAGTTTAGAACGTTGATCATCCAGGTATAGAGTATGACGATAATATATTTTGTTCTTGCAGCCCTGGCCCTAGGTTTTTTGATTTTAATTCATGAACTTGGCCATTTGTTGGCAGCGAAAGCTGTAGGAATGACTGTAGAAAGTTTTAGTATAGGGTTTGGGCCAGCGCTTGTTCGAAGAACAAAAGGGGGCATTGAATATCGGATAGGGGCTATTCCTTTTGGAGGATATGTTCGGATCAAAGGTATGGACCGGCATGATAAAGAATGCTCTATTGATAAGGAAAAGACGGTTTACGATATCCCTGGAGGTTTTTTTAGTAAGTCTGCTTGGAAACGCATCTTCGTTTTAGCAGCAGGGCCTCTAGCCAATATACTGGTGGCTCTTTTTGCTTTTGGGGTCTTGTATTTTGCGGGAGGGAGAACAAAATCTTTTTCTGAACACACGAGTGTTGTCGGGTGGGTTCATCCTTCTTTAGAGAAAAAAGGACTGAGCGCAGGAGATCGCATCTTTTTCTGCAATGGGCAAGTCTATTCTGGGAATAAAATGGCGTTCTCTTCTGCTTTGCTTGATAGAAAACTTCTGTTACAGGGAGAGCATCCAGCCTACTTCTCCGACGCAAAAGCTTTTTCGTTGGATGTGCCGTTTGATCCTACCATCGAGGGAGTCCCTTGCTTAGGGGCCAGCTACCTACTGTATCGGGGATCTGAGCCTTTGCCGGAAAAATCTCCTCTGATAGACGCAGGGTTGTCTGAGGGGGATCGTTTAGTATGGATGGATGGGGCCTTAGTATTTTCTGGTGCACAGGTCTCTCAAATGCTCAACGAAAAGAAAGCTTTTTTGCGAGTTGAGCGTCAAGGTGGTGAGGTTGTATTTATTCGTCAAGCTAGGGTCTTAGCTGGAGATCTGCAACTGACTTCTTACTTTAAGAATGAGCTCATTGATTGCCAGTATGAAGCTGGATTGAAAGGGAAGTGGGCTTCGCTATATATGTTGCCATATGTCATTAATAGCGAAGGGTTTGTTGAAAGTAAAATAAACCTTCTAAGCACTGACCGGGGATCTCTGGATTACCAGCTAGAATTAGGAGATAAAATTGTTGCTGTGGATGGCATCCCTGTTATGAGCAATGCAGATATTTTACGCCTTGTTCAAGACCATAGGGTTTCCTTAATCTTTCAAAAAATGTCTTCAGAACAGCTCGCGATTTTAAATCAGAAAGATGCAGACAAAGCGTTCATTGACTCTTATGATATGGACGATCTTTTGCGTATCGCAGAGTCTGTTGGAGAAGAGCGAGAGGTTTCTCGCCTAGGGGCGTATCGTTTGGTATCTCGAATACAGCCTAGACCTTGGGTACATATTTATTCTGAAGAATTATTGGATCAACAGCGAGCCCTTGCTTCTAAATTTCGGGATGAGCATGAAAGACGCTATTATCTCGAAAGAATAGAAGCTGAAAAGCAGCGCATTTCTTTAGGAATTCCTCTTAAAGATTTGGCGGTTCAGTATAATCCTGCTCCTTTAACCCTGATGGGGGAATCTGTCGCTGATAGCTTAAAAACGGTAAAGGCCTTAGGAATGGGGAGATTGAGTCCTCAGTGGCTATCAGGTCCTGTGGGAATTGTGCGTATTTTGCACACAGGATGGTCTATGGGAGTCCCTGAAGCTTTATCTTGGATTGGGTTAATTAGCATAAATTTAGCTGTATTGAATCTACTCCCTATACCAGTCTTAGACGGGGGGTATATCCTTTTATGTCTTTGGGAAATTCTTTCCAGACGTAGGCTGAATATGCGACTCATTGAAAAAGGATTAATCCCGTTTATGATTCTGCTGATTCTATTTTTTGTATTCCTGACTTTCCAAGACCTTTCCAGGGTTTTCATTAGCTGAGGTTCTGCTTTTAGGGAATCCATAAAGGCTATAGGGGTGGGCTCCGAAACAGTGAATGATGTAAATGTCTTTGCTTTTTTCTTTGTTTGCTGTTGGTTTAGGGGCCTGTTTCATGCTAACCTCTATTTCTTCGGGGACTTGGTTAAGCACATGACTTCGGCTGCCGTTGCGCAGAAACTCCCTCATTAGGAAAAGAGAAGTCTTATTGGTAATGATGTAGGTGTGGTTCGCATCAATAATGTAATTTTGGTGTGGTGTGTCCAGTCTTGTTTCTGTTACACAAACCTTCCCATCATTATCTTCTTCCAGTTGGAATGGAAGAAATTTGCTTTTTTTATTTCCGCTTAATACTAAGACATCAACGGTAGAGGGCATTTTTGCCACGTTCAACATATGCTCCGGGCTATAGGTTAGGAGCTGCATCCCAAGCTTTCCTCCGAAAACGAATTGTACTAGAGAGCTTCGACTATAGCGTCTTGCTAATGTCGATCCGGCATTAGGGGGCGCCATGAGGATAGCTTTACCTCTTTTCGCTTCTTCAGGACAGTCTGGGTGTGCTAATGCTACGCGAACAATAACTCCTCCCACAGAGTGGGTGACGAAATTAATGGGTACGCCAGGCTTCAGCTCTGCAATTTTATTGAGCAAGCGGATAAGATGCTCCGCATGTTTTTCTAAAGTAAATTTTCGCGTTTCGTAGTTCCAAATGAAAACATCATAATTTTCTTTTTCCAGAACTCGACCGATAGGTTTTAGCGAACTATAAGATCGTAGGAATGCGTGAACGCACACAACAGATTCTTTTTCTTCGCGTATCGAAGAGACCCCAGCAACCCCGGATGTTAAAGTTTGAATTACAGCAGGATCTGCTAGTAGGGGGGTTCCTATTAATAGAAAGAGTATGGTTAATAAAAAATTCTTCATTTCGCAACACCGATTAATACTATTTTAAATAAGTTTGTTTTATTAAAAACAGGTGTTTATTCGAGTTTGTTTTGTATGCGATATAAATAACTTTTTATTAATAAAATAAAACGAAAAACTTTGTTTTGTTTAAATAATAATGGCAGCAAAAAATTTATAAGGAATGGGGGGAGACAAGCGATACTCGCGCTTGTGCAACATGAAAAATGAAAGACTCGGCACTAAGAGACTCAGGGCAGGTTGTAGAGGTTGTAACTGTCTGTCCTAAAGAGGCCGAAAGCTGAAACAGTTGTTTTAACCGATCTTGATCAAGACAAGCATGAATGTCATCCATACACAAAAGCGGTCGAAGTAGAAATTCTTCCTGAAAATATATACATTCTGCAAATCGAAGAATGGCTAGAAGAGAATGCTTTTGCCCTTCGCTAGAAAACTTAGCCACAGGGAGATTATTGAGCTTAATGATCAATTCATCTCGATGAGGCCCTATTGTTGTATAGCCGAGCTCAAGGTCTTTAGCGTTAGCCGTTCGAAGCTGTTCGTAATAATTACCTGCAATAGCATTCAGTGTGGGAGAGTCTGTAGTGATAAGAGAACTTTCATAATGAAGAGATAAGGTTTCTTTTAATGTATTATCCCAAAGATTTTGAAAAATTCGATTCAGTTTTTTAGTGCACTCATAGCGTAAAAATGCCACAAGACTTCCATAAGCAATAAGAGGCGAGTTCCAAGCTGCAATAGTTTTGAGATTGTGTGTTTTAATAGAAGCGTTGCGCTGATCTAAAGCCTTATGATACAAAGAAATCTGCTCTGTATATTTTTCTGAGGCCTGGGCCAGTAAGAGATCCAGAAACCGACGTCGTTCTGCTGGAGGCCCTTCAATAATAGCCGTATCTTTTACAGAAAAAAGAATAACAGGAAATAACCCCACAAGCTCAGATAATTTGGTAATAGGGGCTCCGTCAAAAAGAATTTTTTTTCCATGCTTATCTACTTGAATAGAAAGCGTATGAAAAACTTGATTTTGAGAAAAAACAGCTTCTATAAAGAAGTGAGGCGCTCCAAAGCGTATAGCCTCGGTCAAACGGTTTGTTCGAAAAGAGCGCCCTAAAGATAAAATGTATAGCGCCTCAAGAAGATTTGTTTTTCCTTGAGCATTAAGACCGAAGATTGCATTCATCTCCGGTCCGAATTCTAGACGAAGCTCTGTATAATTTCTGAAATCTTTAAGAAATAAAGAGAAAACCCGCATTAATCGTCGTGCAATCTCATAGGCATAATGACGAACAGACTGCGCGTGGAGTCTGTAATAATTCCAGGATTATAAGAATCAGAGATTCCTAATTGAACAAGTTCATCACGGCTGTGTTTTAATATATCTAAAAAGAAGAAGGGATTGAAGGCAATTTCCAGAGTTTCTCCTGCGTAATTCACAGCCATACTTACTTTCCCTTCTCCAACTTTCGTACAGTTCGCTGTTAGAGTGAGTTCTCCTGGCGAGAAGCTAAATTTCACAGAATGAGAAGACTCGTTTGTGAAAAGGGCTACCTGTTTAAGAAGGGAGATCAGCTCTTCACGATGAAGGTCTAGGCGAACGCTGCTCTGAGTAGAAATAACAGGGGAAAAATCAGGAAATTCGCCGGAAAGAAGCTTGGTCACCAAAAGAGTATTCCCACATTCTACAGCAATTTTTGTTTGATCCAGGAAGATGGTGGCCTGGGAGTCTTCTGAAGCCATACGAATGATTTCTTCGACTGCTTTGATAGGAATAATGTAGTCTCCTGAAAAGCTAGGATCTAAAGAAATCTCTGTGTCGATTTTTGCTAAACGTTTTCCATCAGTTCCGACAACAGTCATCGTACCGTTGGAAATAGAAAGCAAAACCCCCGTGAGTACGTAGCGGCTCTCCTCTCGGGATACTGCAAAAGATGTTCTTTGAAACATGTCTTTTAATTGCTCAGAATCGAGGGTAAAGCGGAGAGCATTTTGCATGTCTGGCAGCATAGGAAAGTCTTCTTTCCCCATACTCAATAATCTGAAACAAGAGGAACCGGAGGTAATCGTTGCCATCTCTCCAGACTGGGCTGCTACTTCGATATTAGCCTCTGTTAATTCTCGAATCAGTTGAAAAAAACGTCGAGAGGGTATTGTTACCGATCCAGACTCATAAACCTTTGCTTTAACAACACATCGGGTGCTGACAGTTAGGTCTGTAGCAGTGAAGACCAATTCGTCGTTACAGCTTTCTATAAGTACGTGGGTCAATACGGGGATCGGAGTACTTTGTGGAACGACATTTTGAACTTTTTTAATCAGATTTCCTAATTCATTGCGGGAAATAACGAATTTCATGATTTTCCTGTAATCACGTAAGTCTTTTTGGAATGAATAACCGAGCTTCATGGCACGGAGGCAAACAAGTCGTCTCCTGGAGCAGGTCTCAGTAAAAAATGTCTTGACAAAAGACTGCTTAGGCAATAGCTCCTTGAAGGCGGAAATCCAAATGGTACTTGCAGTTTAGGATTATTATCAATGACAAAGGACGAATCCTTTGGGAAAGGGAAGAAGTACAACCGTTCTTTTAAGAAGAAAACCTTTTTGCTATACTAACTCTAGCTTTCAAGAGGTAAAACATGGGCGTTAAGGAAATCGTTTCGAATCGTAAAGCTTTTCACAATTATGAAGTGTTAGAGACGTTTGATGCAGGGATTGTTTTAACAGGAACAGAGATCAAATCTTTGCGGGACCATGGTGGAAATCTGAGCGATGCTTATGTAACGATCTCAAAAGGAGAAGCTTGGTTGTTACAGTCTAGTATAGCGCCTTATCGTTTTGGGAATATCTATAATCATGAAGAGCGTCGTAAGCGTAAGCTTCTCTTGCACAAGTATGAAATTCAAAAGTTAGATTCCCGAATTTCTCAGAAGGGACTAACGATAGTGCCTTTAAGCCTCTTCTTTTCTAAGGGGTTTATTAAGGTTCGTCTTGGTTGTTGCCGAGGGAAGAAAGCTCATGATAAGCGGCAGGCTATAATTGAGAGAGAGAAGAAGCGGGAATTGTCTGCTGCTATGAAGCATTCTTATCGGTAATATAGACGCAAAGCCCCTTCTTTTGTGCCCAGTCCAGGGCTTCTTTCTTAGAGGGAAAGGTCGTCAATGCGGTAGCCATGGCATCTGCGAAAGCACAACTTTCATCAATCACGGACACTGCTACGATAGGATATCGACTCTCTTCTAAAGGGGTGCCAGTTACGGGATCTAGGATGTGTGTATAGATTTTTTTATTCACACACCATTTCTGGTATTGGCTTCCACTTGTCGCGATGGCGTGATTATTAAGCTGAAGAATCTTAGGCGTTGCTGATGAAGCAACGGCCCAAAGTCTTCCGGAGGGGTGCTTCCCAGCGACCTTGATTTCTCCTCCCCATTCTACATAATAATTTTGACAAAATTGGGAGCAGACAAGTCCTAATAAATCCACTGTAAATCCTTTGACGGCTCCACAAAGATCTAATTGGACAAGTGGAGACAGTTTTTTTAACGTTTGCTGGGTTTTATCAAGAGAGAGTAGATGCCAGCCTGTGTTCTGCTTGTAAGATTGAAGGAGGTCTTGAGGAGGGAGTGTTTGGGATTTCAGGTGAAGCAACCATAAATTTTTTAAGGCTCCTAATGTGGGATCAAAACGTCCATCAGAAATGGTATGAAATCGGTCGATTTCACATAAAAAGGAAAAAAGCTCTGGAGATAAGGGGATAGGAGAGCTTGTGTCGGCTCGATTAATGCGCGAAATTTCAGAGCAAGGATTCCAATTATTGAATATCTGATCAATGTGGTTAAAAACGCGATCGATTTCTTTTTGAGCCTGTTTTACTTGGTGAGGGGAGAGCGTTCCTCCAAATACAATGCGGTAAGGGATAGTCATGCGGACTCCTTCAAAAGTTGTTTTTGAAGGAGGAGAGCAGGCCTGAATCAAGAACAGAGCACAGATTAGCACGTATGACGTGAAAAACTTTCCCATGTATTTCTCATTAGCAGGGCAACGGTCATTGGGCCAACCCCTCCGGGGACAGGAGTTATTGCCTGGCAAACTGGCGCAACATTATTAAAATCTACATCACCAGCAAGTGAATACCCTTTAGGATTAGCTGCGGGGATTCTTGACGTGCCCACATCGATCACAATGGTTTTTTCAGAGATCATTTCTCGGGTTACAAAAAGAGGTACACCAATGGCGGAAACAAGAATATCTGCAGTTCTCGTGATCTCTGAGATATGTTCGGACTGGCTATGAAGGACGGTTACACTAGCATTCGTATCGGCATGTTTTTGCATAAGTAAAGCTGCTAGAGGTTTTCCTACAATATTACTACGTCCTAAGATAACAACGTGTTTCCCGTAGAGAGAAATTTCATAATATTTGAGAAGCTCAACAATCCCTGCGGGAGTGCAAGGAACAAACCCATCTGTTTCTCCAAGAAGCAGTTTGCCTACGTTTGTAGGATGTAGGCCATCGACATCTTTATCGGGAGAAATGGAGGAAAGAATAGCTTGAGTATCCAAATGTTTAGGAAGAGGAAGTTGAACAAGGATACCATGGATATCTTCATCGCAGTTGAGCTGATGGATAAGTGCTAGAATATCCGAAAGGGTAGCATCTGAAGGTTTTCGGTAAGATCTAGATACCATTCCTAAATCTGTGGCGCGCTTCACTTTCATGCTTACGTAAATTTCTGAGGCAGGGTTGTTTCCTACCAAGACAACAGCAAGACCTGGAGCTCCCGAATGGGACTGAATCTGGTCTTTGATTGTTGCTAGAATACAGTTAGCAGCTGGAGCGCCCTTTAATAACATGCACAAATACAGAGTTAAGAGGTTTTATCCGTTGTTCGAGGAAGCTGAGAAGATCATCCTCCAGTCCAGTGTACAAAAGCAGATGAATTTTTAAAACTTATTAGAAGATAGAGAAAGAATTAGATCTGAGGAGTGAAAGACTTTTTTTGAGTCAGAAGACTGAGAAATGTGCCGTAGGGAAGGTCTACTAAGATTACATGTTGTAAATCAGCGAGAAAAGTCATTCCGTATAAGCAAAGAGGGCGATTGAAAAAAGCAAGCACAGGGTAGGACAGGAAATAGAAGGTAAGAGCAAACAGTGCGCTAATTAAAGGAAGAGAGATCCAACGCTCTTTTATAAAGAACTTTTGTGTTTTGTACAGGATAAGAGAGGTGCTTACATAAAGAAATGCTTGGATACCCATAAAGCAAGTGGATCCCATATCGCAGAGAAGACCAGAGAGCATTGCCCAAAGAAGAACGCGTTCTTTAGGATGAGAATAAAAAGTAGTGACGACCAAAGGAGCAAAATACACTGGCCGCCATTCAGGAAAATATCGGGGAAACAAGAGAAAACTGAGCAACGAAATGGAGAGTAGCGTTATACGCGAAAGATTCTCAGAGAAGATTTTGAATAGAGATGGGAGGAGGTTTTTGGGTAGAGGAATGAGAGCCTCAATAGTTAGATGTTTGCATCTGGAATATAAAAGATAGAGCGATTTACGGCAATAGAGGGGGAGGAAAAGATAAAAGGGGTTTAATTAGAAGAGCGCGTTTTATAGTTTTTATAAAAAGCGATTCTAATTAAAATTAAAATATATTTTGAAATAAAACCATTCTGGTTTCTGCTCATGAAAAAAAGAGGTAGTCGTAAGCTGGCGCAAGTGATTGGGCGTAAGACCAGGAAATATTTCCCGGGCTCTATCGAGAATAGAACTCCAAAGGGGCCAAAACATTACTATAGCACGGACTTGGAAGAAAAAGAGACTCTTAGAAAGCGAGCGGAAGAGTTCGACGCTCTGGTCCACTCACTCTTAGATAAGCAAAATTCTCCAAATCCTGACCACATTTTGGTGTTCACTTATCAGAATGGGTTTGTAGAGACGGATGTACATAATTTTGGTAGGTATTCTGTAAAATTGTAATTAAGGGAAAAGAGCTAATAAAAAACTAGTCAGTGGGATTACTCACAATGGAAAGACGGAGGGCCTGGGTGTACATATAGGTCCCAAAGACCGCTTAGTCATAAAGATCTCCAAAATCTTTATAACTGAGCGGTTAGGCATGAGTGCCTGTTTAGGGCTACAGAGATGCGCTTTATTGCATCTACCCGCTTTTTCCTTCTCATCCATTTTTTTGGTTTTTTTCGCAAGGCATACTCGCCTTGCGTTTTTTTTTGTCTAAATGATTTTTAACGCGCGATAGTTTTGTTTTTATAATTAACTGTTTCAGTTTAAAATTATTGTTACCATTCACCGGCTTTTTATTTTTTAAGGAAATATTTATGTCTGTTTTTGGAAGTGGTAACGTATCTCCTGCAACACCGGATTTTGATCCTTCAATTTTGATGGGGAGACAGGCTGCATCTACTAATGCTGCTAAAGAAGCTTCTGGAGCATCCCAGGCCAAGGAGACTTCTGCTGCAGAACAGCAAGCCTTGATAAGCTCCGGGGCGGAGACGGATTATATTACGGATCTGCAGCAAGCCGAGGGTAAATACAAAAAAACTCTTGATAAAACTTCGAAATCTCCTAAAGCCAAGTTGAAAGGAAGTTTTTCTAAGGTGCGTGCTGGTACTAAAGGATTTCTAATAGGATTCGGGACACGCGCCTCGCGTATTTCTGCACGTAAGGCTGAAGCCAATGGGGAAGGGATGTCCATGATTCCCAGCCAAATGGAATACGTTAAGAAAAAAGGAAATCGAGTTTCTCCCGAGATGCAAAATTTTTATCTTGGGGCTTCAGGGTTATGGAGTACAACGTCTGGAGTTTCTTCCATAACAGAAAATCGTTTAGGATCCACTTCGCTATCTTCGATTTCCTCAGTAGCAACATTGCATGATCCCGTCTCTGTGGAGAAGCTATCGGCTAGCG
The DNA here is from genome assembly GCF_900169085.1 of Chlamydia suis. Classification (NCBI taxonomy): domain Bacteria; kingdom Pseudomonadati; phylum Chlamydiota; class Chlamydiia; order Chlamydiales; family Chlamydiaceae; genus Chlamydia; species Chlamydia suis. The sequence goes on from NZ_LT821323.1 coordinate 94,685, forward strand.
AGATCACAACTCTAGCCTCTTTTAATCCTACTGTGCGCGCAGCTTCTTTAAATGAGCACACGATTAATGCTTGGACAGAAGCTCGATTAGGCGGTGAAATGGTTTCGACCCTTTTAGATCCTAATATTGAGACCTCTTCTCTTTTACGTAGAGCCCCCTCTGTAGGGAACGAAGGAATGGTGGATGTGTCCGACATGAGTAATCAGACGGCAAGTGCATCCATGGAAGGATTGGTGAACTCTGTGGTCCAGGATCCTACGTCTTTAGAAGGGGAGAAGCAGAAAGAGAAGCTCTCTTTAGAAGAGATGGCTGCTATGGCAAAGATGATGGCAGCGCTACTAAGTTCTGGTCAGGGAATGGCTTTTTTTGTTGCTTCTTCTACAGAAGGGTTAGGAGCTACACAATTTCCAGAACCTAAATTTTCAGGAACCATCCCGCACCATTTTGCTAAAAAGGAAAGGAAAGAGGATGTTTGGGAAGACGGTTCGCGGTTAGGAAGTATATCTTTCAATGCCCAGGAAAAAACCTCGGCAGTCTTTTTGCCAACAACAAGTTTACATGAAGAGGCTTCTTACAGGTTCCCATTAGGGGAAGCTCCCTGGGATGTTAACGAACTTCCTTTTGCAGTTCAACATAGTGCATCGTTTATAGAACAGGATGCTAATACGGAACAAGATCTGATTCAAGACAAAAGTACTGGGATGATTTCTGTTTCAGCAGAGGTGGTAGGCCAGGATACAATCAGTTCTGCTTATCAGTTTCCTTCTCATTTAGGAATGGCGGTATTAGCTCCTATCCCCATTTCTACAGAGGATTACCAGACCATTGTGGAGCATCGTAAAGGTCCTGGAGGTCCTCCCGATCCGTTAATCTATCAATACCGTAATGTGGCTGTTGATCCAGCGATTATTTTCACCGCACCCTCTCCTTTCAGTGTCTCTTCGCGTTTTTCTGTACAAGGAAAACCAGAAGTATTTGCTGCATATGATGATAGTCAAGAATCTGCAGAAGATAACAGAGGGGATGGGGAACAAGAGCAAGAGCAGGATAAAGCGAATAAAACAGAGGATGCTGGAGGTGATTCGTGAGAATTATCCCTTTTGATCCTTATGGATCGATGATCTTTCAAGGGATTGCCAAAGATCCTCAAGAACGCAAGTCTACGAGTATATCAGAAAAAATTGCAGAAGAGATCTCTCGTAATGAATCCTTGCGCATGGCTTTGTTAGCCATTGCGGAACAGGAAGATCGAGAAAAAAAACAACGTCATAGATTTAAAATTCTAACTAAAAAGCAAACTAAAGTTTTGTTGGGTCAACTACGGCATTTTCGGTTGGACTTTCAAAAACTTCAGATGGGAGGAACTATCGAGTGGTCTTGGGATGATGAAACGGAGCATTCGAAGTCTTTAGGATCACGGATTACAAAAAAAACTAAAAAATCCATTCGTATTGGCTCTGCTGCAGCACAAGCAATAGCTCATGCTGCAGAGGCCTGGGTGATTGCTCGCAATGAAGGAATCCTGGAAATGACTTTATCGCTATTTCCCAATAAAGAATGCGAGTAACCTTGCAGATGTCATCAGGCAGCTTGTTTTTTCTCGCTCGGAGGGAATGGAATAATTAAAGGGGGTTGTTCCTCTTCTCGACCTGGAGAGTAATACAAAGCACATTCTTTCACTAATCCATCCCAGATATCTTGTAGTTTACGTTGTTGTCGTTCTGTAAGATTTTCTATAACAATCATGTCTTCTGTATTGAGAAGAAATCCATTCTCAGACCAGTTTACAGATCCTGTGATAAGAGTCTTTTTATCGAAAATGCCGAATTTATGATGAAGTTGGTATGGGGTTACTTTTTCATAGATAGAAAGACTAGGGTTCTCCAACTGTTTAATTTGTTGTACGAGGAAGGATTTAAATCCCCTGTCGACTAGGATCTCCACGTCAACGCCACGGTTCTGTGCAGAATTCAATTCTCCAATAATTTGTGGAAGGGTAAGAGCAAACATGCCAATTTGGATGGATTCCTTAGCAGCGCGAATGTGGTGGAGTACTTTATCTAAAGCAGAAGAATTTCCTTCATCTAAGGAAAAGTATTCAATAGGTTGGTTATTAATGGAGCAGCGGCCAGAGGTTTGTGTCTTGATGAAATGACAAAGTTCTGGGCTTTTCAATCCAATAATGAGATTTGCGCTTTTTTCTAAGGAGGCTAATGTAAAATTTGCAGATCCTAGCCAGGCGGTTTCTCCATCTATGGCCATGGTTTTTTGGTGCATGAGTTTTCTTCCTACGGGCGGATGTTCTACTAGGGTAAGGTAGGGAGAGGGTGAGAAATCTGCATTTTTTGCGATACGCTGGTAATGAATACACACAGGAATTTGCGCTGTTACTTGCTTTTTCAAACTCGTCGTGATAGCGGGGATAGAAAGATCATAGATACTTAGAAAGATCTCTTTTTGAGCAGAATTTATCGCATCACAGAGAACTTGAGTAATATTATCGCCGCATTGTTTAGCAAAAATCACCGGTTCTTGGGATTCAAGAAACGTTTGAAAGGTATCTGCGGATGGATTCGGGGCAGGGGCTTTTAATAAACACCCTCCGATAAAGAGGGAGGCTAGGCTGACCGAGATTTTATAAATAAGGTGTTTTGTTTTTTTCATTTGCTTATGTTTAGCTCCTTGACACCTCGATAAGGTGCTGTGTTTAATCTACTCATGAATAGTTATTAATAATATAATTTTTTTACGTGTATTTATTTTCTTTTAATTAAAAACAAAACAAAAAACGGTCTTTTTTGAAAAAAGAGGATCTTTTTTAAGAAAAGTACTGATGCCAACGAGACGCAACAAGCTTTTGTGTTGCTTCGTCTGATTCAAGCTCTTTAGGATAAGAAGGTTTCATGAGGGCATTTAGAATCATAGGAGGGCGGTAGTGTATCTTATGATTTGTTGTGCCACTCACAGGGATATGCAAGTCCGTTGCTGGGGATGATCGTGTGAATGTTCGCCATAAAAACTCTTTCGTACTAGAAAGAGTTTTGGATAGGTCTTCTGATAGAACGATTAAAGGCCACTGCTCTAAGTAAGGTTCCTTGAGTAATAAGGAAATGTCTATGTCCTGAGGAGAAGTTTCTAGAACTAAACATCCTCCACAAAATACTCCTATGCGAAAGACTCCAGGAAGAGAAGGGCCTCGGTATTGTCGGGGCAAAGATCGGATTGGTGTTCCGACTCCTAAAAAAATGCCTTTAGAACCTTTATTTAAGGCTGGTCCAGTGTAATCTAGAGTGTCATTAGCGGTGTCTGAAAGGATAAGAAGATCTCGATCAAAGCGCATGCGCTCTAATACGCATTCTAATAGGCTAGGGAAGTGATTTAAATCTATGGATTGATCTGTAATCCACAAAAATTTTGTTAAAGATAGTTGCCCTTCCCCAAGTATTCGTAAAGAGGATCGTAAGGCTTCCTTCCAGTAGCGCTCTTTAACTATAGCAGCAGCCACTGCATGAAATCCTGCTTCTCCGTAGCTTTTGAGAGCGCGAACCCCGGGCATAATCAGTGGGAAAAGAGGATCAAGGATTTCTTGAAGCTTGTTCCCAAGAAAAAAATCTTCCTGAAAGGGTTTTCCTACGATAGTGGCAGGATAGATAGCATCCTTTTTGTGATACAAACGTTTACAGTTAAAAACTGGAAAATCATGTGTTAGACTATAGTACCCGAAATGATCCCCGAAAGGTCCTTCAGGACGACGCTGTCCTGCGAGAGCTTCTCCTGTCAGAATGAACTCAGCATCACATAGAAGCGGATGCTGAGATAAAGGATCTTTTTCTATAAAGGAGAGCTTTTTGTTTTGTAAAAAAGAACAGAAAACTAGCTCTGGGACGTTTTCTGGGAGAGGGGCAATTGCAGATAGGATCAAAAAGGGGTTGCCTGAAAGGAAAACTGTGACAGGAAGATTTTGTTGTTTTTTCTCCGCTTCAAGGAAATGAGCACCACCTCCTTTTTGAATTTGGAAATGCAACCCTAAGGTATGTTCATCGAAGCGTTGCATGCGGTACATTCCCAAATTAGGAACACCATTCTCGGGCGACTGCGTGTAAACTAGAGGGAGTGTTAAAAAAGGGCCTCCATCTTCTGGCCAGCTCGTGAGCATGGGAAGCTGGGAGAGGTTGGGGGGATCTCGCCAAAGAAAAGGGGAAGGTCGGAAACGTCGTTTGTGTAGTCCTAAAGAAGAAAGGCCTCGTTTTAGAAGGGAGCGGTGTTTCCATAAAGAGGAGAAAGAGGGGGAGGAGGTCAGTAGGCTGACAACCTGATCTAAAAGATGAGAGGAAAGATCGGGAAATAGAAGGTCTACACGTTTCTGAGTTCCGAATAGATTAGTGAGCACGGGAAAGGGAGAACCTTTCACGTTGTGAAAAAGAAGGGCGGGGCCTTCGTTCTCTACGACTCTGCGATGAATCTCAGCTATTTCTAGATAAGGATCTACAAGGACATGGACATCTATGAGCTCTTGTTGAGCACGCAGATAATCCACCAAAGAGCGTAAGGAAAACACGTCGCGGTCTGTTTATTCAAAAATTCAAAAAAGCCTTCCTGCTTTCCTAAAAAAGCTTTTGTCAGGTAGAGAATGCGCATGCTGAGAGAAAATCTCAGCATGCATACGGGACGCTAAAAACCTTTACTTTTAGCTCGCGCAACAACTTTATCTAGTCCTAATTTATCAACTAAACGTAGCGCTGCTGCAGAAATCTTAAATTTAAGGAAGCGATTTTCTTCTGTAGACCAAAGTCTCTTAGTCATCATATTGGGAAGGAAACAACGTTTCGTTCTTCCTGTAACTTTTAAACCGATTCCTTTTTTCTTTTTAGAAATCCCTCGGATAGCATAGCTATAGCCGCGACGAGGCTTTCTTCCTGTAAGTGCACATTTCTTCGACATGACTTCCCTATATTCACTAGCCACTATCTCTCGACAGGGCAACTATAACAAAAAGAAACTATGTTAGACCTTTTTTAATATATCGGGAAGAAGTTTTCGTGAAAATGAAGCAGAAAATGTAGTTCAAAATAAAAATACCTAGACCCTTCAAAAAAAGGCCTCAAGTAAAGAATTTAGCTTGGAATGAACGGATAATTGTTCAATAGAAGGTTTGAGTCGGTACGTCCAATTATTTTTTGAAATGGTGCCAGGGAGATTGATTCTTTCTTGTAAAGGATCGTTCGAGATTAAATCCGGACATAGAGCAAGGTAGTCATTGATAAGATTGATATGAAAAATGGAAGAGGTTTTATGAGATAGTTTGAGAATTTCGGTATGATTATGCAAAGAAAGGGATTGGGTGTAGGGCAGCCCTAAAAATTGAGCAAATGTTTGGGCTTCTTGTGGAGATTCTTGCCACCATAAGGCCAAGGTGGAGGAGTCGTGTGTTGAGATGCTTGTAACAGACAAAGGATCATATTGATCGAACGGGGTGTAAGCGCCAGAGCCTTCCCAATCACGTTCCCAACGTGGAATTCGGGTGCCGCATATGGCCAAAGATTCAAGCATGTGTTTTACATCTCTTGGGATAGAGCCTAAATCTTCTCCTATGGGTAACATGGACGATGCCTTTAACAAGTGGGACAAAATACTTTGCCCTTGGGCTAGGTAATCTTTGGGATCATCAGGTTCAAATCGCCCACGTCCTGAAGCATCCCATACCCAAAATCTAAACAGGCCTACGACATGATCCAAACGATATAAAGAGTAAAAATTTTCCGCATAACGCAAGCGCTCCTGCCACCAACGATAACCATCTTGTTGCAAAGCTTTCATATTATAAATGGGTAGGTGCCAGTTTTGTCCTTCCGTATTATAAAAATCCGGAGGAGCTCCAACCGATTCGGAAGAGGAAAAGTATTTTCTGTAAAACCAGACATCACAGCTGTCTTTGCTGATTAGGATGGGGATATCGCCTTTAATGAGGCAGCCTTTCTCATCAGCATGTTCGCGTACGCGTTTCATTTGTTTGAAGCAGAGATACTGTAGATAGGAGTAGAATTCTATATCTTCGGAAAAGGTACGCTCGTGCTGTGCAATGTACGAAAGATCTGTATAAGTGGCTGGCCAGAGATTGATCGGAAGGTAGTTTAGGTGTTCTCGAATGGAACAAAAAATAGCATAGGGATGCAACCAATAGTTTTCTTTTTCACAAAAAGCGTAGAAATCTGCGTGGCTAGTTAAGTTTTTCTTTTTACAAACTCGGAAGTATTCCTTAAAAAATTTCCTTTTTATCGAAAGCACTTTTTCATAATTTACGCGCGGAAGTCGGGAGAGTTTTCGCAATGTACTTAGGGTTGTTTCTGCGAAAGGGACTTCATCCTGGTAAGGAAGAGCGGATATCGATAGGTGTAAAGGATTAAGAGCTGTAGAAGAAATACTATTGTAAGGGCTCGAGCAAGATCCGGTATCGTTAATAGGAAGAATTTGAAGAATTTGAAAGCCGTGATTAGTACACCAGTCAATCATAGGGATGAGGTCGAGAAACTCCCCTATACCGCAACTACTTTGAGTATGGAGGGAGAAAAGCGGGACGCACACGCCATGTTTAGGAGAGGTATCTATTTGGTTCCAAACCTTCCGAATAGGAGAGTTCTGGATGATGCGTAGGGCGCGAGATAGTAATGGCATAGTCTACAGTAAGTGATACATACCTAGGGCATGTAGATCGGGGAGCTCTCCTTTTGCAAGCGCCTGCATCCAAATTTTAGCGTGTTGAGAAAAAAGCACTAGGTAGCGAGCCAATTTTTCTCCATTTAGATAAGTCATGTTGAGGCGATCGCATAGGTACAGTTGATTAGAAATTTCGCCATAAGCCATCGTTCCTTTAATATTTGACTGGGGAGAACCATTGATGGATAAAGCAGCCTTAAATACTTTTTGTCTAAACGTATTCTCCGGGAGTTTCCCAAGGATCACTCCTGCAATCAAGAATCCAGAATTACCATCCTCTTCAATTTGTACAGCAACATCGTTATACCCGAAGCGCACAACACAAGCGTTGTTTTCGTCTGGAGAGAGCGGGCTGTTGAGCTGATCGCCAAGTTCTGTAAGAAGTTGTTCGAATTGATTTTGCATAGCAATAAAAACTCTCTTTTTAGGCGATTTCTACTGGGCTGCTGGCGGAGACGAAGACTCTGACAGTATAGACTGCTCGGTGGCATGCGGTTGAGGGAAGATAGGAGCTCTTGGGAAATCTCCTGGTTTAGGATAATCTTCATTATCGGCATTCACCGCATCTAACGTATTTGTAATAATAGTCCCAAGTTGTTGTTTTTTCTCTGCCCCCAGAAATATTCTAGGAGAGCATCCGCTAAGCGCTCGGAAAAATAGATTTAACACTTCGGTTTGTATAGTAGTTTCTTGGCCCACAAGCTCGGATAACAATTTTTGCGTTTTCATCGAGGAGGGGAACTTATCCTCCACTAACTTAAAAAACGTCTGAGCAAGATTTTTAGGAGTTACGGACGGAGGAGGGGAGAACCCTTCGTTTTTCAGGTTGTTTAGTATCCCTCCTGTATGCTTATCAAAAAAGTTATCTACAGAGTTCAACGCTTGTAGATTACTAAGTTCCGTCATATATACTTGCAGTTGCGCAGGTGGAATAGAAGGGCCTCCAGATTTGAGGTCTGCCACCATTCCGCCGACTAAAAAATCTAAAACAACCGTTTTTTCGCTAGGTGTGTAGGAAGAGAGCATTTGACGTAATGTAGAGCAATTAGAGGGACCAGAGGTGACTTGGAGATAAAGGGAGCGCAATGACGATGGAGAGGTATTTGCTTTAGAAGCAAAAGCTTCGGATGCTATAAGGACATTACGCCCTCCGACAATCGCTTGAGGATTCTGTTGGAAAAGAGTTTGTTTAGCCTGAATGAGAGCAGCTCGTAGCTTCCCATCAGGAGGACTTGTCGTAATCAGGTAGTCAAGCGCGAGATTTTTGATGGTGGGGTCTGAAAATTTTTGTGACAACAGCTCCAGCACGTCGTCTGAGGAGGACTCATCGCTGAGTTCGTTCTTTAGTCCTTTAAAATCTTGTCCAGAAACTTCAGACAAATCTTCCGTGAACCTGTCTTCAAGAGGGGTGTCACCTTTCTCCTCAGTGCTCTCGGATTTTGCATTCGACTTATCTGTCGTTTTACGGCGAGCCTCTAATGATTGAAATTTTTCTTCTTTTTTTTTGACTCGCGGGGCTGCTGCTGGATTAGTAAAGTCATCATTTCCTTTAATCATGCTGGCTTCAGAAGATTCTTGAGAGCCGATAATCTCTTTTACATCTTCTGCAGCCGCAGCAGCTTGCGCTTGAGACACGTTCACTGTTTGGGCGCCGCCTAACCCTCCAGCTCCTCCAGATGCTGTCATCTCTTCTTACCTCGCGGTTAGAAAATTTGAATTCTTCCTAAAGGCTGGATTCTAATTTCAGGTAAAACCTCTTGATAAGAAATCACAGCAATGTCAGGGAATTCTGTCTCGATTAATTTTCGTACATATCTTCTCACATCAATTGCTGTCAACAGCACTGGAGGCTGACCACCAGGAGGTGTTGGGGTGATGGTCATTCGCATAGATTTTAAAATAAGGTTAACGGAATCGGGATCCAAGGCCAAATAGGATCCAGCAGAAGTTTGTTTGATTGCTCCTCGAATCATTTCTTCAATTTCAGGATCCAGTAGGTAGACGGAGATAGCAGACTGTCCCTGAGAAAATTTGAAACTGATGTACAGTTTTAATGAAGACCGGACATATTCAGTGAGCAAAACAGTATCTTTTTCTGTTTGAGCCCATTCGCTTAGTGATTCTAAAATGGTTCGCAAATCTTTGATGGAAATTTGCTCTTGAACCAAACGTTTAAAGATTTCCGTAAGTTTCTGTAGAGGGATAAGGCGTGTAACCTCTTTAACAAGATCTGGAAAAGAACGTTCCATAAATTCAATCATAGAGCGTACTTCTTGAATTCCCAGAAATTCTTGAGAGTTTTTATGGAAGAAGTAGGAAAGGTGAAGGATAATCACTTCAAGAGGAGACCAGTATTTAATAGCCGCTTTTTCTAAAATAGCAAGAGCATCGGTGCTAACCCAGGCAGAAGGCAATCCGGCGGCATTTTTGTAGGTAATGAAAGGCAAATTGTAACGAGAAAGGTTCTCCTCTACTTCGTTCGTTAACACATGATTAGGTGGAATTTTTCCTCGAACATAGGGGACTTCGTTGAGAAGAATCATATAGTCATTTCCCTCTAAAGAAGGAGAGTCTGTACGTACATGGATTCCTGGGTAACGAATCCCAATATCTTGATACAAAGCCTGGCGCATTTTAGGAATCATGTCATCCACAAAGCTTTGCCCTGATTTAGTTCTTTGTTGAATGAGTTTAGATAGATCTTTTCCGAGCTCAAGAATCACGGGGAGAGTTAGCGCGTAGTCATCGGAATTTTCTCCAGAGGCGGCAGCTCCGTCGGCAGCTCCCACGGTAGTGGAAGAGCTGGAGCCTCCTTTTTTCCCGGGGGCATTTTTCTTAGTAATCAATAAAATTCCCAACACGGCAAAAAGAACGGCCATTAAAGCAAATGACCATAACGGGAATCCTTTAAAGAACCCGATTCCTAATGTAGCTGCTGCGGAAAGGAGCAGTGCTCGAGGTTCTTTAACTAACTGGCTAGAAATTTCTTTACCAAGGTTGGTATCTTTATCACTGGATACTCGAGTGGTTACAATACCTGCGGTTAAAGAGATTAATAGGGAGGGGATTTGAGAAACTAGTCCATCTCCGATAGTAATGAGTGTATAAATGTGAGCCGCTTGAGCCATCGTCATGCCTTTCATAGTGACTCCAATGACGAGGCCCCCAACGATGTTAATCAAGGAAATAACAATTCCGGCAATCACGTCTCCTTTGATGAACTTCATGGCTCCGTCCATGGCTCCATACAGTTCACTTTCCTTTTGAATTTGTGCTCGTTTATCACGAGCTTGTGTTGCATCAATCATTCCTGCGCGAAGATCCGCATCGATAGCCATCTGTTTACCAGGCATAGCATCCAATCGGAATCGAGCAGCAACCTCCGCGACCCTTTCGGCTCCTTTTGTCACCACAATAAACTGGATGATTGTGATGATAAGGAAGATAATAAATCCAACAACATAGTTTCCTCCAACGACGAAGTCCCCGAAGGCTTGGATAACGTTTCCCGCATAAGCATGTAGAAGGATCTGTCTGGAGGAAGAAATATTGATCCCTAAGCGGAACATAGTCGTAATCAGAAGTAAGGAAGGGAAAACAGAAAGTTGTAATGCGCTAGGGATATATAGGGCAACCATCAGCAAGAACACGGAGATTGCCAAGTTAATGGTGATCATGAAGTCCACCATAACTGGAGGCAATGGTAAAATGATCATCAAGACCACACCCAACATCCACATAGCAAGGATGAGGTCGCTGGACTTGTTTATCATATTCAGGGCTGCGTCTCCCCCGAATGTTCTACTGACAAAATTGAGTAGCTTGTTCATTACAGATTATCGAATTGGTTAATGTTTTTATTCTCAAGGTTTTGCGCATTAAGAGAAGTGATGTAAAGAAGGATTTCCCCAACCGCTTCATATGTGCTCTCAGGAATAAACTTCAACTCTTTTCCTTCATCTAAAAGCTGGTGTGCTAAGGGGACGTTCCTCATGATGGGAACCCCATACTTCTCGGCTTCCGCAATAATCCTTTTGGCTCTTAAGTTTACCCCCATGGCTATAATCCATGGGGCCTTGTATTTTTCAGGCATATAGCCGATTGCTACAGCAATATCTTTAGGGTTAGATACTACAGCGCTCGCATGTTTAATTTGAGAGGATGTGTCTTCGTAGGCGATCTCTTGTGCAATTTGACGACGTCGTCCTTTAATCTCTGGGTTCCCTTCAGTATCTTTAAATTCTTGTTTTACTTCGAATTTTTCCATCTTGAGTTCTTTAGCAAAACTATGTCGTTGATAAACAAGGTCTATCACCGCAACAACAAGGAAAAACATACCAATGGAGGTAACGGCCTTGTAAAGAATCTCTTTAAAGATTTGAGCCGTAACCAGAGGAGGAACCCCTGCTGTTTCAATAACTAGCTCTACACGATTTTTTAGAACAATATAGAGAATTAATGCTGCTCCAGAAATTTTAAAAATGGACTTAAGCAATTCAATGAAAGTTTTGATCTTAAACTTCTGTTTGAGATTTTCAATGGGATTGAATTTTTTTAAATCCGGTTTGAAAACTTCTGTGGAAAATGTGGGGCCAACGACTAAAAATCCTATCAACAACCCCACAAACCCCACAGCCCCTAGCAAAGGAAGGGAGACAGTAAGAATCAGCATCAAACAATTTTTTAAATAATAGATGGCTAGGCGAGGGTCGTGTTGTTGGGGAGCTGTTTTGAAAATGGATACTAAAAAACCTCCTAGATGCTCAGCAAAAAATGACGCTAAAGAAAAGGTCATGAACATGGACACAAGGAACGTAATCGCAGAAGGAAAATCTTGAGATTTGGCGACTTGTCCTTTTTTTCTAGCGTCTCGAAGACGCTTAGGGGTCGCCTTTTCTGTTTTTTCGCCCATAAGTGGCCAGTTGCTTAAGCGCTAAAAGGAATATTCCGCAAGTTACCGTATGTAAATGTTTTTCTCAAGAAAGAAGGAGGTTAGAGCTCATCTTGTTTATGTGCAGTGAGTAATGTTCTTCTAGGGCAAAAGAAGTTTTCTTTTAGCACTAATCTTGCTTTTTCTTTAAAATCTCAATTCCCTTAGCAGTTAAAAAGCAAGACTTTGTTGGTCTTGGAAAAAAGAATCAATTTTCTGGGTAATCGAAATGGGACAAACTGAGTGTGGAATAGTAGGGCTTCCCAATGTAGGCAAGTCGGGTTTATTTAATGCATTAACGGGGGCGCAGGTCGCATCTTGCAATTACCCTTTTTGCACGATTGATCCCAATGTCGGGGTTGTCCCTGTTATCGATCCTAGATTAGAAACATTAGCTCGTATTAGTCAGAGTCAAAAGATTATCTATGCAGATATGAAATTTGTAGACATTGCCGGATTGGTTAAAGGTGCGGCAAGTGGTGCCGGATTGGGAAACCGCTTTTTGTCACATATTCGAGAAACGCATGCGATTGCTCACGTTGTGCGCTGTTTCGATAATGACGACATCACCCACGTATCTGGAAAAATTGATCCCGAGGAGGATATTGCTGTCATCAATTTAGAATTGATATTGGCAGATTTTGCTTCGGCTACTAGCGTTCGTGATAAATTAGGGAAACAGGCTAAAGGGAAAAAGGATGTTGGACAGTTGTTACCTCTTCTGGATCGTGTAGTCGAACATTTAGAAGCTGGAAATCCAGTGCGAACATTGACGCTCTCTTCAGAAGAGAGAATCTTGTTAAAACCCTATCCTTTCCTTACAGGAAAGCCCATGCTTTATATCGCCAATATCGATGAAAGCTTTTTAACAGAGCTGGATAATCCTTATGTCCAAAAAGTGCGAGAGGTAGCGAACCGAGAAGGAGCGAGCGTAGTTCCGATCTGTGTAAAATTAGAAGAGGAGATTCTCTCTCTTCCCTTAGAAGAGCGTCGAGATTTTTTACACAGCTTAGGTTTGCAAGAGTCGGGGTTATCTCGTTTAGTAGCCGCTGCTTATAACACTCTGGGGCTCATTTCGTATTTCACTACGGGTCCGCAAGAGACTCGAGCTTGGACCATTGCTCGAGGAGCTACAGCGGGAGAAGCAGCAGGGGAAATTCATTCGGATATTCAAAAAGGATTTATTCGTGCAGAGGTTGTGACCCTAGAGGATATTGTTACCTATAATGGAAGAGCTGGTGCGCGAGAAGCCGGGAAACTTCGTGCAGAGGGCAAGGACTATATTGTTCAAGATGGGGATATCATGTTGTTCCTGCATAATTGAAGCGGGGGAGGCTTTTAATCTGAACGAGCCTTGCGTATATCCTCTTGTATAGCAAGAGCTAGCTCCTCTACGGAAGAAAACGCCTGTTCTTTTCTAAGAAATTTTTTGGGAATGATAGTCACGCGTTTTTCATAAAGATCTTTCGAAAAGTCTAGAATATGAGCCTCTAAGCATAATTGGCGTCTTTGTATTGTAGGCGCCATACCGAGATTCATGACCCCTAGATAGCTTTGCTGCTCAATTTTTACTTCACAACTGTAGACTCCCAACGGCAGGAGTGAGTGAGTTAGAGGTAGATTGATCGTTGCATATCCAAGGGAAGAGCCGATTCCCTGTCCGCGAGAGACGATTCCGGTATAGGAAAAAGGTCTGCCTAAAAATTTTTCTGCCGAAAGGAGATTTCCTTCTCGTAGAAATTGCCGAATTTTTCTACTAGATACAATTGTCCCATCAATGCACAAGGGAGGAACTTCTTCCAAAGACATCCCTAAAGAAGAAACAAAGGGTTTTAATGTCTGCGCTGTTCCTAGGCCGTCTTTTCCTAATCGAGAATCATATCCTAAGAGGATTCTCGAGGGGCGAAGCGTTTTATAAATGGACAAAATAAAGTGTTCAGCTTTTTTATTGGCTATTTCTCGATTAAAAGGAAGAACCGCAAGATAATCGATGTCACAATCCGCCAACAATCGAATACGTTCCTCAAGGGGGGTGATTTCTTCTGGCGGAGAGTTTGATAGGGTGTGTTCGGGATGTTCGCTGAACGTTATGACTCCAGCTTTCCCAGGAAACCGTTTCAAGGAAGAAAGAAGAACCTGATGTCCTAAATGACACCCATCAAAAAAACCTACCGTAACAGATGCTATGGAATCAGAGGCGGGGAGCAGGCTGTAGAATAAGTCCATCTGCGTCACGTAAATGAGGAACTACATCAAATCCTGGTTCATCCAGATGATTCCCGTCAATACACTGATCAACGGAGAAAATTCCACTACGCAATCGGCGAAGTTCTTCCAAATAAGCTCCACATCCCAGCATATTGCCTAGCTCGTGAGCGATGCTCCGAATGTAGGTTCCTTTGCTGCATTGAACTACGAAATGTAAACGTGGGTACTCATACTTAACTAAACGAAGATCTACTCTTACGGTGGCAAATTGCCGTTCTATGGATAACCCCTGTCTAGCATACTCGTATAATTTTTTCCCTTGCACCTTCTTAGCCGAAAACATGGGAGGTATTTGCTGAATTTCTCCTTGAAAATAGCTCGTACATTCCAACACTTCTTCCATAGTTGGAACTTTTTTAGAGCGGCCTACGATTTTTCCATCGCAATCATAAGTGTCTGTAGTAGTTCCTAGGTGTGCTACGGCAGCATATTCTTTATCTTCAAAAAGCATGATGTCTGATAAACGAGTGAATTTTCTCCCTATCAGCATAACCATAACGCCTGTAGCAAAAGGATCCAGGGTCCCTGCATGGCCAATTTTTTTTACGCCTATTAGCCTAACAAGGGAACGAATAAGGCTAAAAGAAGTTCTCCCTTGTGGTTTGTCTACAAGCAAAACGCCTTCGATAGATTCTGTCGCAATTTCCATAATTGATCGTGGAGTTCAGAGATATTGTTATGGGTTAATTTTGTTTATCTTGTTCTGCTATTCTCAGAAGAAGCCTTTCTATATGGTCCTGAGGAGAAAAAATATCTTCTACATAGAAGTGCAAGTCTGGAAAATATTTGAGAACGACAGCTTTAGAAGCTTGACAAGCAATGAATCCAGCAGAAGCCTTTAAAGCCGCAAGCGTTTCCTCTTGAGAATTGTCATGCGGCATTATGGATACATAAACACGAGCAGACTGTAAGTCTCTCGACAAAGATACTCGTGTTATCGTGATCCAGCAATTTGAAATTTTAGGGTGCTTTACATCTTTCAAAATGACTTTTGCAATAGCTTCTCGCAACATTGCATTCACTTTTTTCATTCGTCTATTTTCAGTCATATCGGCCTACAATTTTTGTGGGTGATAAATAACCTCATAGCACTGAAGTATGTCGCCAATTTGTGCTTGTTGGTAATTGTCCAGTAAGATACCGCACTCCATTCCTTTTTTAACCTCTTTGACATCTTCTTTGAGGCGTTTCAAGGAGGAGAGAGAGCCCTTCCAAAGAACCTCTTTATTTCTAATAATGCGAATCTTCTGATTGCGTACCATGCTTCCTTCTGTAACCAGGCAACCGTAAATAGTTCCCAATTGGGAAGATTTGAAGGTCGCTTTAATCTCAGCAGCACCCAAGTCTTTCTCTTCTGCTATAGGATCCAAAAGACCTGTCATGATTTCTTTAATAGCGTCTACTGCGTGATAAATGATATCGAACAGATGAACTTTAACATTTAAGTTTTTAATTAAAGACTCTGCATGACTTTCTACACTTGTATGGAATCCAACAACTACGGCTTTAGAAGCTGAAGCCAAACGGATATCAGATTCCGAAATATCGCCAACTCCGCTAGATAAAATTTCGACATCGACTTTTTCTGAGCGAATGTTGAGTATGGAGTGTGCTAAAGCTTCTATGGAACCTTGAACATCGGCTTTGACAATCAACTTCAAAGTTTTCTTGTTTTGTAACACAGCATCAAAGTTCGGTCGCTTTTTCTGCAAAGCAGCAGATCTTTGCTGCCCAGCAAGTCGGGCATTAATGATCTCTTTTGCAGCTTTTTCATTTTTAACGACGATAAAGGGATCTCCTGCTTTAGGAATCGCGGATAAGCCTGTAATGAGCACGGGAGTAGAGGGTGCTGCCGCCTGCAAGAGCTGATTATGCTCATTGTGCATGGTTTTTACTTTCCCGTAACAATCGTTAAATACTAAAGCTTCTCCTAGATGAAGCGTTCCGTTTTGAACTAGTACAGTTGCAACCGCTCCCAATCCCTTATGCAGCTCAGATTCAATAACAAGTCCGCGAGCTCTAGCAGAAGGATCGGCTTTCAGCTCCAGAACCTCTGCTTGTAATGCTAACATTTCAAGCAAATCTTGCAATCCTTCTCCTGTCTTAGCAGACGTATTAATGGTTGCAATAGATCCTCCCCAAGCTTCAGGAAGAAGGTTGAGTTCTGCTAACTGACGATAAACTGTTTCAGCATTGAAGTTTGGTTTGTCGCATTTGTTGATAGCAACAACAATGGTAATATTAGCAGCTTTCGCATGCTCAATAGCTTCCACAGTCTGCTCTTTAATTCCCTCGTCTCCTGCGACAACCAATACTACGATATCGCAAACTTCTGCTCCTCGAGCTCGCATGGCAGAAAAAGCCTCGTGACCAGGCGTATCAAGAACAGTAATTTCTCCAACAGGAGTCGAGCATTTGAAGGCTCCCATATGTTGCGTAATGGCGCCGGCTTCCGAGGCTGCCACATTACTTTGCCGTAAAGCATCGATAAGAGTTGTTTTTCCATGGTCTACGTGCCCCATAAAAGCCACAATGGGGGAACGAATGACTAACTTTTGCGGATCCGTTTCGTTAATTTCGTCGCGGACAGTATTTTCTACCAAGCAAAGTTTTTCTTTCTCAGAAGAATCAATCTCAATAGTACATCCAAACTCTAATCCAATATATTGTACAACGGTTTGGCTATCCAAAATGTCGTTTACAACATAGGTCATGCCGTGAATGAAAAGTTTTTGAATAAGCTCCGAAGCTTTTAACTTCATCTCGGCCGCAAGATCTTTGACTGTGATAGGAAGTGCGATCTTAATGTGAGACGGACATTGTACAACATGTTCTTCAGTTTGTTTTTTCGTTTTATGAACACGTTTTTTTCGCCACTTATCTTCTTCGGAAGAGTCCTCATTTAACCCATAACGGTCGCGTCCTGTAAAAGCCTTGACATTATCTTCAGATCTTTTAGCGCGATCGCGTTCCGAGCCTCGCTTAGAGTTGTTATTATTATTCGCAGAGTCTCTTCGATAAGCAGGAGCGGATGAAGTCTGACGAGTACTTGCTCCAGAAGATGATTGCTTATTGCTGTTAGGAGTTGAATCCACAGGAGGACGCGTTTGCTTAGGCGTTTCTTCTGCGGGCGCCGCATCTCGAGCTTCTTTAGCTGGAGCTTTAAAAGTTTTAGCCAATAGATGATTAATATGTTTCCCTGTAGGCCCAAATTTGGGTTTGATGGAGACAACACTTTTAGGCTCTGTTCTTGTCCTAATAATGGGGGTTTTTTCGACGCGCTCAGACGGCTCTTTGGCGTGTTCTTCCTGAGGAACTGTCGCATCTTCCTGCGAAGAAGAAACTTCTGCAGTATCACTACTAGTCTTTTCCTTTTGAGACGAGAGATCGCTATCTGCAGAGCCTGCCGAAGGAACTATGTCCAAAGTTAAATGCGAAGCATCGCTGGACAGAGCTGCTGGTGCAGTAGGCTCTTCTGTCGCAAATGAAGAGCGATCTTTAGCACGAATTCTTCTTGCGGTAGATTCTGTTATGCCTGATTCTGCCTCAGGCGCAGGAATGGACGTGCCAGCAGTTTTTTTTAAGCCCTTTTCTTTGGGTTGAGCTTTACTTGCTGGAGAATTTTTGGTGTCAGAAGAGCCGGCTTGAGCTAGTTTCTGTTTCAATTTGTCTAAGCCAGCAGCCTTCGTTAACTGTGCATTCTTAATCTTCAACTTGAGGTTTTTCGTCAACTTTGCCTTCTCCATATTTGCTGACCTGTTCTAGGATCTTATAGGCTAGCTCTAAACTAATTCCTGGAACAGAAGCCAATTCGCTAGCGCTAGCCAGCAATATTTTCCTAATCGTGTCGTATCCTGCGTGCTCTAAGTTTTGCACTACCAACGTATTAATTCCTTCGACTTCCAACGGCTGATCCAATCGAGGATCTTCGAACTCGGCTAACTGCAAGCGTTGAATTTCCAACAACTTGTTGTATTCACTCATTCTTTGGACTTCGAGTTCATAGCCTAAAATTTGACTGATTAGGCGAGCGTTGATACCTCGTTTACCAATAACAGTTGCATAATCCGAGTCTTGGACAATAATAGCGATAACTTTATCGTCTTCTAAAATAGCAATTTTTTGAATCTCTACAGGATAGAGCAAATTTTGTAACAATTCTGTCGACACAGGGGAATAATTTACAACGTCTATTTTCTCGTCATTCAATTCCCGAATGATGTTTTTAATGCGAGAGCCACGCATTCCTACGAAAGCTCCAACAGCGTCAGTTTGAGGGTCAGAAGAGCGCACAGCCATTTTTGTACGATACCCGGCTTCTCTTGCAATTTTTACAATTTCAACAGACCCTTCCTCTAGTTCAGGCACCTCTTGCATGAATAACTGTCTTACAAACTCTGGGTGACTTCTACTGAGAATTACTTCTGCTCCGCCGTTTTCAGATTCTTGTACCTCGTAAAGAAGTGCGTAAATCTTATCACCAACTTTATGTTTTTCTGTTTTAGGGTAAAAGCGAGCGGGCAACAACCCTTCGACTTTCCCCAAATCGACCACTAGATTTGCTCCTCGAGCGAAACTTTTAACTACTCCCGAAATAATTTCATTTTTTCGATGACGATACTCTTCGTAAATCACGTCGCGCTCAGCATGACGAAGCTTCTGCCCAATGATTTGACGTGCTGCATGAGCAGCAATCCTTCCAAATTGATCAGAGACAAAAGGAACATCCATATACTGCCCAATTTGGCAGTCTGGATCATATTCACGAGCCTTATCTAGGGGAATTTCCTTACTTGGATTTTGGCATTTTTCAACGATCTGTTTTTCGCAAAAAACTTCTATATCACCAGTGCGGGGATTGATACTTACGGACACATTCGCGTCGTCTCTAAGAGTCTTTTTCGCAGCAATTTTCAGAGCGGATTCAATAGCAGCTACTATTGTAGAGCGTTGAATACCTTTCTCTCTTTCCATGTAGTCAAAAATAGCCACAAGATCCTTGTTCATTAATACTCCTCTTATGGGTAAGGGAAAAAAAGCAAAAAAAATAATGCTAATAATGGAGCAGAGCTATTAACAGCTCTGCTCTTGCGTTAGCTCTTCGATAACGAAAGCTTCTTTTAGAAAAAAGATTAGTCTCTGTCAGAAGACGTCTCTTCCTCATCTTGACCAGCCTGTCCACCATGAGCAAGGAATTCTTTAATGGAAAGAGAAACTTTCTTGTGATCAGGGTCTAGTTTAATGACCTTAGCAGAAACCTTGTCTCCAATGGAGAGGATGTCTTCAATTTTAGAAAAAGGTTTTTCAGAAAGCTCTGACACATGAATCAGTCCTTCAATGCCATTTTGCAGTTCAACGAAAGCACCGAAAGCTGTAATTTTGGTTACAACGCCAGAGATATCACTTCCAACAGGGAACATAGCTTCAATTTCGTCCCATGGATTAGGAGTCAATTGTTTTACCCCTAAAGTAATTTTTTTGCTTTCTTTGTCTACCGACAGAATAACTGCTTCAACGGTGTTTCCTTTTTTGAAGAGTTCTGAAGGATGCGAAACTTTTTTGATCCAGCTCATATCGGAAATGTGAATTAGTCCTTCAATACCAGGCTCTAACTCAACGAAAGCTCCGTAATTCGTTAGATTTTTAATTTCAGCTGTTACGCGTAAGCCAATAGGGTATTTTTCTTCAATGTTATCCCAAGGATTATGTTCTGTTTGTTTTAAGCCAAGAGATATTTTTCCTTCATCTTTTTGAATGGAGAGAACAACGACCTCAACTTCGTCGCCTTTGTTCACCACTTCGTTAGGATCTACAATGTTTTTAACCCAAGACATTTCGGAAACGTGAATAAGGCCTTCGATACCTTCTTCAATTTCAATAAATGCTCCATAAGGAAGTAGTTTGACAATTTTTCCTCGAACACGTTTTCCTGGAGGATATTTTTTCTCAATGTCTTCCCAAGGATTGTGTTCTTTTTGCTTCAGGCCAAGCGCTACACGACCTTTTTCTTTATCTACGCTAAGAATGATCACTTCCAGCTCTTGGTTGAGTTCAACCATTTCAGAAGGGTGTCGAATGCGTTTCCATGTCATGTCTGTAATGTGTAGCAAACCATCGATTCCATCGAGGTCTAAGAAAACTCCGAAATCGGTAATGTTCTTGACAATACCTTTACGACGTTCTCCGATTGTGATCTGCTCGATAAGCTCTGCTTTCTTAGAAATGCGTTCAGCTTCTAGAAGCTCTCTTCTAGATACAACAACATTTCTGCGATCCACATTGATTTTGAGAATTTTGAACTCGCAGACTTTTCCTACGTAATCATCCAAGTTTTTAATTTTTTTGTTGTCGATTTGGGATCCTGGAAGGAAGGCTTCCATACCAATATCGACAATTAAACCACCCTTGACTTTTCGAGTGATTTGTCCTTTGACGATAGATCCTTCTTCACAATGCGCCAGAATATATTCCCATTGACGTTGTCTCGTGGCTTTTTCTCGGGATAAAACAACTTTCCCTTCGTCGTCTTCAGTTTGATCCAAATAAACTTCAACTTCAGCCCCAACGGTCAGGCCCTCTGAAGAGTCGATAAATTCTGACATTGGAATGACCCCTTCAGACTTTAAGCCAACATCAACAACAACAAAGTCTTTGCTTATGTCGACAACTGTACCTTTTAGGATCGCACCAGGCTGTACTTCGCTAGTAGGTTCTTCTTCCGTCGCGGTGAAGCCATGCATCGCGTAAAGAAGGTCTTTAAATTGTTTTACGTCTTCTGGCAAGCAAGCTATCGTATCGAGATTCTTTTTTGCTCCCCAAGTATAATCCGCTTGATTTGGCATTTAATGATGTTCTCCTAAAAACTACAAAGTCAAAAAGAACAGTGTAAATATTCACCTTAAAAAAGGCAAGATCTCCCTTGCTCTAGAAGTAATAAATTGTTCTAAAAAACTTGTGAGTTTTTTTCGCGTTTTTTGTTTTAGATTTTTTTGAGAAGAAAACCACAAATAAATATTTTGTTAGCAAGTTCTTTTCTAAAAAATGACGTTCGGCTGTCTTAGGATATAGGGGATGAATGTCATTTGCGTAAAAAGTTGGGTCGGCTATAGTTCCTTTTTTTTGTAAATCAAGAAGAATGACTTTTTCCTGTATATTCGTCGCTTTTTTCAGCCTTATCTTAAGTTTATAATCAGGAGTTTCCATGACACATGTAAAATTAGCTATTATAGGCTCTGGTCCTGCTGGTTACACAGCTGCTATTTATGCTTCCAGAGCTCTTTTGACCCCAGTACTATTTGAGGGATTCTTCTCGGGTGTTGCCGGAGGCCAGCTAATGACTACGACCGAGGTGGAAAATTTTCCAGGTTTCCCTGAAGGGGTATTGGGTCAGCAGTTAATGGATCGTATGAAAGCGCAAGCACTGCGTTTTGGTACGCAGGTGCTCGCCAAAGACATTACCTCCGTCGATTTTAGCGTCAAACCTTTTGTCTTGAAATCAGGAGAAGACATTTTTACATGTGATGCGTGTATTATAGCTACGGGGGCATCAGCCAAGCGCTTATCTATTCCTGGCGCAGGAGACAATGAATTTTGGCAAAAAGGAGTTACTGCGTGTGCTGTTTGCGATGGAGCTTCTCCCATTTTCCGAGATAAAGATTTATTTGTTGTGGGGGGAGGGGACTCTGCTTTAGAAGAGGCGTTGTTTTTGACGCGTTATGGCAAACGTGTGTTTGTTGTACATAGAAGAGATGCTTTACGAGCTTCAAAGGCCATGGTAAATAAAGCGCAGGCTAATGAAAAAATCTTTTTCCTTTGGAATAGCGAGGTGGTAAAAATATCGGGAGATTCTGTGGTGCGGTCCATCGATATTTTCAATAACGTCGCAAAGACTACGACGACAATGGAAGCTGCTGGAGTTTTCTTCGCTATCGGGCATCAGCCTAATACTGCATTTTTAGGGGGACAGGTGGCCTTAGATGAAAATGGGTATATTATTACAGAAAAAGGAAGCTCTCGGACATCGGTCCCAGGGGTTTTTGCTGCAGGAGATGTTCAAGATAAGTATTACAGACAAGCGATCACTTCTGCGGGCAGCGGGTGTATGGCGGCGTTAGATGCAGAAAGATTTTTAGATAATGAATAGCTATGTTTGGAATTGGGACTGACATTGTAGAGATTGATAGAATTCGTAGAATCCATCAGACTCATGGAGAGCGGTTTTTACAGAAGATTTTCACAACAGTAGAGAGAGAGTACTGTTTTTCTAAGTCAAATCCCTATGCTTCTTTGGCAGCACGTTTTGCTGCTAAAGAAGCGGTAGCCAAAGCTTTGGGCACGGGGATAGGCCAATCTTTAAAGTGGAAAGAAATCGAAATACATAGAGAGGCTCGCCATCCCCAAGTCGTCGTTCCTAATTCCTTATTAAGCTCCTTGGGGGTGAAACGTATCTTTCTTTCCATAAGCCATTGTCGAAAATACGCTACAGCGGTAGCTGTTGCTGAGTAATCAGTAGTAAATAGAATATTTGGCTTTGAGTTTCTTAAGAAGTTTCCAATGAACAAGACTTGCTTTGAAAAGAGCGTAGCTAACAGAGGAGCACATAAGAAATGATAATATGGGAAGGGTTGTCGAGCGATGTAATGTAGAAGAGATCACTGACATACCCAAGACCACAAACATACGCTTCGATAAAAAGGATTTTTTAATAAATGTTTGAGGAGAGATTTCTTTGATAAGAAGTCGGGCATCTAGCTCATGTTGTTTATTTACGCTTTTCTTTAAAAGTAAATGATATTTAACAGAGGCTATTACCCAGGCTACAGCAAATAGCTGCGCAGCTAAGATGAGAGGAAACCGATAGTGTAAGGCAAGATACAGAGCTTTTGCGAGTAATTTGGCCCCAGAATACAGCCAAATGGCTAGAGGGAGGCAGGCAACGCCAAACCTTGCGATCATCTAAGCTCCTCCAAAAACTTTTTAGAAAAGTGAGTATGCCAAAGCCTATGGATTAGAACAAGCGCTCTTGATTAATAAACTATAGCTTCGTAGGATGAGGAACACATCTTGATTGGGATCCTTAGAGGAAGAAGGTTTTATGTTGCGCTTGTTTCCACACAACCAATTTTTTTTAGAAGAAGATTCTTCTTCAGCAAGTATCCCGCAAGAGCTCTTTTTTGTTAACGAGGCTTTTTCCGATTCTATGCGCTGGGAAGTAGGAAAGATGCTTGGCTCTTTGATTCTATTGTTAGGGATATTTGGAGTTGGGTGTTGGTTATTTCGGCGTTTTTTGCGTTCGCGAGGGCATGTTCCGAGCATCCATTCATCGATTAAGGTTTTAGATCGTCGTGTTCTAGCGTCAAAAACTTCTATCTATGTGATCAAGGTTGCAAATAAAACCTTAGTGATTGCGGAGAGGGGAGATCATGTGACTTTATTGTCCGAATTTCCTCCCAATACAGACCTGAATACCCTATTGCAGCAAGACCAGAAAAAGACTCCATCTCCTAGGGGAGAGATATTGTCTGGTTTCTTAAAGCAATTTAAAGATAAAAAATAAAGAGAGGGCAAAAAGAGAGCTTCTTTATGAGTTTAGATAAGTTGTTAGTTACGGATATTGATGGAACTATTACGCATCATCCGCACCAACTCGATGACCGAGTTATAGAGGCTTTGCATCAATATCATGACGCTGGGTGGTCATTATTTTTTCTAACAGGAAGATATTTTTCTTACGCATATCCTCTTTTCAACAAAATTTCTGTTCCTTTTTTACTAGGCAGCCAGAACGGAGCTTCCGTATGGTCGTCTACGAAAAAAGAGTTTTTTTATTTTCGCAATATGCCTCGAGATTTTCTTGAGGTTTTAGAAAAACATTTTGATGGGCTAGATCTTGTTGTGTGTATAGAATCTGGGGCTTCCAATCGTGATACGTATTTTAGATTGGAATTAGGACAAGAAACTCGGGAGCTCACAAAAATTCTTGATGCAGTTTATTTCCCTTCATCAGAGGCTGCGGAAATACTGATTAATGTCCAGGAACGTCTATCAGAAGAATTTACTTACGAAAATTTTGCTGTTGCTAAATTTTTTGGAAGACGCTCAGAAGTGAGAAAAATGATGGAAAGGTTTGCCGAAGCTCCAGAGGTTTCGTCGCGGGTAACGATGAACTATATGCGTTGGCCTTTCGATTTTAATTATGCCGTTCTGCTGCTTACTGCAAAGGATGTTTCTAAAGGATTTGCTGTAGATCAGGTGGTTCGTTCTCTTTATAAGGGAAATAAGCCGTTCATCATGACCTCAGGAGATGATGCTAACGATATAGACCTATTGTCTCGAGGTGATTTTAAAATTGTCATGCAGACTGCTCCAGATGAGATGCATGGTTTGGCAGATTTTTTAGCTCCCCCGGCAAAAGATCTCGGTATTCTTTCTGCCTGGGAAGCTGGTGAGCTGCGTTATCAGCAGCTTTTTAATTCTTAGGCAGCATTTCTGGCCCTATGCCCATAATATTCGCTCCGTGGTCTACGTATAGGGTCTCTCCCGTAATGGCTTTGGCCAAAGGAGAGACCAAGAAGGCTGCTGCCGCACCTACTTGTTCTGCTTCCATCGGGGATGGCAACGGCGCCCAATCTAGATAGTAATCGACCATTCGTTCTATAAAGCCAATGGCTTTCCCTGCCCGGCTAGCTAATGGCCCTGCTGAAATCGTGTTCACACGGACCCCCCAGCGTCTACCGGCTTCCCACGCCAAAACTTTCGTATCACTTTCCAAAGCTGCCTTGGCCGCACTCATTCCTCCTCCATATCCAGGAACGGCACGCATAGAGGCTAGGTAGGTCAAAGAGATGGTGCTAGCGCCTTCATTCATAAAGGGACCAAAGTGGGAAAGAAGGCTAATAAAAGAGTAGCTGGAAGTGCTTAAAGCGGAAAGATAGCCTTTTCGCGACGTATCAAGTAAAGGTTTAGCAATTTCGGGGCTGTTAGCCAGAGAATGAACAAGGATATCAATATGGCCGAAATCTTTCTTTACTTGTTCCGCTACTTCGGAAACGGTATAACCCGATAGGTCCTTGTAGCGCTTATTCTCTAAAATATCTTGAGGGACATCTTCTGGGGTGTCGAAACTCGCGTCCATTGGATAAATTTTGGCTAAGGTAAGCAGCTCTCCGTTCGACAATTTACGAGACTCATTGAATTTCCCGAGATCCCAAGACTGGGAGAAAATTTTGTAGATAGGAACCCAGGTTCCCACGAGGATGGTTGCGCCAGCTTCTGCTAACATTTTGGCAATGCCCCAGCCATACCCGTTGTCATCTCCTACACCGGCTATGAAAGCAATTTTTCCTGTTAAGTCGATCTTCAACATGAGCTAACCCCATTTAGTCTTATTGAAAGAGGAGAGTAGCAGATTCCCTATTATTGAGAAATGGAGACAAAAACGTCTGTTGGCTCGATCAAACGAGCAGATAAAATTTTATAGAAAAATAAAACTTAATTTTTATTCAAAAAACCTCTTTTTGAATAAAAATAATAAAAACTTAATTTTCAAAGTGTAAAAAAACAGATGCTAGATGTAGAATTCTGGTTAAAAATTTTAAAATCCGGGAGTTAAAGGTATGTCATCTGTTATTAATGGGTTGGGAGGTTTGTGTTCCTCTTTGTGGTCTCGCTTGTGCAATGAGACCCACAATAATGGTAATGACTCTGTTGATGGGAACAACGCCGAGGGTGCTTCGCCTTCTCCCATATGCACCCAACCGACTTCTGTCAGCTCGGGGAGAGATGGCATGCCGTTTCAGCCTGTGATGGGGGCTTGTTCGTTTGGTGTACAGGGGCTTTTGCGTAACAGTTCGGGAGGAAGAGGATTATTTACCCGAGGCCAAGGACGCTTTTCTTCTCAAGGGATTGGTATAACTTCCTTCTCTTCAACGCAGGATGGAGACTGTGTTGACAGCGCGTCTCCTGCTTCCGGAGTGTTCCCTGTGTCTGTAATTAGACAGCAGCCGCAACAAGTCCAATCATCTTCCCAAGCTTCTTTACAGTTGGCGACCATGCTTTCTGGGATGAGCTCTCTATCAGGATCGAATCTCTTTACTTTGTTTGGAGAAGATCGCGTTAGACACTTAACAACTACATCGGACCAAGTTGATGGTACAGCATCCTTAGATTCTGAATTAAGAGAGCTGCTGAAAAATGCTTCTGTGTCTGATGCTACTGCGATACTACTAGGTCTAGGGACCGATGGAAAAACATCCAATACCTCTCCTCTGGCATCTCTATTACTTAGCCAGTATATGCTCTCGAATAAAGATAATCCGGATGTGAAACAATTAGTTGATTTGTTGCAGAAAATAAACAAAGAGAGCGGAGCTTCAGAGCAACCACAAACTCCAGGATTAGCAGAGTGTTGTTCTAATTTTTTTGGAACACTTTCAAGTTCTTCTAATTCTATTGTTGGGGCAGTTGGGCTTGCTGGGAAGGGATTGGCAGACCTTCTCGCTTTAGCCGCAAAAAGTCAGCGGGTTAAGAAGAGCATGTTAATGTGTCATGATTCTTGTAAGCCTTGTTGTACAAGATCTTGTGGATGCGATTCATGTGGCTGCGCAGGCGGTGAGGGAGGCTGCGGAGAATTTGGGAACTTTTTGTGCGGTTGCGCGGAAACGTGGTGCTGCAGTGATTCTGTACACGCAGAGGCGGATTTAACAGATTATGTTAATAAGATTAAGGAGTTGGAGGGTGCTGTCGGCTCGACTACATTTATGTTGGGTCTGCAGAATATGGGAATCACCGTGGCAGATTTACTCTCCGGGTCTATTGATGGAATCCCTTCTCCGGAACAGTTAGAAGCATCTTGTAGAGAAGCGCTATCTACGGTTGGTCGATTGATGATGCGTATGTCGCATGAGAAGTGGCTCAAGCGTTTCTGCTCTTGCGTAGAACTTTTAGACAGTTCTCCTTTCTGGACACAGTCCGTTCAATCGGGGCTATTGGGATGCACGCCAACAAAGCCTCTTCCCGAGTTAGGAAATCGCATTAAAATTACCACCCCCGTTGGCGGTAGACAAGAAGCTGTGAACTTTGATCTGGAGTTATTGCTGCCAGCTTTATCCTGTTTACAGATAACAACGCAAACCGGTGCTGAAGGAGATGGGTTGGATATCGATCAGACAACTAAGGTCCTTAGCAGGGTCTGTGCGGTTCTTTCGGCTGCCGTAGGGGATCAGGGGACGCCAGTTTGGATGACTCCTAAACAGTTGATGGATCTCGTTTGTATTTGCATAGCTTCTTGTGATATTTCCTTAGTAGGAGGACCTAGTTGCGAGGAGTGTAAAGAGTTTACATGCGCTATTTTGGAAGAAAAATCTCCAAAGGATCGTATTGATTGTAGTGACACTCGAAACGCTCAAGCAGCGATTCGTAAATTAGTCGTAAAACAAGAGGCGAAAAGTGCTTTTGTAGAACTGCTAACCTCTTTGAGAGATCCTAACAGTAGAGAAAGTAAAGCTCTGTTGAGAGAATGTCTCTCTTCTTGGGCAAGAAGAGCAGGAGTTGTCTCCACCGGCAACTAACCGTTTCTTTATCGAAAGATAAGAAGCCTCCTCTATTTAGAGGAGGCTTTTTGTTTTTAAGAAAAGAATCTTGTTTTAAAAACTTTTGAAAACTTTGTTTTAAAACATGAAAAAATGCTTCTTGCAGGATAAAATCTCGCCTTTTCTGAAAAAAATAAAAGTAAAAGGGGGATCATGTCTGCACTGGGTAGCATTTGTAGTTGGTTTTCAGGGTCAATAACATCTTCAGCTTCTTCAGATAGAGGGGAAGAAAATCAAGCCGTAGAAGGGAGTCGGAGTGATTCTCCGCAGCCTATAAGCCCCCAAAGTCTATCCTCTACCATCTTAAACTGTTCTCCTGAGGTTGTTCCTACAGGATCTTCTGGGGTATATACCCGATGCGGAGACCGCTGGGTTTCTGTCGTTACTAAGCAGCCTGCCAAAGCAAAGCCTGTCTCTCCTACAACAATTTCTCAGACCACAACCTTTTCTTCTGTATCATCACGGCAATCTGGAATGCTCGGAGCTTTGTTATTAGGATTAAGCGGAGGGCAGGATTTTGCAGAATTTTGTGCTGCAGTTTTGGGATCGGCATCCCATGCTTCAGGCGGCGTTGGAGGATCTTGTGAACATAAAGCTCTTCGGGATCACCTAAAATCCTGTTCTCCTAAAGAGGCTAAAAGATTTCTTGAAGCCGTGCTCGGAATGAAGAATGCTTCTTCGCATTCTTCTAAATTGAGTTCAACATTCTGTACACAATACGGCTTACCTCTATCAGATGGGAGAGGTTCTCAGTCTGGGGCTGTTAGTCAGATGGCGGGCATTCTTGAATTTTTAAATAAAAAATCTTTGGACACTTCTTGTGGAGATTGTTGTCCTGATAAGAGATCTCAAAATCCTTTAACAGGACCTTTTGGAAAAGCGGGTGTGGGAGTCTCGCAAATGCTTTGGCGTTGTGCTAGCAATCATTCAGGCGCTGCATCAGATTGTTGCTCTGCTGTAGCTGAGCATTGTCAAGCTCCTTTTGGGCACCCTTGGCTGGGGTGTTCTAATGGAGAAGGCGGTTGCGGACGTTTAGGTAAGGCTCTCTGTAGTTGCGCAGACTCGTGCGATCCATCTTCAGAGCCTTTTACGATAAATTCTTATACAGCACATCTATACGAGAAGTTGGAACAAACTTTTGGAAGTGAAGTTATGCTGTTAGCCTTGAGCAAATTGGGAGTAAATGTTCATGATTTGCTTTCGGGTATAAGTGTTGAGATCCCTTCTCTTCATTCTTTAGAAGAGAGTTGTATAGAGATCGTCTGTGAGCTTGAGTCTTTGCAATGTCGGATGACGCAGATTAAGTTATGCCAAGAATTTGCTTCGGCTTCGGAGCTGCTTCAAGAAAACAGCTTCTGGAAAGCGCGCATTATCCAAGCTCTTGGGAGAAAGACTCCTTTGTGTTCTCTTGAAGAGTTAGGTGAAAAAATCTTAATCACCGATCATTCAGGCAAAAGATCTTCGTTTGATCTGGAGAAATTGCTTAAAACACTTTTTAGAACGCAGATCGTTTCAGCAAGCGGAGAGCGATCTTTGATGAGCGCTCAACAAGTTTTTGTTGTAATCAGCCAAGTCTTCTCGATTCTATCATACTCTCTTCGAAATTGTGAGGGGGAAGAGTCTCTTACACTCACGACGAGCGAGCTGCTACAGTTATGTTGTATCTGCATGGCTGTTTCAAAATATTCTTTGGCGGGAGCTCCTTCTTGTGAGGCACAGTTTTTTGGTTGGCTGAGACAAGAGGTCTGCGACGAGCAAATCTGTTTTGAGAGATTGAGAGTCTCTACAAGTCAATCCAGCGTAGAAACCTCCAGTGGTATCAGAGAGCAGCTACTTGCTAGAATAGCTTTGTTTGGAGCAGGCAACACATTACAAAATCAAACGGCTACTTTTAGAGATCCTATGAGCGAAGAGAACCGAAGATTGTTACGAGAATGTCTCGTAGGATGGGCTGGAGTTGTTGGCGTTTGTCTGAAGAAATAGCTTGTTTATGGGTTATTGAGGCTTAAAATCTGTATAAAAAGGATAGAGGTCATCGGAAGTTAAAGACGAAACCTCTATCTTTTTTTTAGAAAAAGGAGAAATGAACCGAAGACTTTTTGCATGGAGTAAAGGACGAGTAACCTGTTTCGGTTGTTCTTTAGCTCCGTAATCCACATCGCCGACGATTGGATGTCCGATGGTTCTCATGTGTAAGCGTATTTGATGAGTTCGTCCTGTAATAGGGCGACAAAGAAGAAGAGCATACTTGGGATAAAGTGTAAGAACTTCCCATTCGGTGATGGTTATTTTTCCAGAGTTTCTATCTGTATTTCCAAACAGAACAGCGCCAAGGCGTCTATGGCGAGGAGCCGTGTAGGTTGTAATGATCCCGGAGTGTTGGCGTGGATGACCAAATACTAACGCTATATAGTGTTTGTCTATTTGTCGCATTTTAAATAGCTGGGTGGTAAGAGCCACATCTTTTTCATTTTTTGCAAAAAGAATGCATCCAGAAGTGTCTCTATCTAAGCGGTGAACAAGATGGGTATGAAGTTGCTTGGCTAGGTCCTCAGAAGTTTGTTTTGCGGGTTTATTATAAACACAAAGATGCTCGTCTTCCCAGAGTAGTTGTGGGGAAGAACGCGTGATGATTTGTAAACAAACGCGGTCTCCGGGTTGAAGTTTGTAAGATTCAAACCGTTCGATACGACCGTTTACTCGACATCCATGATAGCAAATCGACTCTAAAATAGTTTTTTTAGGTAAATGAGGTAGAGCTGTTCGGAGAAAAGAAGCGAGTCTTACGTGACGATCCGCTATACCAATAAACTCTTGCATAATCCATGACCGATAAGTATGTTGATGGGATTTTACGTGAATTTTTATGATAAGAACAGCTTTTTCCCAGGATGATAATAGTTTTCCTTTGGGAGCCTTGCGTTCATGGTTTCTTGAACATAAAAGATCCTTTCCCTGGAGAGAATCACCAACTCCTTATCGTGTATGGGTCTCCGAAGTGATGCTTCAACAAACGCGAGCCGAGGTTGTGATTCCATATTTTTTAAAATGGATGGAACGGTTCCCTTCCGTACAAGATCTTTCGTGTGCAGAAGAGGGAGAGGTAGTGCGCCTTTGGGAAGGCTTGGGTTATTATTCTCGCGCCCGGAATCTTTTAGCCGGAGCTCGCATGATTACGGAGTTTTTCCAAGGAGAAATTCCTCAAGATCCAGCTCTTCTTCGTTCTATTAAAGGGATTGGTCCGTACACAGCAAATGCTATCCTTGCCTTTGCGTTTAAGCAAAAAAAAGCGCCTATTGATGGGAATGTTTTGCGAGTCATGAGCCGGTTGTTTGCTATAGAGCAACCCATTGATCGTTGTAAGACAAGGCAAGAGATCACGGGGCTTTGTGAAACGTTGTTACCTGATCAAGAGCCTGAAGTGATAGCGGAAGCCTTTATTGAATTAGGAGCTAAGCTTTGTAAGCAAAGGCCTTTATGCGAACAGTGTCCACTACGTTCATTCTGTAAGGCACATCAAAAAGGAGAGGTGTTGCGATTTCCAGTTAAAAATGCGCGCGCACCGATTACGGAGCTGTTTCGTGCAGTTGTAATCTTGATATCCCAGGATCGAGTTTTCATGATGAAAAGGGAGGGGGGAGAGATTATGGCTGGCTTATATGAGTTTCCTTACTATCAGTTTTCTAAGAAGGAGTGTTGTGATGTCGAGAGAATCACAGCTCTTGTTCGGCAAGATTTTGGTGAATCTCTCCTCTTTATGGGAAGTCTCCCTGCGCAAAAGCAGGTTTTTACTCGTTATCGAGTTACTCTTTTTCCTCATATTTTCCACACAACACAGCCTATATTTGAGCAGAAATGGTATCCGTTGGTAGAGCTAAAAAATCTTCCGAGCTCCTCAGGACATCGTAGAATTAAAAAAGATTTTTTATCAGAGTATTGTAAGCATCTAGAAAATATAGCCTGGTAGGTTTCTAATATGAAAGTTTCCGATCTTCTGAATATTTTGAATGAGCTACTACACCCAGAACAGTTTAATGATTATGGACCTAATGGTTTGCAGGTTGGAGATACGCAGACGCTGGTGCGCAAAATAGCAGTTGCTGTGACGGCGGATTTAGCCACTATTGAGAAAGCGATAGCTTGTGAAGCGAATGTTTTACTTGTGCATCATGGACTATTTTGGAAAGGAATGTCTTATCCCGTCACAGGAATACTTTACCAAAGAATGCAAAAGCTTTTTGAGAATCGCATGCAGTTGATAGCCTATCATTTGCCTCTAGATGCGCACGCAGAAGTAGGGAACAACTGGAGAGTAGCTAGAGATTTGGGTTGGGAGCAACTAGAGCCGTTTGGCAGTTCACAACCGTTTTTAGGTGTAAAGGGCGTTTTCTCTGAAATAGACATTCAGGATTTTATCTCTCAAATATCCTCTTATTACTGCGCTCCCGTGTTAGCCAAGGCTCTTGGCGGGAAGGAAACAATTTCTTCTGCAGCGCTTATTTCTGGCGGAGCTTATCGAGAAATTTCTGAAGCTCATCGTCAGGGGGTGGATTGCTTTATTACCGGAAATTTTGATGAGCCAGCCTGGTCCTTGGCATATGAGTATGGCATCAATTTTTTAGCTTTTGGACACACGGCTACTGAAAAAGTTGGACCCAAAGCTCTTGCCCAGCATTTGAAAAGCTTGGGTATAAGTCCTGTCGTATTTCTTGATACAGACAATCCTTTTTGACAAAGAAGCTTATCGAAAGAGCAACTCTTTCATAAAATTTTCGAGTTCGTTTGTTTGGTTAGGAGAAAAGGTTCCTCGTTTTCGTACATACGAGTCCTCTGATAAAGAGGAGTTAAAGTAGGCTCGCGCCTGCTTGGCAAGAGGACGGGCGATATCTCCCGAGACATTAGCATGGTAACAGCTTTCCTCCACGATGAGATAAAGCAAGTATCTTGCTGTCTCTCCTAAAGTGGGTAGGGGCGAGTGAGAGAGGGATCCTCGGAATTCAAGAGAAGGAACTGGGGTATTAGGAATTTCTTTATAATTGTTTTTAATGCCGCAGACTCGAGTATTTGTGCATAGGCAGCGTTTAATGAAAACAGGAGTCGTTTCTATAGAGGATTCACCCCGTAGAAAGCGTGCTGGATCATTAGAGCTATTGATAAAATTCTCCCAAAAGAAAGACCAATTTGTTTTCGCAGACCCTTCGCAGGGGAATACGGTTAAAGAGGTCCCGTGGAAAAGAACATCAGAGATATCGATTTTTTTGGAAAGAAGCATGGTAATGAGAGAGTATTTAAGAGTGACATACTCTACTTCTACCGCATAGGGATACTTGTCCGAAGGAATGGGATTATGGATGCACAAGTGGCGAATTTTTGTTTTAGAAAGCCTAGGAGAGATATTCCCAATGGTAACTTGTGTACGTAATTGTTGGGATAGCCACTGTTCTACAATACTTTCTTTTTTCATCCAAAAGTATCCTAAAACACAACAGACAAGAAAAAAGGCGCTCTTGATCAATTTAAACATAAGCAAGATGGTCATAAGCACTAGATGTTTACGATAGAGGAATAGGAGAATATTGGAAATGAAAAAAGCCTCGCTTTCTTTAGAAAACGAGGCTCAAAGGATTCTGAATTCCTTTTTTTAAGAATTAGTAATCCATTCCTGCGCCAGGCATTGCTGGAGCTGCTGCAGGTTTCTCTTCTGGGATCTCTGCAATGAGAGCTTCTGTTGTCAATAACAGACCTGCTACAGATGCTGCACTTTCCAAAGCAGAACGGGTAACTTTAGCGGGATCTAAAATACCAGCTTCAAGCATGTCTGTGTAAGCATCACGTAAAGCGTCGTACCCTTCGTTTGCCGAACGAGACATTACTTGTTGGAAAATAATTGCCCCTTCTTTTCCTGCGTTTGCTGCAATTTGTTTCAATGGAGCTGAAAGAGCTTTCAAAACAATACGGGCTCCGATTTGCTCATCTTCATTAGTCAACATTGGCAAAAAGGCTTCAAGAGTAGGGATGCAGCGAACCAAAGCTGTTCCTCCACCAGGAAGAATTCCTTCTTCGACAGCGGCAATTGTAGCATGCTGAGCATCATCAACACGATCTTTTTTCTCTTTCATTTCGATTTCCGTTGCTGCACCAACACGGATAACCGCTACACCGCCAGAAAGTTTGGCAAGGCGTTCTTGAAGTTTTTCTTTATCGTAATCAGAAGTGCTGTCTTCAATTTGTTTTTTGATGCTTTCGCAACGAGCATTCAACGCTTCTTTGTCACCCATTCCTTCAACGATGGTGGTGTCTTCCTTGGAAACGATGACTTTTTTAGCTTTACCAAGCATGGACAAGTTAGCGTTTTCAAGTTTCATTCCCAACTCTTCGCTGATGAGCTGGCCGCCAGTCAAGATCGCGATGTCTTCCAACATAGCTTTTCTTCTATCTCCGAATCCAGGAGCTTTAACGGCGCAAACTCTAAATCCTCCACGGATTCTGTTAACAACTAGCGTTGCTAAAGCTTCTCCCTCAATATCTTCTGCGATAATAAGAAGAGGGCGTCCAGATTCTGCAACTTGCTGTAAAACGGGAAGGAAATCTTTGATTCCAGAGATCTTTTTATCGTAAATTAAAACAAGGGCGTCTTCCAGAACACATTCTTGAGTTTCTGGGTTCGTTGTGAAGTAGCTAGAGAGAAAGCCTCTGTTGAAATTCATTCCTTCAACAACATCCAAGACGGTTTCAAATCCTTTAGCTTCTTCAACAGTAATAGAGCCATTTTTGCCCACTTTTTCCATGGCTTCAGCAATGAGATTTCCGATCTCTGAATCATTGTTCGCAGAAATCGTTGCTACTTGAGCGATCTCTTTATGATGTTGAACAGGCTTACTAATTTTTTTAATTTGATCTACAACGACTTTAACAGCTTTATCAATACCTCTCTTGAGGTCCATTGGATTAGCTCCAGCTGTTACATTGCGTAATCCTTCTGTGTAGATAGCTTCAGCAAGTACTGTGGCTGTCGTGGTTCCGTCTCCAGCTTTGTCTGCAGTTTTGCTGGCGACTTCTTTAACCATCTGAGCTCCCATATTTTCATGCTTATCGGCGAGCTCTACTTCTTTGGCAACGGTAACACCATCCTTAGTTACTTGAGGGGAGCCAAAGCTCTTGTCAATAACGACATGTCTTCCTTTAGGACCAAGGGTAACCTTTACAGCTTCTGCTAAGGTTTTTACCCCTTTTTGAATTTTCTTTCTGGCTTCTTCGTTATACTTAATATTTTTAGCGACCATTGATGCGCTCCTTAAATCTTACTTCACTCTCTTAGTTTTTATTGTAGGACTGCGATAACTTCGCTCATTTGGACGATGACATACTCTTCACCTTCGACAGTGAGTTCTTGGCCAGAATATTTATCAATTAAAACGATGTCGCCAACCTGAACTTCAAAAGGAAGTTGCTGCCCTTTATCATCTTTTTTACCAGTTCCCAAGGCCAGAACTTCAGCTCTGTCTTGTTTTTTCTTGGCTGTATCGGGAAGAATGATTCCGCCTCTTGCTGTAGAAGCTTCTTCTTCTCTTTTAACTAAAATCCTGTCTCCCAAAGGTTTAATCTTGAGGGTCGTTGCTTGATCTGACATGTTTAAGCTCCTCGTACTTTCATATTCTATGAGGCCTCGTTGTTCAGCTTTTCTCCGCTATCAACGTAGGGATTTGAACGACAGAACGTTCAGAGGGGAGACGATAGCAAAGCGTTAGCTTTTTTGCAACAGGTTTAGCAGTTGAACAGCTCAACTGCTATTTTAACAATTTATAGCAAGTTAGCAAGCTCGTCTAACTTTCGTTCAATATAAGAAAAAGCCTTAAGCATAGGAGAGGAAGAGGTCATATCTAAGCCAGATTTTTTCAAAATTTCGATAGGAAAATCAGATCCCCCGCTTTGCAAAAATGTAAGGTAAGCTGTTTGAGCCCCATCTTCTTTAGCAAGAATTCTCTCGGCAAAGCATAGGGAAGCGATGATCCCCGTAGCATACTGATAAACATAAAAATTGTAGTAAAAATGAGGAATGCGAGCCCATTCAATGGAGCTAAGTTCATCAAATGCTACGCAGTCTCCGTAAAAGATGTTCTGTAGTCTTCCATAGCTTTTGGAAAAGAATTCTTCCGTTAAAGGCTCTCCCCGTTCGGCTGCAGAATGTGCTTCTAATTCGAAGGCAGCAAACAAGGTTTGTCGGAACAGGGTAGCAAAAATGGTATCTAAAGAGCGGGAAAGAATGGCGATTTTTTCTTCTTTAGAAGGAGCATTTTTTAGCAAAAATTCCATCAAAAGAGTTTCGTTTAAAGTGGAAGCGATTTCAGCTAGGAAAATGGGGTATTGTGCTTCGTGATACTGCTGGTGTTTATGACTCAAAAAGGAATGCATGCTGTGACCACCTTCGTGAGCAACTACAGATATGTCATACAAAGTCCCTGTGTAGTTTAAAAGGATATAGGGTTTGCTATCATAGCATCCAGAAGAATAGGCTCCAGAGCGTTTGTTTATGTTTTCATATTTATCTACCCACCCATCAGAGGTAAGGCCTTGGCGTAAAGTTTCTACGTAATCTGTCCCTAGAGGAGCTAGACTGTCACAAATTAGGGAGACTGCTTCTTCATAAGAGTAGTGACGAGCTGCTTCACTAGCTACTAATGGAGCGTAGACATCGTAAAAATGAAAGTCTGGTAAGCCAAGGGCTTTTTGTTTTA
Organism: Chlamydia suis; assembly: GCF_900169085.1. Classification (NCBI taxonomy): domain Bacteria; kingdom Pseudomonadati; phylum Chlamydiota; class Chlamydiia; order Chlamydiales; family Chlamydiaceae; genus Chlamydia; species Chlamydia suis. Next base: position 130,921 of record NZ_LT821323.1, read on the forward strand.
ACTGGAAATATTTTGTGATCAGGTGAGTGTGTTGTTTTACGGTGTCGATAAGCGTTGTAACGACTGAAGTGCTAATGTTATTTTGAAATAAAGCGGCTTCTAAACAGGAGTCGTAATTGCGAGCTTTTGCCTGAAACAGGTGGGCTTGAATCTTGCCGTTCAATAAATTTGCGAGGGATAAACGATATCCGTGATAGCGTTGACATTGTTTGTGATACGTACTTTTTCGCAACTCTCGGTCCGCAGACTGCATGTAAAGAGAGGCAAGGGCGTGAGAAAGGGGATGTGATTTTCCTTCAGAATCTGTAGCCTCTCCAAAGGGAATTTCAGAGTCTGTTAAGCTGGAAAATGTTTTGTAGGCTACTTCTAGCGCAGGAGAAGAAGAGGCCAATAGTTTTTCCTCTCTAGAAGTTCCTGTGTGAGGGGCTAAACGAAATAGTTTTTGCAGATAAAAACGGTAAGGTTGAAGTTCTGGAGAAGCAAGTAAGGCATCAGAAATGTTTTGAGGCAGAGCAATGAGAGCGGGTTGAATCCAAGAAGTTTCTTCTGCGAATGCTGTAAGTAGGTAAGTGATAGACTTAAGATCTGCGGCAGCTTCTTGGTTAGCGATATCTTCATCATGAGTAAGATGAGCATACACATAAAGCTTTTCTAAGGTTCTTTCAATAGAAAAGACTGTAGTAAGTAATTTACAAAGAGAAGAGGGCTGCTCTATATGAAAATGCTTTTCATTAAGATGCGGCCAAAAAGGAGCTTCTGCAGCACCTGCTTTTTCTAAATCTTTTTTCCAAGCTTCTCGATCTGCATACAAACTTTGCACATCCCAACAATCGGAAGAGGGAACATCTTTTCTAGAGCGTGGAGCTGTTTGAGAAGGCGTAGCTGATGTCATGAAGGTCTCCTTAAAGAATTTTTAGGCTAGAGAGTTGAGCCTGCCCCACCCCTCTTTTTATGAGAGAAGAAGAGAGAGTGTAGCCGTCTTTCAATAAACAGGGGCAGTTTTAATCAATAAAGATTTCTAATCAAGCCTTTTGCCAGCAGATTTTTATAACGAAAAGGTTGTTTCTCTTTTATTGACTGTAAGGGAATGAAGCGGTATGGATATGGGTCTACTTTATTGATCCATATGATGGATAGGCCTCTTCTTTTGAAAATGGGTGTCTTTCTGCAAGAATTATGATAAGAAGGTGTTTATGGAAAAGTTTTCAGATGCAGTGAGTGAGGCCTTGGAAAAGGCGTTTGAGTTGGCTAAGGATGCTAAGCATTCCTATGTTACGGAAAATCACTTGCTAAAGAGCCTTTTGCAAAATCCTGGTTCTTTGTTCTGTCTGGTCATTAAAGATGTGAATGGGAATCTCGGGTTGTTGGCATCTGCTGTAGATGATGCTTTGCATAGAGAACCAACTGTTGTGGAGGGGACTACGATTCCCAAACCTTCCCCTGGTTTGCAGCAGTTATTGCTTAACGCGCACGAAGAGGCGCGAAGTATGGGGGATGAGTATCTCTCTGGGGATCACATACTATTAGCTTTTTGGCGATCTGCTAAGGAGCCTTTTGCTTCGTGGAGAAAGACGATAAAAACTTCTTCAGAGGCATTGAAAGAATTAATCATGAAACTAAGACAAGGAAGTCGTATGGACTCGCCTAGCGCCGAAACAAATATGAAAGGGTTAGAGAAGTACTGTAAAAATTTGACCGTTCTTGCAAGAGAAGGCAAGCTCGACCCAGTGATTGGGCGAGATGAGGAGATTAGACGTACGATACAAGTGCTCTCCAGACGAACAAAGAATAACCCGATGTTAATAGGAGAACCGGGGGTTGGGAAGACAGCTATTGCCGAAGGACTAGCTCTTCGGATTGTGCAAGGAGATGTTCCAGAAAGCTTAAAAGATAAGCAGCTTTATGTTCTGGATATGGGGGCCCTGATTGCCGGCGCTAAGTATCGTGGAGAGTTTGAGGAACGGTTAAAAAGTGTGTTAAAGGGTGTGGAGGCTTCAGAAGGAGAGAGCATCTTATTTATTGATGAAGTGCACACTTTGGTTGGGGCTGGGGCTACAGATGGGGCTATGGACGCCGCAAATTTATTGAAGCCGGCTTTAGCACGAGGGACTTTGCATTGTGTTGGAGCGACGACTTTGAATGAGTATCAGAAATACATTGAAAAAGATGCTGCTTTAGAAAGACGTTTCCAGCCAATTTTTGTTACGGAACCTTCTTTAGAAGACGCGGTTTTTATTCTTCGAGGATTACGAGAGAAGTATGAAATTTTTCATGGGGTGCGCATTACAGAGGGAGCCCTGAATGCCGCTGTAGTTCTTTCCTACCGCTACATTACAGATCGCTTTCTTCCAGATAAGGCGATTGACCTAATTGATGAGGCGGCGAGTTTGATCCGAATGCAGATCGGAAGTTTGCCTTTGCCCATAGATGAAAAAGAGCGAGAGTTATCGGCTTTGATTGTGAAGCAAGAAGCGATTAAACGAGAACAGGCTCCTGCATATCAAGAAGAAGCTGAAGATATGCAAAAAGCTATCGATCGTGTCAAAGAAGAGCTGGCTGCTTTGCGGTTGCGTTGGGATGAAGAAAAAGGGCTTATTGCTGGGTTAAAAGAAAAGAAAAATTCTTTAGAAAATTTAAAATTTGCGGAAGAGGAGGCAGAGCGGACAGCAGACTATAACAAGGTCGCAGAGCTTCGGTATAGCCTTATTCCTTCTCTTGAAGAGGAAATTCGTTTGGCCGAAGAGGCTTTGAATCAAAGGGATGGACGCCTTTTGCAAGAAGAGGTTGATGAACGGTTAATCGCACAAGTCGTTGCGAATTGGACAGGGATTCCCGTGCAAAAAATGTTAGAGGGCGAGTCTGAAAAATTGTTGGTCTTGGAAGAGTCTTTGGAAGAGCGGGTTGTGGGGCAACCTTTTGCGATTACGGCTGTTAGCGACTCTATTCGGGCGGCGCGGGTCGGTCTGAGTGATCCGCAACGCCCATTAGGGGTGTTTCTTTTTCTAGGGCCTACAGGTGTCGGGAAGACAGAGTTGGCCAAGGCATTAGCGGAACTCCTGTTCAATAAGGAGGAGGCCATGATTCGATTTGACATGACCGAATATATGGAAAAACATTCCGTTTCAAAATTAATCGGCTCTCCTCCAGGGTATGTAGGATATGAAGAGGGCGGTAGTCTTTCAGAGGCTTTGAGAAGAAGGCCGTATTCTGTGGTGCTCTTTGATGAGATCGAGAAGGCGGATAAAGAAGTCTTTAATATTTTATTGCAAATTTTTGACGACGGGATTCTTACCGATAGTAAGAAGCGCAAAGTAAACTGTAAGAATGCTCTTTTTATTATGACATCTAATATTGGATCGCAAGAACTTGCAGATTATTGCGCGAAGAAGGGAACTATAATAGACAAGGAGGCTGTGCTATCCGTAGTTGCTCCTGCTTTAAGAAATTATTTTAGCCCTGAATTTATCAATCGGATAGATGAAATTCTTCCATTTGTGCCTTTGACCACAGAAGATATTGTAAAAATCGTTGGTATTCAGATGAAACGGGTGGCCCAGCGCTTATTGGAAAAAAGAATTTCATTAACTTGGGATGATTCTGTGGTTCTATTTCTTAGTGAGCAAGGCTATGACAGTGCTTTTGGAGCGCGGCCATTGAAACGTCTGATCCAGCAGAAAGTAGTGACTATGTTGTCCAAAGCTCTTTTGAAGGGAGATATTAAATCGGGAATGGCAGTAGAGCTCACTATGGCTAAAGATGTAGTTGTTTTTAAAATTAAGGCAAGTTCTGGGACATAGGACGTTTTGTGTGGATGCGTCGCTGGATTCGCGTTATTGGAACGGGCGGACTTCTCTTGCCAATGCTGTTACAGGCGGCAGGCAAGGCTGAGAAGGCGCCTGTTTTTTCAAAAGAAAGGCAGCATATTTTTTGGAATGTCGATCCATATTGTTTGGATTCTATTTGTGCTTGCTTTGTCTCTAATCAAGATTCATTGAGTGCTGAACGCCTATTTTTTTTATTTCCGCAGCTCTCTCAAGAGGAGCTATTGATTTTTGCTAAGTGTATTTTGTTGTCCAAAAACGCAAACTATCTTTTTTCAGACGAAGAAGAGGCCATTTTCTCAAAGCTAATTCTTCCTCGGGTTTCTTTAGGTTGTAATCGAGAGGATGATTTAGCCAAGGTGTTGGTGCTAGCTGATTCTGATGTGGAAGAGGGTAAGGTGCGTCGGTATTCTTTGTATTTAGATGTTCTTGCTTTGCGAGCATATGTTGAGCGTGAGCGGTTAGTGAGGGCGGCTTATGCAGAATCTGACCAAATCGAATTAGCCAGCATAGAAGCGATTAACACGATTCTTTTTGAAAAGGAAGGGGTCCGCTATCCTTCGAAAAAAGAAATGTTTGAAAGTCGGTTTTCTGAATTAGGAGCTGTTACAGACAGCAAGTTTGGAGTGTGCTTAGGAACAGCGGTTCTTTACCAAGCTTTGGCGCAACGCCTCACCCTTTCTTTAGAAGCCGTGACTCCTCCGGGGCATATTTATTTGCGTTATAAGGATGTTATAAACATTGAAACGACTTCCGGAGGAAGACATATTCCTACAGACAGGTATTGTGAGTGTATCAAAGAGTCGCAATTGCGAGTGCGTTCACAAACAGAATTGATCGGACTAACCTTCATGAATAGGGGAGCTTATTTTTTGCAAAAAGGAGAGTTTCTTCAAGCTTCCCGAGCTTATGAGAAAGCTAAACAATATTTAGCAGATGAGCAGCTTTCTGACTTGTTGGGCATCACATACATCCTTTTAGGAAAAAGGAAGGAAGGAGAGTTTATTTTAAAAAACTCTTCGGAAAGGACTCGCAAAGGCTCTGCTGTATATGACTATTTACAGGGATATATTTCTTCTGAAGTTTTAGGGGTGCTATTTGCGGATTCGGGAGTCTCTTGGCAGGAAACTGCGAATTATCGAAAAAAACTTCTTGATCTAGTCGAGAAGTTTCCGAAAAGCGGGGCTTTGCGTTTGCGGCTCGCAGCGATAACCTTAGAGTTGGGGCTGGTAAAAGAGGGGGTGCGGCTTCTAGAAAAAAGTATAGAAGAGGCTCCGGAAGATCTTTCTTTGCGGCTGCAGTTTTGTAAACTTCTTTGTAATCGGCTTGATTATTCTCGAGCAAAGAAGCACTTTGATCAAGCAAAGGCTATTTTAGCTAAGGAAGGCTTGCTCTTTGAAACATCTTCGTACACTCTTTTAAGAGCTCTAGAGAAAAACATCGCTTTGGCGGCTCCAAACTGAGCCGCTTTCTTTTGTCGTTTTTGTAAAAAAATCTTGATCCAAACCCCTTCGAAGCTAACGGGGGCTCTTAAATGGGTTTAATTTAAATATTTTTTTTAGTTATAATAGATGCCTAAAACAATTTGAATCTAATAGTTTTTGGTTATCGAAGGTTTGTTATTAAGCCAACGTTTAACTAGAAGCTGATGGGGGAAAGATTTTTTATGGTAAACATTTGTTTTAGTGCTGGGTCTAATCATAATGAACGAGTTAGTCTCTTAAACAGGTGTTTGGATCACGAGCGGTCGACACCGGTCTCAAAAAGATTAATCACGGCAGCCTTGGCTGCAATATTAGCTATAACTCTTCTAGTTGTTGCTGGTCTGTTGTTTGCGGGAGTGATAGCTTGTCCTGCATCACTGATTGTCCCGGCTTTATTCTTGGGAGGAGGAATGTTCTTCTTAGGAAGTGCTTTTATGGGTGCGATGCTGACCGTGGAAACTTCGGCTAGAGAGCGGTTACATCGTTCACAGATTTTAGCTTGGAACGATCTATGTTGTAAAACAGCCAAAGTGGGGGCGAAAAAACAACCTGAAGCTCTTTAGAAAAATGGTGATGGGCACAGAAACTGTGTTTGTGAAAAGGGGCTGTGTGATAACGTAGGTCCCCCATTGGAAAACTATATATTAAAAAAAGTGTTCTAGGGGTTGTTTGAGGAGGTTCTATGGATTGCATTAAACAAGTTTGCAGAAACCATCTTTGTTTGGACAAAGTAACTAACCCAGTTTGCTCGTTAGTTAAGAGAGGAACTACGCATGAGAAAGTACAAGCAGCTGCTGGTTGTATCGGGGTGGTCTGTTCAATTATTTGCTTGGCTTTAGGAATCGCTGCTGCTGCAGGGGCGGGAGCTGCGGCGGTTAGTGGATTGGCTATTGGTCTTACTATGATGGCTGTGCTCATAGGAATCGTGTTGTTTTGTATGTCCACTTGGGATGTTTTACAGCGTCACGGAGGATTAGGCTGCCCGGTGAGAGGTCTTTTTGGGAATGGGTCAGCGACTCCTGAACCTTCTGTAATATTTACTAAGGGCAAGAACGGGGGAGAGTGCGAGGTTGTTATAGTTGAATAAATACTAGGAGACGTGATGATACGGAGTGAGAAAATAGACAATGGATTAGTTGAGGGTCATCACGGAAGATGTGATTCCATAAGTGTTGTGGCAAAAACAGTTATTGGGGTCGCTAAACTGGTAGCCGCTTTCGCGGCTCTAGTTTTGAATGGTACTCTATGTGTTCTTTCGGTAATTGCTGTGTGTGTCGGAGCTACCCCTGTAGGCCCGCTAGTCTTATTGGCTGCGACAGCTTTAGCAAGCTCCGTATGCGCTGTGACTCTTTTGTGCGCAAATGATACAAATCCTGGATGGAAGTTGTTCTCGGTTTCTTGTAAAGAGGCTTTGCTTAGATACCGATTCTGCTAATAATGAGAAAAGATGTTGATAAAGGGATAGAATAAATGAACTGTGGAATAATTTCTCTGAAAGAACAAATTTCTGCTGGCGTGGAAAAAGGCTTAGCGACACTTTGTCCCCCCTCAGTTAAAAAAACGGCTTTAGTTGTAGTTTCTCTATTTGCCGCGCTCACTTCTGGAGCTTTGGCTTTATTGTCAGCTAGTGTGTTGTTTAGCGGACCCACATCTGTTTTGCCCTACATCTTGATGCTAACAACAGCTTTGTTTGGTTTGGTTTGCGCGATCATAGTGCTGGTGAAAAACGCCTCTGAGGTGATTCAGAAATGTAAAAAAGAATCTGTAAAAGAGCCCGAACCTAAACAGCCGAGTGATGGGCCGTATTTGGAAATCAGTGCTTCAAAACAATCTAGTCCAGCTAGCAGTATTGAGGTGTTGAGTTCTATAGGAGGGGTGTTGAGTTCTATAGGAGATGATGTTTGTAGCGCAGTTCGAAAGGAGGGGCGTCCCCGGTCACACAGCTGTTAAAAACATATGAAAAAATCTTCTGCGAAAAGAGGAGGGGAGTCCCTCCTCTTTTTTTTTATCCATCGAGGGCGTTGTGATCGGCTGTGAGATGTTCTTGTTCCGAAGAAGAGAGTCTAGAAGACATTTGTAGCATAAGTTCTGCTGCAGTGGTTACAGCAGCGCACCCTTCTCTCAATACTAGAGCTAAATCTTTTGTAGCGCCTATTGTGGAAGAGAGTTCTTCTGTAAAATCTGCGCGAAAAGCAAGCATTTTTTGATAACAATCGTTTAAGGAAGACTGAGTTTCTTTGAGAAGCTCTGTTAGTGGTTTTTGTTCTAAGGCTGATTGTGAGGATGTCAAAAAGAGGTGTTGTAAAGAAGCTTGTTGTTCTGCTAGCGCTGCCGCATTTTGTACGAATTGATGTCCTAAATAAACAAATTCACGTTCGAGAGTGTTTTGTCCAAATAAAGCGACCATGAGTGTAATGAAGGAGATGCCGGTATTGATGAAGCATATAGGCCAAAGAAGGGAAAGAATTTTTTGTTGCTTATTTTGTGAGTTAGAGTGTTCGGACATAATCCTATCTATATTGTAAATTCTTGATAATTCGCATCTTCTATAACAAAAGTGTGGTTAAAAAGAAAAATAGGGGAAGAGAAAAAGTTTGAGGGCTCTTTGGAAGAGAGCCCGAGGTTTATCAGATTAGAGTTTAGTGTATTTGTTTCTGGTGAACAAATCGCGTAAAGTCCAATTAGAGAACAGAGAGGGGTGCTGGCGCGAAGGTTGTTCCTGATGTGGAAGACTTTCCGAGGGAGAAGGGGAAGCCGTGCTTGATGCTGGAGGGGGGCATGTTGTTCGCGGAGGGCATGGAGGCGTGGTTCGAGGGAACCCGTTTTTGGGAAGAGGTGGGCGAGAGGGTTTGCTTGGCGCTTCTTTGCTTAGCGCTTCTTTTATATCAGCCAACAGTTGCTCGCTCTCCGCTTTTTGTGTGGCAATCTGCTCCCTAAAAGAGCAAGAAATGTTTGACAGCTCGTCAATGTCGTTTCGCAGGTTTGTTCGAATTTTCTCCAGATCCTGAACGATTCGCGTTAAAGATTCTTTATTCTCTGTTAAGCGGCGGACCTCTTCGGCTAAAGGGATGAGTTCTTTTATTTCGTCTTTTAATGACGAAATGAGTGTTTTCAAAGTTTGAATTGTGTCTTGAGAAAAGAGTTTGCGAAGCTCCTCAGCAGAGTCTTGATAGGAAGAAAGGAGGGAGTCGAAACCTGTGTGGATAGATTGCATGCTTTGTACAAACTGTTGGAAATCAGCGGATACCTCAGAAAGGTCTTTTGAGGTTGTTGCGAACTCTTTTGATAAGTCTACAAACTCTTTGTGAACCATTTTTAACATGAAATTGACTTCTCTCAGAGACTCAACTTCTTTTTGAAGCTCTTGATACAAATGTAACGGGGTTGTTTTGTATAGGTAACTAGTGATTCCTGCTAAGGAAAGAATAAACAAGGCGGAGAGAACAACAGCTAATTGAGGAGCGATCAAGATTGCGACCGCATGCCCAAGAAGAGCTAGAAAGCCAACGAACCCGACGAAGGCTAGGGCAACAAAGGCCATTATTCGTTGAATGGTGTCTAGCAAAGAAAGCTTAGGCAAAGAAGAGCTGTTTTTAATATCACTAGCAGAGCTGAAGTGTGTGGTAGGGGGAGGTGAAGAGGGCGCGATTAGAGTTGGCGTTGTCATAAGCTCTTTAATTTTAAGGTCGGTCGTGAGCGGATTATAAAAATTTTTATGTAAAATCTCTATTTTAAACTGAAAAAATTTTTATAAAGTTTGGGCTGTTGAAACAACGATCCAGAGATATTCCACAGCTTGTGTGAAAGCGCATTTGTGATTGAAAATTTTTTAACAAGCACGAACGCAAGGAAAGTTTTAGAGGTTTTGAACTGCTCTCAGCGAAATGCGGGGAAAAGGAGCTAGCAGCATAGGATAGGAGAGAAACTCTTGTGTTCCCCTAAAATAATTACCAATGTACACTCTCCTCTTATCGTAGAGAATGTAAAATTCTTAGACTGCGGGAGTATGGTCTGTGGAAGTTTTCTCTACAGAAGGAATCGGAGAAAAAGTCATGAAAAAACGAGGAGTGTTGATTGCTCCGTCCATTATGGGAGCCGACCTGGCTTGCCTGGGGAAAGAAGCGCGAAACATAGAAGAAGCTGGAGCAGATCTTATCCACATAGACATTATGGATGGGCATTTTGTTCCGAATATTACCTTTGGCCCAGGAATCGTTGCTGCTATTAATCGATCGACAGATCTATTTCTTGAAGTTCATGCTATGGTATATTCGCCGTTCGAGTTTATCGAGGCTTTCGTGAAGTCTGGAGCAGACCGTATCATTGTGCACTTTGAGGCGGCAGAAAATCTTAAAGAGATTCTTAGCTATATTCGAAAATGTGGCGTGCAAACAGGTATCGCCTTTTCTCCGGAGACTTCTATTGAGTTTGTTGAGGCTTTTATACCTTTGTGTGATGTCATTCTACTCATGTCTGTGCACCCAGGATTTTGTGGCCAAAAATTTATTCCTGATACGGTAGACAAGATTCGATTTGTTAAACACGCAATCCGAACTCTGGGACGAGAGGGAAGCTGCCTAATTGAAGTGGACGGCGGTATTGACGAAGAATCTGCCCGACTGTGTAGGGAAGCGGGTGCAGATATCTTGGTTGCGGCCTCCTACCTTTTTAAAAAAGACGCTATAAACATAAAAGAAAAAGTTTTGCTACTCCAAGGGGAAGAACATGGTGTTAAGTAGCCAACTCTCGGTAGGGATGTTTATTTCTACAAAAGATGGCCTATATAAAGTTGTTTCTGTTTCAAAAGTTTCAGGAAACAAAGGAGACACTTTTATTAAAGTAGCTCTACAGGCTGCGGGATCTGACGTAGTTGTCGAGAGAAATTTTAAAGCCGGCCAGGAGGTTAAGGAAGCTCAATTTGAGCCAAGAAATTTGGAATATTTGTATTTGGAAGGGGATGAGTACCTATTTTTGGACCTAGGCAATTACGATAAAATTTATATTCCCAAAGAAATTATGAAGGAAAATGCCAAGTTTTTAAAGGCGGGCGTAACGGTTTCTGCTCTGGTGCACGAAGGCATTGTCTTTTCCATGGAATTGCCACATTTCTTGGAATTAATGGTTTCTAAGACAGATTTCCCCGGAGATTCTTTGTCTTTATCTGGAGGAGCTAAGAAAGCTTTGTTGGAAACTGGAGTAGAGGTTTTAGTGCCTCCTTTCGTAGAAATAGGAGATGTTATTAAGGTCGATACGCGTACATGTGAATATATTCAACGCGTCTAAGTTGGGGATAACATGGATTTAAAGCAAATAGAAAAGCTCATGATTGCTATGGGGCGCAATAAAATGAAGCGACTTGCAATCAAGCGTGAAGGTTTAGAGTTAGAGTTGGAAAGGGACACGGGGCCCAACATCCAAGAACCCGTTCTTTATGACAACAGACTGTTTGCAGGATTTGCGCAAGAAAGACCCATTCCTTCGGATCAAAATCTAAGTAATCCTATTGCGAAAGAGACGGGAGACCAAAAGAATGACAAACCTCAGGCAGAGGGAGATTTTATCGTCTCTCCGTTGGTAGGCACATTTTATGGAGCCCCCTCTCCTGAAGCTCCTGCTTTTGTTAAGCCCGGGGATACCGTTTCCGAAGATACCATTGTTTGTATTGTGGAAGCTATGAAGGTAATGAACGAGGTAAAGGCTGGGATGTCTGGTCGTGTAGAGGAAGTATTGATTACCAATGGCGATCCGGTTCAGTTTGGTTCTAAGTTATTCCGTATAGTTAAGGCTTAGTGAATGAAGAAAGTTTTGATTGCAAATAGAGGCGAAATCGCTGTTCGGATTATTCGGGCGTGTCATGATTTGGGATTGGCTACCGTTGCCGTATATTCTACAGCAGATCAAGAAGCCTTGCATGTGCTTCTCGCTGATGAAGCTGTTTGTATTGGAGAGGCCCAGGCGGCAAAATCTTATCTAAAGATCGCGAATATTTTGGCAGCTTGCGAAATTACCGGGGCAGATGCCGTGCATCCTGGTTATGGGTTTTTAAGTGAAAATGCCAACTTCGCATCTATTTGTGAAAGTTGTGGGTTAACTTTTATCGGTCCCAGTGCGGAGTCTATAGCAACTATGGGAGATAAAGTTGCTGCTAAGCAGTTAGCTAAAAAAATTAAATGTCCCGTTATCCCAGGTTCGGACGGGGTTGTTAAGGATGAAGTCGAAGGAATAAGAATCGCAGAAAAAATAGGCTTCCCAATTGTTATTAAAGCTGTTGCAGGAGGTGGCGGGCGAGGAATAAGAATCGTTAGAGAAAAAGACGAATTCTATAGAGCGTTTACTGCTGCTAGGGCAGAGGCTGAAGCTGGGTTTAACAACCCTGATGTGTACATTGAAAAATTTATTGAAAATCCAAGACATTTAGAAGTTCAAGTCATAGGGGATAAGCACGGGAATTACGTATATCTTGGTGAACGAGACTGTACGGTACAAAGACGCCGACAAAAATTAATAGAAGAGACTCCCAGCCCTATTCTTACTCCAGAAATGAGAGCTAAGGTTGGAAAGGTCGCAGTGGATTTAGCGCGAAGCGCTGGATATTTTTCTGTTGGAACCGTGGAATTTTTGTTAGACAAAGAGAAACGGTTTTATTTCATGGAAATGAATACCCGTATTCAGGTGGAGCACACGATTACTGAAGAAGTAACCGGAGTCGACTTGTTGAAAGCACAGATTAGTGTTGCAAAAGGAGAAAAACTTCCGTGGAAACAGAAGAATATAGAGTTTAAAGGGCACGTAATTCAGTGTCGAATCAATGCTGAAGATCCTAGTAATAATTTTACTCCTTCTCCTGGGCGTTTGGATTATTACCTTCCTCCAGCGGGTCCTTCGGTTCGCGTGGACGGCGCTTGTTATAGTGGTTACGCGATACCTCCTTATTATGACTCCATGATTGCTAAAGTGATCACGAAAGGAAAAAACCGAGAAGAGGCAATCGCCATTATGAAGAGAGCCTTAAAAGAATTTCATATCGGAGGAGTGCACTCTACCATTCCCTTTCATCAATTTATGCTAGATAATCCGAAATTTATCCTCTCAGATTATGATATCAATTATGTAGACCAGCTTCTAGCAGAAGGGGGTGCTTTTTTGAACTTGGCCGAAAGGGATTGATCTATTTTTTTTGAGAGGTCGGACGGGGCTATTGCATAGCACACAAACTTTTTTTTAACGGCTGGACTTTGATGAGCGAGAAGAGATGAATTTTTTTTGAAATTTTTCTTTTCTAACTTCTTTAGAAGGCAAATAGAACAGCTTTTTGTTTGGAAAAAATAATCATCAAAATTATAATCATTCCCTCTGATAAGGTGATTTAAGTTATGGAAAAAAGAAAAGATACGAAAACGACCCTAGCAAAGGCTTCAGATGAGCGAAGCAAGGCCTGGTATGTAATTAATGCCGAAGGGAAGACCTTAGGGAGACTATCTTCAGAAATTGCGAAGATCCTGAGAGGTAAGCACAAAGTGACTTTTACTCCTCATGTAGCGATGGGAGATGGTGTCATTGTGATTAATGCTGAGAAAGTGCGTTTGACTGGCGCAAAAAGAGCTCAGAAAGTGTACCACTATTACACGGGTTTTATTTCTGGAATGCGAGAAGTTCCTTTTGAGAACATGATTGCGAGAAAACCTACGTATGTTATCGAACATGCTGTTAAAGGAATGTTGCCTAAAACTAAACTGGGAAGACGTCAAATGAAGTCTTTGAGAGTTTTGAAAGGAAGTTCTTACGCACAGTATGAAGCCATCAAACCAATTGTTTTAGACGCGTAATTTGGGGTAGTTTGTGACAAAAAATACGATACAAGAGTCCGTAGCAACAGGAAGAAGAAAGCAAGCTGTTTCTAGCGTTCGCCTTCGTTCTGGAAATGGGAAGATCGACGTTAATGGCAAGACTTTAGAGCAGTACTTCCCCCTTGAAATACAAAGAGCAACAATCTTGGCTCCGCTCAAAATGCTTGGAGATGTCAGTAATTTTGACTTGATTATCCGAGTAAGCGGTGGTGGAGTTCAAGGGCAAGTGATTGCTACTCGATTGGGATTGGCTAGAGCTGTTTTGCAGGAGAAAGAGGAGATGAAGCAAGAGCTGAAATCTCAAGGATTTTTGACTCGAGATCCTCGTAAGAAAGAACGTAAAAAATATGGACGTAAGAAAGCTCGTAAGAGTTTCCAATTCTCCAAACGATAAGATCCATTCTTGTCAGATATTTATTGGAAAAGCCTTCTTTCAAAAGAAGGCTTTTCTGTTTTTAGGCATACCAAACACCGCTTCTCGAATCTTCTTTCTAAAATACAATTGGTTCCCGCAGAAAAAACTGTCGTCTCCTAAGGATACTTTTTCTACCATCCCACATTTTTCTGAAGCATGAATGAATTGATTTTCTGCAGTCTTCATCATAACGTGATCAATCCGACCTGTAGAGGCTTTTTTTAGAAAAATCAACCCCCCTATAGGTAAGCAGGAAAAATTTTTTATGGGGAAACAATCTTTGAACTGGTCCCTGGCATTGCGGGGAATATTTCTTCCCATTGCTTGGTAAAGAAGTTGAACGAATCCAGAACAATCTACTCCATTGCTGGGGAGGTGCGCATGAATGCATCTTCCACCCCAAACGTATGGAGTGGTTATAAGCTGTTCTGCCAAATTTACTAGGTCTTCTGAAGAGAAAGGAGCGTCTAAGAAACGAAAGTTTTTAGTATGACAAAACCCTTCCACAAAATGGCTTTTTGAGAAAACATTTAATGCCGCGATGCTCTCAGGAGAGAGCACTACTTGGTTGATAGTGTTTATATGAAGAGGGCTTGCAAAAGGAAGAGGAATATGCCAAGGCTCTAGAAAAGCTTCTTGAGAACAAATAATGGCATTGGGAGAGGGGGTTTGAGAAGAAAAAAGGGGGCTTTCTTTAAGAGTGGCTCCAGGATAAGGTTGCCAGAAGGAGGAAAAAAACAACTGAGAATAGGCGTAATGTCGATTATTGTGTAGAAATACTCGTTCGCCGAACAAAACCTGTGTTTCGATATCTTGGGAGTCTGATAAAAGATCGCAAACAGGAGAGAGCAAGACTCGGGGCATAATCACCTCGGTAGAAAACCCACAAGGGATTGCAGGTAATGACCTGCGATCCTTGCCCGGAGATTATATCAAAGAAAAAATTTTCTGCGTGTTAGTCTTCTTCGTCACAACAATTCCAGCAATCGCAATCATCGCAATCACAATACTCGCAATGGGTATTTTTTTTCGCGGGCTGAGAAGACAAAGAAAGGCTGGTTAAAATTCTTTCAAATACTTGTTGAGCAGGAGCATTAGCATCAATGACGACGAGCCTTTGCAGATCAGTGTAATAATCTAAAACCGGTTGTGTTTCTTGTTTATAAGTTTGAATTCGATTTAGGATCACTTCCGGAGTATCATCTGATCTGCGAACGAGCTCTACTAAACATCTTGGGCAGAGGGAAAAACCTTGTTGCTTATTATAAATGCCTTGACAAGATGGGCAAATGTATCGAGCAGTTAAGCGATTCAGGACCTCTTCATCAGAAATGTCTAAGAGAACGACCTTGTAATCAGGGAAATAGGAACAAAGAAACTCGTCCAACAGTTTCGCTTGCGCAACTGTTCGGGGAAAACCATCTAAAATAGCGCTATCTTCTAAACGAGATAGAAAGGAAAGTTTTCTTAATAAAGTATCTTGCTGTAACTCATCGAGCCGTTCACGGACTAACTCCCAAACCAGTTCATCTGGTAGTAATTTGCCTTGGTCTAGGTAAGATTTAATTTCTTCCCCAAGAGCTGTTTGTTTAGAAACCGCATTTCTAAGTAAATCTCCGGAGCTAATATGCAGGAGAGAGAGCTGAGATGCGAGTAATTTTGACTGGGTGCCTTTCCCGGATCCTGGGGCTCCCATAATGATAAGGAAAAGAGGGGATCGATCCATTATTGTCCTAATAAAATGCTTTACAAACTGTCAAAAAAAAGCTAGCGGCCACATAGAATGTACACAAGTTTTTATTTTTTCGAAACAAAAGTTCGATAAAAGATTTTTAATTAAGAAAGGCTTTTTTTATAAAAACCTTTAGGTCAAAATGATCGGCATGAATTTCTTGCAACAAGGATGATAGGATAGTGGAACACTATTTACTAACAGCAAAGTTACTTCTTCACGGATGTGGCTACACGCTATTTATCACAACAATTTCATTGGTGTGTGGGTTGGTGCTTGGCTGGGGAATAGGAACGGTGAATTCGCGATATTTTCCTTGTCGCATCGCAAAATTTTTGGGAAATTTCTATGTAATGGCTGTTCGAGGGACTCCGCTATTCATTCAAATTTTAATTGTATATTTTGGCGTTCCCTCTTTGATAAAAGTGAATTTGTCTCCTCTCGTTGCAGGATTGGTTGCTTTAACTCTTAATTCTGCCGCATATTTAGCAGAAAATGTCCGAGGAGGGATCAATGCGCTACCTACTCAACAATGGGAGGCGGCAAAGGTATTGGGGTATAGAGGATCGCAAATATTTTGGCATATTCTGTATCCGCAAGCGTTTAAGAATATCCTTCCCTCTCTAACCAATGAATTTGTTTCTTTGATTAAGGAAAGTAGTATTCTTATGGTGGTTGGAGTTCCAGAATTGACCAAAGTAACCAAGGATATAGTAGCTAGGGAGCTCAACCCAATGGAAATGTATTTAATTTGTGCGGGGTTGTATTTGGTAATGACTTCCGCCTTTTCCTATTTTGCTAGATTGACGGAGAAGAAGTCGGCATGACTGTGGAAGTTAAAGATTTGACTGTAGCTGTTAGTGGCAAGGAAATTCTTTCAAATGTATCTTTCTCCCTAATTCCAGGACGCATTACCCTGTTTATAGGAAGAAGTGGATCAGGGAAGACCACGATTTTGCGTTCGCTAGTGGGCCTTGCCAAGGTTTCTAGTGGAAGCATTTCTGTAGCAGGAGATCCTCCTGGATTTGTTTTTCAACAACCAGAACTTTTCCCCCATATGACAGTGCTAGACAATTGTGCACATCCTCAGATAGTGGTGAAAAAACGAGAACAAAGCGAAGCTAGAAAGAGGGCTGTCGATCTTCTAAGTATGTTAGAAGTAAGCGAATGTGCTTCGAGTTATCCCCATCAGTTATCCGGAGGCCAGAGACAGCGAGTCGCGATTGCTCGTGCTCTCGCTCTTGATACGCGAACGATTCTTTTTGATGAGCCCACCTCTGCTTTAGATCCTTTCTCTGCATCCAAGTTTCTTCAATTGGTGCTTTCTTTGAAAAAACAAGGCATGACTATCGCGATTTCTACTCATGATATGTTGTTTATCAATCAATGCATGGATAGAGTGTATCTTGTAGATAAGGGGCGGATTATCGGCTCCTACGATAGTCAGAATGAAGATCTTCAAGCTAGCAGTGCTGTTAAGCAGTATCTTGCTTTACAGGAAAGTTCTTCAGAGGATCGACAATAGCATTACTCGGATTCGGGAACCTCCCACGGAAGAGGGGAGACCGTCTGTGGAGGAGTTGGTTCTCCCAATGATGAGAACAGTTTATCTGCTAATGAGTTTAATGGGCCCGCAATCGTATAGCTTTTCAATAAAGCAATTCGAGCATAGGCAGAGGACCAATCTATCTCAGGAGATGAAATAGGCCCGCGAATCTTGATTAAAAAAAAGTTTTTCGTTTTGAGCACTGTATTGCGGAAAAGCTTTTTAATGAATTCGGGATCAATGCCCAAAGTCATTGCTAATCGCTCGCGGATAATGTCCGTTTTTCCCCATAACGCTAGGCGTATGCGTCCATCAATGAGAGCGTCAAAGCGCTTACAAATAATTTGCCCGTTTTGTACAGAAAAGAAAATCGGAGTGAACCAAGATTCAACACGTTGTTGCTCTGCTTCAACATCTAAAAATTGAAAGAGATCTTGCATGATTCCTGTATTCGCGATTTCTATCTTTCCGAAATCTAGAGAAGCGGATTGGAGACGGAAGTTTTCAAAAGAGTAAGGTTTAATTGGAAGGTAAAAATTTTGCTGATTGACGCGTAAACTTACGGGATGCTTAGAGTAGGCTCCTCCTTCTGCAATTAATGGATTGAATTCTCTGAGAAAGGCCTTATTAATTTCCTCATTAATGTGTAAAGATGCTGTAAGATCTTCTTTCAAAAGAATAGCATGTTCTGTAAGCACTAAAGGTAAATAGGCTGCCAGATTTTCAGAGTCTACCTTAATCGTTAAAGGCCCTTCTCCCCCAGAAAAGTCGTTATAAATAGAAACGTGGATTTTTGGGCCAGCTAAAGAGGTCAGCTTAGCGCGAACCCCAGGAGAAATTGGAAAAATACCTGAGATGAAAGAAGTGGGAATATTAGTCCAAGTTGCGGTTTGAGAGAAGGTTCTTGTTTCATTCATTAAAATATTTCTGGCCTCGCCTTCAATGATAAAAGATACAGGCTCTTTATTATCTTGGTTGGGAGCTAAACAATTTCCATTGAGTTGATATTGGATCTGATCGTTCAAATTTTGTGCGTGAATAGAACCAGATATATTATTCACGATAAAGTTTTCTTTAGATAGGTAGTCATAAAAAACTAAAGGAGTAGAGGATAGCTTTCCCTCTATCCCGCCTTCCGACAATAGGGAAAGACAGGAATACCCAGTTTTTTTATCTGCGCAAGAAATTTTAGAAAGATCCAGTCGGAAGGTGGCTGGTCGGTTTAGAATACAAGATGGAGCACACGATGCTTTTTCAAAAAACGAGCTATATCGTTCGGGAGAAATTTCCCATTGTAGTGATCCGCGCGTTTGTTCAGTTAGAGACAATGACCGGTCCATCACGAAACGTAAATCCCCAGTTAAAGCATCGGTTTTGAAGCTGGAAGAGACCGTGAATGTTTCCTCTTGATCAGGGGAGTAAAGAAGCTGAAAGGAGGCCTCTCCTGTTTCTCCGATGTAACGAGATAAAGAGGCGTCTTTATGCTGTAGTCGAATTAGCCTGTCTATAGGTAATTGTAAAAGCTCTCCAGAGGCTTGAATAGAGATGTTTTCAGCAGTCCAAGGAGAAGATGGATCTAAAGAGGAAATAACAATATCGGGAATAAGAAGTTTGGTCTCTATGAGATTAGGAGCTTCTGGATCCACTAAGGATAGTTTTATGTTTCCTTTGAGCAAGGCTTTTCCTCCATCAGAATGTAAAGAAAAGCTCGAACGAGTCATGTGTAGGGGAGCAAATTTGGGTAAAAACAGATCTAGAGGAAGAGAGGAAAGCGTTCCATATACTAAAAGAGAGGAGTTGGATGGTTTAATTGCTTCGCTAGTTTTACCGAATTTCCCGTGGATAAATATTTCATTTTCTCCTGCAATGAGACGCGCGGATAGTTTTGGGAAAAAGATGTGTTTTTTGGCGAAATGCATTTTCCCAGAAAACAAGGTTTGTATTTGCAAAAAATGGGGAGCCAAATGCTCTTTCCAGCGTTCGGATAATGTGTAGGAGCCCTCTCCATTAAACTGTAAGGCTTGTAAGGGTCCAGAAAAGGTGCATGATAAGCGTAATAGCGGATTATCTAGCAAAGCTTCGCAGGAGAGTTGTTTATTACGATACTTCCCTTGGATATCCAAAGTATAGTAGGGAACTTCGAGAGGGGTATTTATCTCAAGAGGTTTAGGAAGCAAGGCTCGTAAATATGTATGCGGCAATAGAGACTGTTGAATATGAAACTCTGCGGAATGCTTACGGTTGTCTATAGAGAGCGTGCTATGAATATAGGATGGAGAGGCTCCTCCTAAGCTTGCCGAAGAGGAAGAGCGAATGACAGTAAAGCGCTCTGATTTGTTTACAGAGATTTTTGTATTCTCTGTTCGAATGGAAAGATTAGGATCGGAGGCGGTTACAGAAATTTGAGGTAAGTTTGCTTGTAAGGAAAATTCAGCGGTTCCCCATTTCGAAATAGATAGGGGAAGTTTGGCATCAGATATAAAAAGGTATGCTTCTTGTGAGCGGATAGGGGTGTCCGTTGGAGATAGTTCTGAGAGAATGCTGGAGGTTATAGTCGGCTGTAAGATTACAGACGAGGCTCCTCCTTGAGTGATTAAAAACGTGTGATCTCGTATATACCCTCGCAACTTTGCTGAGATTTGGTTTCCTTCCGTGGTGAGAGTGATAAGAGTCGAATCTTTTTCTTGATGAGCCTTTGCTGTGAGGTGAATAAGGTCTTCTGTGGATAAGATCCTGTCTATCGGGGGAGATGCAATGAAAAGTTTAAAAAGGGATGCGGGAACGGAAGAAAGCCGAATGTCGAGAAAGATTTTTGGGGAAAGAGCCCCTTCGACAGATACAGAACCTTGTATGTCATTTTCTTTGGTAAGAGCTCGGATGAGTAATTGTTGAGCTGTTTTTTTTACATAAAATCCCGAAACCGAAAGCGTGGATCCCTTGATGGTTTTCATTGTTATAGATCCTAGCTCGGATATGATGTCGCTACGTTCTATTTTAGAAAGAATGGATCCCGGATCTAAATGATAAAGAGAGGGAGAATTTATGGACAAAGACTCATCTATTTGCAGAGACCATCCCGTAAGGGTTAGCGCTTTGGGGAATCTGTAAAGAAGTAGGCGGGGGAGAGAGCCGCGTATTACAATTTTTTCTGCAGAAAAAACTTCTGCTTCTGAATCGATTCCACGAACGCGTACCTTTTTAGCCGTTTGAGAGCCGAACCAGGAAAGATGGAGCTCTTCAATTTCACAGTGCAACCCCGTTTCCCTATTCAATACGGCAAGAAATAGATACTTCCCAGATTTGCTGGAAAGAATTTGGGGAAGCAGAGCTAAAAAAATTAAAGGGAGCCCCACAAATAAATAATAGCTAAATGTTTTGTACCACGGAGAACGACTCATGAAGACACTTTTTTCGCAAATTCTGAAAGAGAGAGGTTATGAGAGCTTTTTTTTATCTCTGTAAGTATACGAGCAAGGTTTTCTTGTATTGGTAACAGAGTAGGGGCACAAATTTTTGAGAACGAAGGAGCTTTGGTGAGCTCGTTAAAGATCCCATCTATATGCAAATTGGAAATGTTGTGAGAAGGCTTGTATCCATCTTTATGTTTTAAAATCATGCCTTCTTTTTCTAAGATATCTAAACACTGGGCTGTTTCTCCAATAGAAGCTTTTGCTCGTTGAGCAAGGTAACTGGCGCTTGGAGGTGGGAGGGATTGATCGAAATACTCTGAAATAAGAGTAAGAAAATACAAACATAGAATGAATTTAAAATAGCTATTAGGGAAAACCTCTCCCTTAGGAATTAACGTGCTGAATCCTTTATTTTGAAACAGGAAGGCTAATGCTCCTCCAAATAAATAGATGATAGCATAAAGATAGAGAAGAAGAAGAAAAGAGGGGAGGGCAACAAGGGCGCCGTAGGTAAAACTGTAATTGAAAAGATGAAGTTGCAGGCAAAAGAAAACTTTTTGAGAAACTACCCAGGCGCTGCCGGCTATGGCTGCAGCCAAAAAGGCCGCGGATTTTTGTGTGGGGACCCTAGAAAGAAATGCATAACAGCAAAAGAGTATTCCATAAAGTAGGGCATAGGGAAGCACACGCGAAATCACATAAACGCAGGCCATGGCATGGCTAAAACTAAACAGCTTGGGATAACTAATAGGAAGGATTTGGGTGATATAGATCCAGGATCCACAGACGATAATGAAGATCATGGGACTCACTAGGGTAATAATAAAGTAGCTAATGAGTCTTTTTAAAGAGGCCTGCGTGATTCCCGAGCAAAATATTTTATTTAATCCATCCTCCAAGGATTGCAACATGAGGATCCCTGCCCAGCAAAAAACAAAAAAACTGCTGACCAGAACGACTCCGATATTGCTAGTTGTTGCATAAGCCGCGTCAAAAATGGCGAGGATAGGAGCTTCATAATCAGGATAGTGGAGCAACAACCATTCCTTCCAGTCCAAGCTAATAAATAGGTATTGAGAGAGTCTTAAAAAAAAGACGAGTATAGGAATACAGCTGAACAACCCATAATAACTTAGAACGCAAGCTTCTTTAGAAGCTTCGCTATGATAAAGAACCTTTGGGGCTTTTAGAAAAGATTTAATGATGAAGTTGTTGCGAAAAGAAGACGGAAGCTTTTGAATAAAAGACAAAGACCGCAACATGGTGAATTTATAATAAAAAAGAGATCTTAAAAAGATTTTAAACTAAAAAGAAGATTTTTAATTATCTTTTTTTAATGCAGAGATGAACAAGAAAAGCGGAAACTCCTTGCGACAAAGGTTCTCTGCTCGAGCTCTCTTTCCAGAGGATGTTTTTGGAGAGATCCACTCCTCCATACCATCAATGAGAAGGTTATGTTTAGACAGAGCTTGCACCCAATAGCTTAAGGGGAAGTGAAAGGAATACGTTTTCTCAGACTGCTTCTCTCCAGGATGAGCAACGATAGGAATTGTTAAGGGAGACAGGTAGCGGTCAATCTTTCTAGATAAAAGTTTTTTGGGCTCATCATACAGCCAAGAAGAGAGGCGGGGAATACGAAAGCAGGGGTGATTTAATACGATAAACATTCTCCCCTGAGGAGCCAGTAGTTGCGCAGTATGCGCAATGGCCCGTTCTGGCGATTCCATATTTTGAAGAGAAAGAATAGCTACGGCATGGGAAAATGAATTACAGTGAGTTGTCGGTAGGGGGAGCATCATATCGTGATGCAGGAATTGGCGGGATCGTGAAGAGGCGCTCTTTTTAGCGAAACGCAACAGGCTAGGAGAAAGATCTATCCCTAGGTAGGGGAGCTTTTTAGGTAAATGTTTTTCTAAAATCCCCTGTCCGCACCCTATGTCAACTAAAGAAGACTCGGGAGACAAATGTAATTGAGAAAGCAGGTTAGGAAGAATGACTTCCTTGTGATAAAAGTGCCCTTCACGATCGACTGCCTGGTTGTAATCCTGGGCAATAGATTCCCAGGAAGTGTCTGAAGAAGGTCTTGTACGCCGCGATGAATAAGAAGCCGATTTTTTAGACATAACAAGAGATCCCCCATTTTTCTACCCCAAGCACAATAAGGGGTTTAGGGGCGTTTCGTCAAGCGAGAACTGTGTAAAGTTCTTAACGCAAACTTTTAAAAAGGAATCCTAGTTTCTCTAGGTATGGCTCTAAAAATATTGGTTAATTAATAAAGACCCTCGTCTTCATCTTGGATGATTTTCTTTGGGTCGGGTACAATGCCTCCCGAATCACGGCTTTGGCAGGATTTTGACGGTCTAAGTTTCAAAGATCTATGCGTATCGATGGTCGAAATGCAAGTTCTAGCTACGCAGGCCAGAATCCCAGAGGTACAAGGAAAGAAATTCTGTCGTGGGAGGGGGTGCAGTTATGGCTTGTTGTACTTGCGTGTATGGTTACAATGAGATTTGCCATAAAGAGACCGCAGAGAAGGTCGCCGCAGTTACTGTGGATTGCGTGCTTTTTCATCTGGCAGCAGCTGTGGCTACAGCGGTCTCTGTAGTGTTGCTTCTTGTTAGATTGCTTGCGTGTGCACTCTATAGCTATTGTTCTATAGAGCAACCAATGCCTTTCCTTCCTGTAACGGAAAGTCGTATTGAATGGCTCACCTTGCTTCCAATCCTAGGCCCTACGGTAGTTGCTTCCGTTATTTATTGCAGAGCTAAAAAAGAAGGATATGGTTGTTTAGACTCTCTTGTGTGTGCCATGCAGTCGCCATGGATGTTGATAGACTCTATTTGCAAAAATCGAACAGAACCGGTGGTGGTAAGAATCTAAAAATGCCTGAGGAGACTCTTTTGAAAAAAATTAAAGAGGATAACTTAAAATGGTAAGTTTCGATTGGAATGCGCAGACGCAAGATATCGGCGCACAATATGACGAAATTCAAAAGATGCTGAGCGGCGTGACTCGTTCTACTGGCGGTATGGGGTTATTAACTCCTTGTGCGCGCTCGCCAATGAGTCGTTTTTGTTCTTCCACAGAGCCATCTAGAGCCAGTGATTTAACGGATCATATTCAAAAGTTGGTCCGAAGTTCGGGGCCTATTAGCGGATTTTATTCCACGAGCAATGAGAAACTTTTGTTTGAGGAAGCCTTTGTTCCGCCTGTTCTCGAAGCAGTAGAGGCTACTTTTTGGGTCTCTGCTCTTGCCCGGCTGAGAGGGGATCAACCCACTGCTTGTGATACCGTACTCGTGAGTTTTTTTATTGGTGTCATTTCCTTAGTATGCGGGGTTATGTTCGTTGCTATTGTTTCCTGTGCGGTGAAAATTTATCGCTTAGTGAAAACGATGAAGCGTGCGCGCGCCCTCAAAGAAAATGCGCGGCACATGTTAGCTCTAAACGCAACGAGTATGCGCGCTGCTTTTATGAAGCTTAAGGGAATGGTGGCTATACGAGCTCTCGACCAAGTAGAGAAAGGCTATCGAACATTAAGAAATAAAATGATCACCTCCTTTGTAGCAAATGCGTTAATTACGATGGCTTTTGGCGCTTTGTTAGCATCGGCTATCATTGCCGCTTTCTTTTTTGGGGCCGCAAGCGTTGGTTTAATGGCTGCTTTCTTTGGATGCTTAGGGGGAGGACTTGGGGCCTTAGCTATTGGAGTGTTGGTTGGAATTGTTTCCGCCGTTTGTCAGCGTAGTTATAAGCGAGACGCTGCACGACACATCCAAAGCGGGGTTCTTTACGCTCT
Source organism: Chlamydia suis (assembly GCF_900169085.1). Classification (NCBI taxonomy): domain Bacteria; kingdom Pseudomonadati; phylum Chlamydiota; class Chlamydiia; order Chlamydiales; family Chlamydiaceae; genus Chlamydia; species Chlamydia suis. The sequence goes on from NZ_LT821323.1 coordinate 154,974, forward strand.
TATTCTTGAGCAAATGCAAAGATTCCCAAAAGAGTTTTTGAGGGATGCTGTGTCAAAGAGTGTGGTTGCTCTTCAAGCAGGAGAAGCTTTAGATGCAGGAGAATTTGATTGGACAGAAATGCCTAGCATCACCGCTTGCTTAGGAAGAGAAGGGGCTGATGCGCAAGCCTATTCCTTTATTTCTGCTTCTCCTATGGATGCTTGTGTAGAAGAAACTCCTTACTGATACAAAACTTTGTCAAAAGACTTTCGATAAAAGAAATTTCTGCCCATCGGGATTAGTTTGTGGTATAGTGCAGCCAGTCTTGGATGCACTTTAAAGGGAATCTATGGGAATTTCTTTTTTTCGTCGTAAGCTTGCTGGCATAGAATATATAGAAAGTCCCGGAGACCCAGAGGCTCCGCTGATTGTTTTTTGCCATGGGTATGGAGCTAGCGCGGATAACCTTACCTTTTTTCCTTCTATGTGTAAATGCGGCTCTTTGTGCCCCACATGGGTGTTCCCTCACGGAATAGAAAAGCTCGCTTATGAACTTGGCGGGGGAAGAGCGTGGTTCCCTTTGGACGTCAAGCTTTTTGAATACCTGATTTCTTCTCAAGAAGTTTCCCCAGATACGGACCGACTATACCAACAGTTATTGGATGTGGATTTCGAAAAGCCCCGGCAAGCCTTGGAGGGGCTAATTCACGAATTAGGGAGAGATCGGTCTGAAGTGATCATAGGAGGGTTTAGCCAAGGTGCTATGATGACGACTCATCTCATGCTCTCTTCTCGCCTTCCTTATCGAGGCGCCTTGATTTGCTCTGGTGCTGCAGTTCCTAATCAGGGTTGGGAAGAGAAAACACTTTTATGTGGGAAAACACCGTATATCCAAAGCCATGGGTATGATGATCCCATTTTGCCCTATTTTCTTGGGGAGCGCTTACATAAGATCTTGGCTTCTTCCCTAACGGGAGAATGTGTTTCTTTCCATGGGGGACACGAAATTCCAGTGGCTATGATGCAAAAAATTCAGGAAAGCATCATCCTATGGAACCAGCAGACGTAAGGAGAACTCGAAATGTTTTCGCAACAGATTGAGAGAATCAAATCTGGGCAGGTATTTGCTTTCCCAACGGATACTGTGTATGGGTTAGGAGTTTCTTTTCATGTTCCAGAAGCAGATCGACAGTTGTTTGCTCTTAAACGCAGAGATCCCCAGAAAGCTCTATCTGTTTACGTCTCTTCTTTAGAGGAGCTAGAAGAGATTGCGCATCTTCGCTTAGGAGAGGCGTCGAATAGGCTTGTTAAAACATTTCTTCCGGGTCCGCTTACCTTGATTACGAAACATCATAACCCTAGATTCCCTCAAAAAACGCTAGGATTTAGGATCGTTGACCACCCTATTGTTAAGCAAATGATTCATGAGGTGGGACCTTTGCTTGCCACTTCAGCAAATATATCAGGATTTCCTTCCGCAGTTTCTTCTGATGAAGTGAAACAGGATTTTTCCCAAAAGAATATTTTAGTGATTCCTGGGACTTGTTCTATAGGATTGGAATCTACTGTAGTTGATGCGGAAAAGCGTATTATTTATCGCGAAGGGGTGGTATCTGTCGCGGAAATAGAAAAAGTGTTAGAAACAAAATGCGTGTGCCTGCCCCAAGAGCAAGCTTTTAGAAAGCAGGTGCGGATGCATGTTGTGAAAAACCAAGAAGATTTGCGTTCCTATCTCTCTACTCGACCAGACTTTATGGGAGTCATTTGCCTTCAGCCCTGCCCGCAAACATTTTATTCCGTTCTGAGACAGGCTTTACGATCCACCATGCAGGAGGTGGTTTTTGTTTACGATGAGAGAAATACCAAATACCCTGTTCTTTCTCGTTTTTTAGGAGTGAGAGTATGATAGTGGATATGCATTGTGATATGCTTTCGCATGAAAATTTTTCTCCCACAAATCCTTCTGTACGAAGCTCTCCCGATCAATTGATAGAAGGAGGTGTCGGGCTGCAAGTCTGTGCGCTATTTACTGAATCGCAAGAATTCACAACGCTGGACCAACAAAATCAGTTGTTTTTTTCTTTAATGGAACAAGACGAAAGACTGGTTCCGTTAGCTTATGAGCCACAAGAGGCATGTTTGCTGCAAATGATTCGTAGTATAGAAAATGCTTCGGGATTGGGCTCAGATGAAGTTCCCTTGCAAGAGCTTTTCCGTAAACTACTGGCTTTACATAAACAAGGACCTTTAGCTTACGTAGGACTGGTTTGGAATTTTGCAAATCGTTTGGGTGGTGGTGTTTTAGATCCAAAGCGTTTGTCGCGGGATGGGGAAATTTTTTTAGAATTTTTGCATGCTTTGGCCATCCCTGTGGACCTTAGTCATTGTTCAGATCCTTTGGCAGAAGATGTTTTAGATTTTACTGCAAACAAGTTGCCCGATATGTTTGTGTTGGCTAGCCATTCTAACTTTCGTGCAGTTCAGGATGTTGCGAGGAACTTATTAGATGTGCATGCCAAGGAGATTGCCGCAAGAAATGGGGTGATTGGTTTGAATGGAGTCTCCGCCTTCGTAGGAGACTCTCTAGAAGATATGAAAAAGCATATTTTCCATGCACAAGAGTTAGGTATTGCAGATAGCCTGGTATTAGGGACAGACTTTTTTTACACGGATGAGGAGAAGTTTTTCCCCAATTTTTCCACAGCTAAAGATCACCCAAATTTACATGCTTTAATTAAAGAATCTCTTTCCGCAAACCAAGCACGAGCTTTGTTAGAGGATACTGCGCAACAGTTTTTAAACAAGGTGATTGCTGCTCAAAAGAATGTAGTGAATACTGTTACTTATTAGTGAACTGTGCATACGTTAAATCTACACTCCCAGAGGGGAGATGAAGTACATGATCCAAAGGTCTGCCTAAAATGTAGTCATATTCCATATGGTATAGAGGTAGACAGGTAAAGTTATCGATAGCAGCTTGATCAAATTTAGCGCGAGTTAAAGGATGGAAGGCTATAGAAGTTGCTGTGGAAATAGAAAAATCTTGAATAGCGCGTTTTTGAACAAAAACATGGTATTCTAGTCCATTTAATGCCAAGTGGATACCTGCATCGCGGCATTGTTCTTTTAGTACTTCTGCCAAACGTTGACAGCGCGTAATGTTGTTGGGATAGATCAGAGTGATCTTACCTAAGGACTGCGCTGAAAAGTCTTCAGAACAGGCTGGTGCTTGGGGGCTTTCCGCTACTCTATACTGGTCTCCCAACGCATGTCTCACCAGCCTTTCTTTTTGAATGGCAGCAACTAATCGTTGTCGATTTGCTAACGACGATAACACGGGATCTTTAGGATTTAGAACTAACCAAAAGGTTCCGGCTACAGGATAATGGGTATAGAGCGGGGAAATGGAACGCAATTCGATAGGAATTCCTTGATGCCAGGGCTGCCCAACCCAATCTATATCTCCTCTACGGAGTAAGTGTAAAGCTGTATAAATGTTTGGAATGATGCGAAAGTTTATAGAGCGAAGCTGTATAAGCGCTTTGTCGTAATAATGAGGATTTTTATGTAAAACCAGCGTCTGTCCTTGTACATACGTATGGGGCATAAAAGGGCCGGATGATAGCAAAGGATTCTTCGGACGATATACGGAGAAGAAAGGGGATGCTAAAACAGCTAACAATTGAGAACAAGGCTCTTTCAATTGGACTACAATTTCTAAAGGAGAGGGGGCATAAAAAGTTAAATTCTCAAACAATTCGGGATAGCGACCCGTTTTTTGTGTATGCTCCCATGCAGCAATAACATCTTCTGCTAGTAAAAGCGAGCCGTCGCTCCATTTGGCATCTTTTCGAATGAAGAAGCGATAGCAGAGAGCATTTTCAGTCACCTGATAGGAAGATGCTAAAGCGGGAATCGGTCCAGACGGGCTTTCGCGAAAGAGAGTGGTAAATAAAATTTTGGACAAAGAAAAATTAAACGCATTTTCTCCTCTTTCTGGGGAAAGAGAGTAGGGATCATCGTGAATAGCAATGGTTAAAGTGTGTTCTGGGGGAGAATAAGAGCAACTTGTTATCAAAAACGCTGTAATAACAAAAAAGACAGAACGGAATCTCATAAAAAATTTGATTGTTTCTGAGCAGAACCAGGGGCTTTTACTTGTTGCTGCTTCTATTTCAGAGACGTATAATGCTTGCCTGGAGAGCAGCTACTATAATAGCTGCTAGAGAAAAACTCCTAATATTTTCGCAAAGAAAAGTTCAAATGAATGGAATATATGCTGAATGAGATAATTTTTTTACTGCAGATCCTTGTCGTGATTGGTTTCGGCTCTTTTTGTGCTGTAAGAGACGGGATTCTATTGGGCGCATGGGTCTCGTTGCTTTCAATCATTATGAATATCTTTGTGCTGAAGCAAGTTGTCTTGTTTGGGTTTGAAGTAACCGCTGCTGATGTGTACGTAATAGGACTTTTTTCTTGTTTGAACTGTGCTCGGGAATTTTTGGGTAAAGAGAAAACGAAAAAGATTATTTTCGTTTCTTGGTGCAACACGCTAGCTTTTCTTCTGCTTACTCAGCTCCATCTCCATTTAATCCCATCTTCTGGAGATGTGAGTCAGAAGCATTATGAGGCCTTGTTTGCCCCCTCCCTTCGTCTTGTTTCCGCGTCAGTTATCACTACTATGATTGTGCAGTTTGTGGATTTTAAAGTCTTTGGGTGGCTTAAAAAACGTTCGCAGGGGCGTGTTTTTGGATTGCGTTCGACTTTTTCTGTTGCCCTTTCTCAAAGCATAGATACTGTGATTTTTTCTTTTCTAGGTTTATATGGACTTGTTGCCAATCTCCTAGATGTGATGCTGTTTTCTTTAATATCCAAAGGAGTAGCTCTTTTATTAGCTTCCCCTTGTGTAGCATTAGCCAAAGTGTTTTATAACAAGATGAAAAAAGAAGAATCTCTTTTTTAAGGGATTAACTTTTTTGTTGAGCGAGCTTTATTTAATTTTACGAATTAACGCGAACCTGCTAGCATCCCGGACTCTCATTTTTCTATTACCAAAAAACTCTGTTTGTGGACGCGGGTGTTGCAAAGAAGATCTTTTGTGGGTAATTTTATAGATGGGAAGAGACGGGAAAGAGTTCATGTTGAAAAAACCAAATAGAAACGATCCTTGTCCTTGCGGGTCGGGGAAAAAATATAAGCAGTGTTGTTTAAAATCGCAGACGCAAACAGTTCGTCATACCCCTGATGGGAAATTTAAGTTTTCTGTTACGACTTTGCCTACAACCAGTTATTCAACAGAAAGTTTTACCAAGCTATTTCAGCAATCGGTAGATTCTGTCATCCCTGAGCAAAAAGAGGTGAAGAACAAGTTCCTTATTACTAAAAATAAGGAGCTTGTAGGAAAACGCGCGATTCGAAAAGCAAAAGCAAAAGAAGAACGTATCATCTCAGAAAAACTGAGTCAGCACGAATTTCAAGTGATGGATACAACTACTTCGGACGATACGACGCCTTCTTCGCAAAATCAAGAATCGGTGTTCTTGCCTACACAAGAAGATTATCGTGTGCACAAACAAGAAGAAAATCAGGAATCAGAACTTTCTTAAGTTTTTCATTGCGAATAAAGTTTTCTTTTTGTCATAATACACCCTCTTAAGCTGGAGTAGCTCAATTGGCAGAGCATTCGATTTGTAATCGAACGGTTGAGGGTTCAATTCCTTTCTCCAGCATTCTTTTGGGGGTGTCGCATAGCGGTCAATTGCATCGGACTGTAAATCCGACTCCTTACGGATACGTTGGTTCAAATCCAGCCACCCCCAGGATTTCATAGGTTTTATTACCGTCTTCAGAAAAGCTCAACTTCTCATTTTTTCTTTTTGTTTCTCTTTTTCTTTTTCTTTTTCTTTTTCTTTTTATTGCGCGAACCACTTTTTGTTTGTTTTGTTTGTTTTTGTTTCGAAGATAAAACAAATTAATTTTTGACTTCTATTTGTTAGTTTGTTTTTTATTCAAAATAAAAACTTGGAACAATAAATGAGTGCTTCTGACAAAATTATCAATGATTGTCGGTTCGACTTTGATACAACTGTTCATGGAGATCTTTTAGCATCAAACTTGACTACAGAAGGAGACATCACGGTACAGACTATTTCTGCAACCGAGACCTTTGCTGTAGGAAGAGATGTTGATGTGAAAACACAGGACATTGTTGTTAATGGTCTTACTGGAGCCGCAGGATATGATTTAACAACTCAAAACAAAGTTTCGATCAACCTTAACGGTAATCGGCTTAGCAATGTCAAACGCCCTGTAAAAGATACGGAGCCTGTCCCTGCAAATTACATTCGCACTCCAGAATATTTTTTCTGCTCGTTGAATGAGGGAGCAAGAATCGAGTGGCGCCAGGGAAAACCTCTCCCTTTAATAGGACCCTCTCGCCTGGTTTATCAATCATCTCGCATAGAAGAGTTTATTCGTTTTGCAGACTTTGAACGAGGAAGCAGACCAGAGGATGAGGTGAAAATCAAGCTCGGCGGGACTACTGGAGTGCAGCTTCTAGCTAAGGGGATATACATCATCAATGTTGGCGTAGGAAAACGCTGGGGGTGGAATAATGGATACGGAGGAGATTTCTGCTTAGGGATTCCTTCCGGTAAGGAATATTGTGAAAGTTCCACATTTAGCAGAGGGGGGTACTATGCATCTACTGCATTAGGGACTGCGATTCATGTGAGACACGAGATAACGAATCCGGATGGACCCTTCAAAAAATCTGATGAAAACAGCATGAAAACGCTTCTCGAGGTGCGCTATAAAAGTGGAAATGATCATTCTTCTTTATCCACTTTTTATTTTGGAGTGCTTGTATACCCGGAAATAGGAGGATAGAGATGAAAAAAAAGGAACTTAAAGGAGCAGCGCCTATTCCTGGATTGAGCACAGATGAAGGAACGGGAGTTAAAGATCAAAACTTATGGTTGAATAATGCTACGTTAAAAGTAGAGGGGGATGCGACTGTTGAGGACACGCTAACAGGACGAGATCTGAAGGTAACAGGACCGAAAATTCAAACAAATGTCGATTTATCGGTAGGAAGAGATGTCAAAGGAAAGCGAACATCTCTTGGTGAAACAGTACTAAAAGGAGATTTTAGTATCCAATGTGGGCAAGGACAAGTCCCTCAATTTACAAATTTGAGCGATCCTCTTGCTGCTAGAGATGCGATTACTTTTGATTACTATAGAGACAAATCTGCGCAGGCTTATAACTGTGCCACGCATCGTAATGGTGCCTCAGTGGGGGGGGGGAGTTTTTTCGATTTACGCTTGAATAATAGAGAAGATTCGGAATCATACACTCCGATGTATCGAAATCGATTTTACTGGAATGACAAAGAAACGAAAAAACTGTATTTAAAAAGCCCGGGCATCTATCAAGTTGCTTTTCAAGTTTTCCGAAGCTCGGGTCATCACGCAGGAAATGATGACCCTACCATTTTCTTAAGATTATACACCTCTGCTTATGAATACACGAATCTCTGTACGGGGGATACTCGGGGATTCTCTTCAGGGACCACAACGAATACTTCTCTATATTCTATTTTTTCTATTCCATCCATAGGGGGTCAGCACCCGTTTATACAAGTCTTTACAAAGATCGAAGTTCGCGTTGCCTACTCGATGCTCAATGTGATTTGGTTCCCATTCAGTGCTTCTTATACGGAGGAGGATTAATGACAACTCCTGCTAATAATAATATTGATGTTTCTTTCCCTACGTTTGTGCGGTTGAATGTACAAACTACAGGATTAACTGACGAAGAGAAGAAAAAAAAGGCGGTTACGATTTCGGAAACTCTAACAGCCAATGATGTAAATGTTAAACAAGATTTGGTGAGTGATACTGCGAAACTAGAATGTTCACAGGATCTGATTGCTAAAGGAAAATTCATCATTAAGAATCCTACTGCGGATATTTCTTTCGGTGGCCGAGTAAACTTAGCGGATAACACTGTAAACTATGCGTACTCTAATAATGCAGCGGTAGATTTCAACGATATTAATTCTCGCCATGGGAAGCAATATGTTCCTTATGGACTATACAAAAAAGGAGCACCCAAAATTAGTATGCGCTCCGCTCTTTCTACAGGGCATGTAGGCTCTGGGGATACCGGGGGTTGGGGAGCAGAGGTGCGCTGGGATGCTTATGCTCAGCAATTCCGAGATGACACGGACAATGCTGTGACGTTGAACTCTTCTAATCGGGGAAAATTATTTTTTACAGCTTCTCCTGAGGATCCAGCTCTATTTCGACTCTCTGTCTTTATGAGAAAAAATGGAGACTGGTTGGATAATGGAGTAGGCGGGCGTGTCATGCTCTATGCAAATGCATACGATACGAGCTCTGGATCAACTAACAAGAACAAGGTGGTGAGAAAACTTTTGGGAATCGCGGTTTGCCTCGGATCCACGTGGTACACAACAGTTCCTATGTTTTGGTGTGCATCCACCTATTATGCGACTTCACCCGGATATTTTCAGCTAATTGTAGGGGAAAGAAACTTTCGAGTTGCCTCTCTTTCTTGGAGCGTTGTTCGCCTACCTTTTGTTCTATAAAATTTTTACTCATGCCGCTTAGCTAGCTATTAGTTAAGCGGTTCTCTTTTATTCAAACTAAATAGAGATCTTTTGTTGTAGACGGATCGTTAGGCGACAAGTATAGTACTGAGAAGAGTCTTTCGCTTAATAGACTCAAGCAAAGAAACTTCGCAACAGGCATAGGGGTCCCAAAAATGGAAGAGCGAGCCGCAGTTGAATATTGGGGAGACTATAAGGTTATCGCAGAACTCGAACAAGGCTTATGGAGCCGGGATGTGCTTGCAGAACATCGATTTATTAAAAAACGACAAGTTCTCAAGATATTACCTCAAGAACTTTCATCGTCAGAAGATTTTATGAAGGTGTTTCAAGAGGTCATCGTGCAATTAGCTTCAATTCGACACCCTAGTCTGATGGCTATCGAGAATGTTTCGCGAGAGAATGATCGGTATTTCATTGTAACAGAAGAGAATAGCAAAACAATTTCTCTTGCTCAGTACTTGTCTGGAAAAAAATTATCAGAAGAAGAGGTTGTACGTTTAATTCAGCAACTATGTGAAGCTTTAGAGTTGGTGCATAATAAAGGGTTAGCTCATGGACAAATTAATTTACACACAGTCCATGTCTCTTTCTCTCAAGGGGAAGCAAGGATTTATCTTCCTGAGATAGGGTTTGCCTCTCTTCTTAGAGAACGGATGTTCTCTTCTCTGATGCAGGAAGGCTCTGCGCAAGAAAGAATGGAGCGTATTCGTGAACTATTAATCTTCGAAGCTCCAGAAGAAAAATCTGCAAACTATCGAGCAGTAGATGCATATTCCGTTGGAGTGTTGGCATATTACTTATTAACGGGACTTTTCCCTTGGGGATCTTTCCCTAAGCCCTCTTCTTATGTGCCCGAGAGTGTTTATGATTGGGATGGGTTCATTATAAGTTGTTTGCAACAACAACAAAAAGCGCGGCCGCAACGTTTGTTTGAGGCGCTAAAAAGAAAAACGCTAGAAGAACAATTTCAGGTAACAAAGGATTGTTGTCGCGAGCATTTACGAGAGATTGTGACACAGGGTGATTCTGCAGAACAGGTCGCTCCCGCAGCATTAATTCGAGAGGGGGAAAAACTTTGTGAGAGCAAAGAGGAACAGCAGGCCTTTGTATTAGTGGAGGCAAAGTCTATTGACGAAGCTATGGTAACAACTGTAGATTCGGAAGAAGGTTCAGAGGGAGGAGAAGTCTACCCCAATCCTTTGCAGTCTTTGCTAGTAAGAGAGCCTGTTGTTAGTCGTTATGTTGAAATAGAAAGAGAGGAAGTAAAACCTCAGCCTATATCTACAGACATGGTGTTTGTTGAGGGAGGAAGTTTTTCTCGTGGAAGCGGGGATGGGCAGCGAGATGAACTGCCAATTCATACCATCACTCTTCCTGGTTTTTTTTTAGATATTCATCCTGTCACGAATGAGCAATTTGTTCGCTTTCTGGAATTTGTTGGAGGGGAGCAGGATGAACATTGCAACGAACTTATCCGCTTAAAAGATTCAAGAATTCAGCGTCGCTCGGGTAGGCTTATTATTGAGCCGGGATATGCTAAACATCCCGTTGTAGGAGTGACTTGGTATGGGGCTTCTTCTTACGCGAATTGGATAGGTAAAAGATTGCCATCCGAAGCAGAATGGGAGGTCGCAGCCTCCGGAGGTAAGCTAGGAATGCGTTATCCGTCCGGAGATGAAATGGATAAAAGCAAAGCGAACTTTTTTAGCTCGGATACAACGCCGGTTATGAGTTATCCTTCTAATGTACTAGGACTTTATGATATGGCCGGCAACATATATGAGTGGTGCCAGGATTGGTACGGCTATGATTTTTATGAAAGCTCAGCCTTAGAACCCGATTCTCCTATAGGTCCTCCTCAAGGAGTTTACAGGGTTTTACGAGGAGGATGTTGGAAAAGTCTAAAAGAAGATCTCCGTTGTGCACATCGCCATCGCAATAATCCAGGAGCTATTAATAGCACCTATGGGTTTCGTTGCGCGAAAGATGTAAAATAAAAGGACTTATTATGAAGGGTTTGTCTCGCGACGACTACATTGCTTTATGTACTGAATTAGTGGAACATGATCGACGATATTATGTATTAGATCGCCCCACAATTTCTGATTATAGCTATGATATGAAGATGCGAAAGCTTCAAGAAATAGAAGCTATGCATCCTGAATGGAAGGTTGCTTGGTCGCCTACTGTCCATTTAGGAGATCGTCCTTCTGGTCAGTTTCCTGTAATACCTCACTCACACCCCATGTTGTCTATAGCGAATGTATATTCTTTGGAGGAGTTGGAGGAGTTTTTTTCTCGGACAGAAAAATTTCTTGGGTATTCTCCTACATATTCTTTAGAGCTAAAGATTGATGGGATTGCTGTTGCGCTTCGGTATAAAAATCGGGCATTTGCGCAAGCTTTGAGTCGAGGGGATGGTGTAAAAGGAGAAGATATTACGGCTAACGTAAGTACGATTCGTTCTTTGCCGATGATGCTTCCTCAAGATGCTCCAGAGGAGGTTGAGGTGCGGGGAGAGGTCTTCTTGTCATACAAAGCTTTTGAGGAGTTGAACGCTAGCCAGCGAGAACAGGGGAAGGTAGAATTCGCAAATCCCCGTAATGCGGCAGGAGGAACTCTTAAACTACTATCTGCTAAGGAAGCTGCCAAAAGAAATCTTGATTTATCTGTTTACGGCTTAATTACAAATTACGAAGAGCCTTCCCATTTTGAAAATCTTCAGTTGTGTGCTCGCTGGGGGTTCCCTGTTGCAGGGATGCCTAAACAGTGTTGTACGAAAGAAGATGTTATCAAGCATCTTCGAAAGATAAAGGAGACTCGTTCAGAACTACCAATGGCTATAGATGGGGTAGTGATTAAAGTCGATAATGTTGCGGATCAGCATCGCTTGGGGTTGACCAGTAAACATTATCGTTGGGCAATTGCTTATAAATACGCTCCTGAAAGAGCCGAAACCGTTTTACAGGATATCGTCGTGCAGGTTGGCAAAACAGGGATTCTAACGCCAGTTGCTGAGTTGGCCCCCGTTTTGCTATCAGGAAGCCGTGTGTCTAGGGCTTCTTTATATAACGAAGATGAAATTGAAAAAAAGGATATCCGCATAGGGGATTCGGTATACGTAGAAAAGGGGGGAGAAGTTATTCCTAAAATTGTTGGGATTAACCTAGCTAAGCGCCCTTCTGATAGCAAACCGTGGAAAATGCCTGAACTATGTCCCATATGCCATACTCCAGTTGTTAAAGAGAAAGTCTCTGTACGATGTATCAACCCTTGTTGTTCGGGAGGGATGCTCGAAAAGCTATGCTTTTTTGCGAGTAAGGGGGCCTTGAATATCGATCATTTGGGAGAAAAGGTTGTTACTAAGCTATTCGAGCTGGGATTAATTCGTTCTTGCTCGGATATATTTGCTCTTACGAAAGAAGATTTACAGCAGGTTCCTGGATTTAAGGAGCGTTCTGTACAAAATTTACTGAAGAGTATCTCCGACGCCAAAGAAGTTGCTTTGGATCGTTTTTTAACGGCGCTTTCTATCCCTTTTGTGGGGAGCACGGGTGCAACTGTTTTAGCGGACCATTTTACAACGTTAGATAATGTGAAAAACGCTTCTTTGGAGGATTTGCTTTCCATAGAAGGGATCGGTCCAAAAGTGGCAGCATCTGTTCTGGACTTCTTTTCGAAATCCGAAAATATCGAAGAAATTCGTCGTATGCAAGAGCTTGGAGTACGAGTTCTTCCTAGACAAACCGATAAAGAGTCTTCTTTACAGGGGAAAATTTTTGTTCTTACAGGGACTCTTCAGGGGATGACGCGATCACAGGCGGAAGAACGGATCCGTTTTTTGGGAGGGAAAATTAGCTCCTCGGTGTCAAAAAATACGTATGCCGTGATTGCGGGAAGCGAGGCTGGCTCTAAGTTAAAAAAAGCTCATGAATTGGGAGTGCCAGTGTGGGGAGAGGACGATTTGTTAAAATTTCTTGACACAACTGCTTAGTGCAGGCCTGGTTTTTATAAAGTTCTCGGCGATTTATATGTAAAAATAAGATATAATACTTCCTTTAAAAATGTTTTTTTAGGGAAATATGACGAATCCGGCCGCGACTTTACCGAGCAGTTCAGATCTTTCTTTGAAGGAGCGTCTAAGCGTTTCAAGCCAGCTATGTACGCAAGCTGGGCAGGGAGAGGCCCAACCTTTGAGCCCAGAAGCTCGAAGCTTGAACTCAAACTTTTCTACTCGGCGAGATTTAATCGACGCCGTGGAGAAGGCGATTTCAAGTGCCAAAGGAAGCGAGCTTAAAAAGCTAAAAGTATATGAGACCGCCCTAAAAATTCTTACGGTTATCGGGTCGGCGATTCTTTTTGCTGTTCCTTTGTGTATGTTGCTTGGTGTGCCTTTATGGATTCCTATTGTTGTCTGTATCGGAGCTGGAATCGTTTTTACGATTGCTAAGGGCTGCTTACGAAAACGTTGTCAGCAGATTCGACAAGAATATCGAGCTTTGCAGCTTTATTACCAGTATCTGCTTTCTAATAAAGACTCTATTGATGGGACGCTGTTAAGTCGATTTGATGTTCGTCTTCGACGAGCTGAAGAGAAATTACATGGAGTAGATTTTGAGAAACGAGCAGCTAATCATCCGATAGCCGCGGATAAACATTACGACTTCGCGGGATTAGCTCATCAGCGCTACCAGGTAGATGCTTCTGTTGGCATTCCTTCTGTTCAAGATGCTTTTTGGCGTTCTGCGGCTCAACAGGTGAAATCTGTTAAGGACGAGATTATCTCAGGGGAAAAAACAAGCGCAGATTTGTCTCCCATATCTGAGCAAGCTTTGCAAATGGTTGGCGTCGATGTTTCCGGGGCCGCGAGAAGAGAGTCTATTTTGGACTTAGCCCAATCCCTATTGAGCATGTTGGCTTGGGGAGCTCAAGTTGGAAAAGATGCTCAGCAGTCTGTACAACAGTATCAGATGCGTTTTTTAGGTAGCCCATTATTGGCAACATGGTGTGGGGCCGGGCTTTCTTCCGCTGCGCAAGATTTCATTGTGAAAGGGAAGGATGTTTTAGAGGTTGCCAGTGAAAACTATAAGAAGCTTCATTTTGCCATAGAACGCGTGCAGCTAGTTCCCGTATTGGACAAGGTTAGAAACTGGAAAAATAAAATTGAGGCTTTACTTAAACAAAAATCTGCTAGGGCAGAGGATTTGCGGCAGCTTTACCGAGAAATCGAATCGGCTATGCACGCCATTTGTCTTGAGGATGGGGTCTCGTCTTATCTGCAAAAACAAGTGCGTTTAGTAACACGCAAATATTTTCACGGGGATTTAGAAAAAATTCTTTCGAAGAAGAATGCGGACTTGCAAGAAGAAGATCTCGCAAGAATGCAAAGAAGTGTGTGCGAGTGCGCTAATTATGTTGCCTCTCTCTTAGAAAATCGCATGGAAGTTGCTAGTGAAACTCCTATCAAGGAGGTAGAAGAGAAGAGTTATCAGGAGCTGATCAGCACGATTTTGCAGATAGGGGGCTCTTCTGGAGGAGTGACTCCTTTGGTTGATAATATTCATCGCGCTATTCGAAAAGGAAGAGAGCTGCGTGGAGAGCTTAGCCAAGCAATGAAGCTACATCCAGAGCGTAGCTTCCAAGGATTACAGGCTTCTGTAGAAAAATTACAAGCGTTTATCAGTGATCCAAAATGGGGAGCTTCTGCGGTTCATCTCTCTCCCCAAGAGACTTTAGAGCAAAAACGTCAGTTTCTTGCAGCACTTACGGAAATTCAAGCTCGTTTGGCAGCTTGGAGAACGCGCTATGGTGAATTCAAAACGACCAAACTGAACAGCATTGTATTGGCGGACAGCATCAAAGGAATCGAAGATTTTTTAGGTGCCCACAAGACTATTACAGAATCTTGCTCTTTAGAGTTGGCCATTGAAGAGTTGACGAGTTGCGAGAACGCTTTGCAAGCAGATTTAGGAAATATAGAGAAGACCCTGGATCCTGCGGACATCGAGACTGCTAAAGAGGAATTTAAAAGCCTGTTGTTAGACCTTGCCGGCATACAAGAGCAGGTGAATCAGCTTTCCCGGCCCGTTTATGAAGAGGGCATGAGCGGTAAGCGTCTCTTATTTGATACGCTATTTTCTCATCCCAAAACGTTACAAAAGAAAGCAAACGAGAAAGGAGCCGTTTTAGAGGCTTTAACCAAAAAGGATCGTCTAACAGGGTCTGACTCAGCCTCTTCAGAGCAAGAAGGAACATTAGAACTGATCTCAAGTGGATATGACTATCTTTCAAGCCTTTTAGGGAAGATTAATACCGTTGAAGCTTTGTTGGAAGAGTCTAGAGGGAAGGAGGCTTCCTCTCAAAACATGCAACAGCTAGTCGGTTTAACAGACGAGCTTGCTTTGGAGTTGTCTTCTTTCCGGCAAGATTCGATGGATAGCCTAGCCCATAGATTGGAGGGATTGAGTGCGTTAGGTTCTCCTGTAGAGGGCGTTGATCTTTCTCCCTCTCCGGTAGCAGAAAAAATAGCAAACTCCTCCCATCAACGAGTTCATAAGGTTACGCAAACGAAGATTTCGCGCACACTAAAAGGTTTCACAAACCTTATTAAGGAATTGCGAAGCTCTTTGCGCAATGCAATGCTCACTAAGGCTGTTGTGGCGGCGATTCTTTCAATAGCCTTTTCTTGTCTAGCAATAGCTCTGTTTTCTGTTCAGTTTACATGGCTTCCGATAGTCTTTTGTGTCGTAGCTTTGGTGCTAGAAGCCGTTCCCTCTGCATTGTCTATTTGGATAGATAGAAAAAACTGGAAGAGCGAAGTGGCTTCTCTTGCGAAAGAGTTGGCTGAAGACAATCGGAAGCTGCCTTATCCAGAAATAGATGTGAAAAACGTTAAGAAGTTGCAAAAACTTCGAGATGTTTATGGGCTTGATGGTGCTGCTGAGCTTCGTGTAGCGGAAGCGGCTTTATTGGGAACAGAGAAGCTGCCTGAAGAGCTGAAACAGGATACGTTACAAAGTACGATTAAAGCTCTGAAAGCAGATGCTCAGGTTCTTAATAAGAAGTTTAAGAAGCTTCCGGAGCAATATCAGCCTCAAGGGACAGAAAAAACCGTCATTTCAGCGAAACTCGGAGATAGCGGGACTGCAGAGATAGAAAAAGAAATTGCCGCTATCGAAGCAAAACAAGAGGAGTATCATGCGGCTTGTTGTCAGTTCGAGGCTATAAGCTCGAGATTTTTGGCAGAGCAGCATAAAACAAAATTTTTAGAGTCTTTGCTAGCTCAAAAACGCAAAGAGGTTGCCAATCTCTGTGCTCAAGAGGAGCGTTATTCGCAGATAGTGAATCGTCTAGAGGTTTTGGTGGCAAGAAAGAACATGCTTGTTCAACGGGCTTCTAAAGAAGAAGTCTCAACCAAAATGAGTGAGTTGCTCTCCCTCAACAATCGGTTGATGCAAGCTCATGCTAACCGGGATTTGGAAGAGGATAACAGCCTGCATAGGGAGCTGCAAGATCGGTTTAACAAACTTGCTGAAGAAGGCTCTTTACAAGCTGTTAAAGCATCGCTGGAATTGAATATGTGTTTGGGCAATGCAGGACAGGCTCTTTATCACGTGGAGCAAAAGCGGGCCTCCTCCGAAAACATCTTGAACCAAAATCCGCAACAGTTTCTTCAGTATAGTGAAAACCTTTTTGCCTCTTATGATAAAGCAGATCGGACGCCCCTTTTACGGTTCATTTTAGGGCCGGGATGGAATGTGATTCGCGAAGCTTGTGCGGAGCTGAAATCTCTAAGCAAACGCTGGCAGAAAGAAGGAGCCCCGCTTTCTTCTGAAGATTATGAGAAAGCGTGTAGAGCTCTGGATCGTTTTCTTAAAGCTCGGAAGGAGATTCGTCCAGAGCTAAGTTTACCTTTTGGAGACGACAAACACGAGGCAGATGTTCGATTGCAGCATCAAATACGGAAAAGTCTGGAGACAAAGACTCAAGTAACGATTGGCTATCAAGAGTCTTGTAGAAATACGCTATTGCTTTTGGAAGATTGGATTCAGAAAACTCGACAAGAGTCCGAAGACTGTCGAAAAGTAGAAGAGGCAATACAAGGATTCTGTCAGAAAGAGGGTCCCGGCAAAGAGTCTTCAGATGCCTTAGAGGCACTATTTTCTAGTTTACACGATGAGATAAGCAAGATACCTGTGGATGTCCTTCGAGCTATCTTACGCTCTTTATCCTCAAAGGTTTTGCGCATCATGGATCAAAGGTTAGAGCTTGAAAAATTAGAAGAAAAGTTTGTCAAGGCAGACGCTGTTATTAAGGCCAAAGAGGCTGAGTTTGAACTGAACGGAGAGACGTGGCATAACCAGTACCAGCTCTTACAAACCCAGATAGAAAAGCTCGAATCTCGAAAGAGAAAATTGTTGGAAGAGAAAGATCTGTAAAAGTAGGGCCTGAGACAAGCCCTACCTTATTAGATATGTTCGGTAGAAAAAATGCGAAGTAGATAAGAGATGAGTTCGTGCAGTTTAAATGCATGCGTTCTGTATCCGATGTAGCGATCCGGACGAATAATGAATAAAGATTCCGGGTTAGCATGGTACAGTTTATGAACTGCAGGATCTTCGGTTACGGTTACATCCACCCATTCACCATACTCTTCCAGAAGAGCGGGAACCAGATCGGGGCGCTCTTTAAAGAAAATGAGCAGATGCTTGGCATCTTTCAACGAGTCTAACAAATAATCCCCGGTTTCTAATCGAGCATCTAAAGCGCGAGATCCTGGTCTAGGACCTCGGATTTCTTTATCGTGAGGAGAGGCTTTAATGATATCGCTGGCTTCGTATTTGGAGGCTTTGTGAGAAGGGTAGTAAAATTCTCCTTCTGCGGAATCAAGCTGCCGGCATCCCTTCAAGTAGTAGTACATTAAAGCTGGGGTGTACATGTTGGAAAAAAGAAGCTTAGAAGCTCGTTTTTGATGCACCTCATTAAAATGGGGCAGCACGTGACTGGTTTTTAATTCTCTGGCAAGGATCAATTGAGAGGAAGCAGCTTTTTTTATAACAGGGAGAATTTTCCATCCCAAATTAAAAGCTTCATGAATATTGGTGTTCACCCCGGAGAGATAAGAAAAGGAGAGGTTATTGGTGATGCTCCCTAAGAAAATATAGCGGCCATGGCAAAAAGGATATTGTAGAAACGAAGTAGAAATAGAAAGGGAGTTTTCTGCTAAAGCTAGGCTATAGGTGTATAGAAGTTTATTTTTAAATTTAGAAGAAATGGGGCCGGAGGTATTCGCTAGATAAAGCTGACGAGAGCCTCTGTAAGGATTGTAAAAAACAAAATTAACAAAACTCTTTGTTACAGGAAGAAGATGGAGGTGATCTTCTTCAAAAGGCTCGCCTTCTTCACAGTCTATGAACAAGGCTTCTTTATGCAGTTTTTTAGGTTTGATGTGAGCTTTGAGCAGATCTTTAAGGTCTGGATCCGCATCCATTTCGCATGCAACGATCCACTTCGGGGTAAAAATTTCTCTGCCTTCATACACTTGAGAGGAGTTTTTTGTGCTCTCTATGAATAGATTTTGTTCTACTTGAGTAACGGGACGCGTTGCCCAATTGACTACTCCCCCGCGTTTTTCAAATTCCTGGAGAAGATGAGAAACCAAGTCTTCGTAAGAAATAAGAAGAGAAAAGGGATAACGAGAAGCCGAAGCCTGGTTGAATTTAAAAAGAACCGAGCGTTGTTTCCAGTGATAACGAGCTCCAAAAATCTTGCGCCCCTTATCCAAAAGATTCCCTAAAAGATGGCTATTATCAAGGAGCTCCAGGGAGGAAGATGATAGAACCAGAGGGAGAGTGTGCAGGGGGAGGGGAAGGGGAGCTGTTACATGATCCCGGGAATCTATTATTTTAATACTGGCGCCATGCTGCTGTAAGATGTTGGCAAGTATCAATCCCGAAGGGTTGACTCCCATAATTAGAACATCGATCATGGTATCCTCTCGAGCTAGATGCACTCTATTTGAGAACATGTTCACCAAACGAAGCGGGTGAAAACATGTTTACGCCTGGTGTAGGAGTATACGTGAGAATCCTTTTAAAAGGAATCTTGAGAATGCAAAACACGAGCCTTGAAGACAAGAAAATGGGGCATCTCCTGCCCCAATAGAAGCGAGCATTAAAGGTTTGTTTTAAAGTGTGTTAAAATATCCTGTAAAACCTGGCTGCGGAAAGGAGAGGAGGCAATGTCGTGAGCAGTGTTGGCATAGATTTTAAAGAGCATCTGTGTAGGAGCTGCCCCTAAAAATAGACGTTGGTGGGCCATAGAAACCACGCGATCGTCGAGACCATGTTGATGAAGGATAGGAATTCTTCTTGGCAGGGAAAGCAAGAGAACATGGTCTTGGATTCCCAAGAAAAAGTCGATGTCTTCTCGACAAAGTTTGATAGGAAGATGTTTGAATCCAAAAGCTTGGCCAACGCCGCTAGCCGCAGAAGGATCGGCCAGAGTAGATAAGCCGATTGTTGCACAGATTTCCTTGAGAAGAATAATGCCATCGGCGACAGGAGCCCAAACAGAAATAGCTTGAATGGTGTACTTTCTAGGTTTATAGGTGCTAGCCAGGTGGATGGTGGTATGACATCCTAAAGAGACGCCAGCAATGCCGATGCGATGAGGATTGACTTCTGAGTATTCGGATACTGCGGCTAGGATGTCCTCTCCATTTCTTAGATAGGTGCGCGCGGGGATTTGATCGCAGCATCCTTCACTGCTTCCACATCCTGCCATATCAAATCTAGCAACAGCAATTCCGTTAGACGCAAGCAACTGGGCGAGTTCGCGGTACACCCCATCAGATCCAAAACAGTTTCCTCGAAATCCGTGGAAAAAGATGACGGTTGGATAACCCCCTTGAGGCATAGGAGTTGTAGGGGTGTGGAATACTCCTACAAGGTTGTATCCGCAGCTAACAACATTTACGCTGCGGCAACGTTCCCGAGGCGCTACTTTATCCTCCGTGATGGTGAGGTATGTTTCTGGAATAGCAGGAAATCCTGGCACCTCAACGGGAGCAGCGAAACAGCTGCTGGATAATAAGCATAGGAAGGAAGCAAACTTTTTCATCTATAAAAGCCCTTTATTTTCCAAAAAACTTCTAAGAAAGTAGTGTTTTTGCGTTTTTGCTTTTCAAAAAAGAAGAAACAGGAAGAAATGATAAGGCAATTTATGGGATAAAACAACCCTTTTTGCAGTTTTTAAAAAGATTTTTTGTCTTTAAAGCTTGTTGAGAGGCTGGTTTTATCAATAAATTTATAGGAAGCAAGAGTTCTCGGTACATGAGATTCTCGTTTAAAAACAAAGAAAATAAAATCTTTTTGAAGAATCCCCGAAAGACGCTTCCCTTTGAACAATTTAGAGAGCAAACCTTGATTATTTTTGAAAATAGCTATAGCATAGGAGCTGATTTAGCATTTTCTTGAGAAAAGGTTCATTCATGGCCAGCAAAAACCGCGAAATTATTAAATTGAAAAGCACAGAAAGTTCTGAAATGTATTGGACTGTTAAAAACAAAAGAAAAACAACCGGTCGACTAGAACTTAAAAAATATGATAAAAAGCTGCGTAAGCACGTTATCTTCAAAGAAGCTAAGTAGGCTCTTACCTAGCTTCTAGATCCCCATGGGTGTCATGAAGTTAGAATTGTTATTAGCCTTTAAGTATCTAATTCCAAGAAAAAAAAGATTTTCTTCTTCCGTAGTTTCAGTTTTTTCTGTGGGGATTATTGCTCTTGTCATTTGGCTGTCCGTGGTCTTTATGTCTGTGATCCACGGACTGCAGCAAAGATGGGTGGGAGATCTCGCGAAGCTGCACGCCTCCATTAGGATTGAGCCTTCTGATAAATATTACGACTCCTATTATTATCAAATCGACTCTCACGCAGAAGCTTCGCAATATGTGTACAAAACCATAGGGGAAAAGCTTCTTGCTGAGCAGACGGATCCCTATGATCCCGATATAGATTTTGTGCTTCCAGAAACTTTCCCGGCTCCCGAATTTTCTGCGAGTGGAAAAGTTTTGGATCCTGTTCGTGTAGCAAATGAGAAGGTGGAAGCCTTCCTTTCTCTTCGTAAGGGCTCTTTTGTTGAGTTTGAGGAGGGGATGGGGTATGTGCGCTTGGATAGATCTTTGCGACAGAATAACGTAGAACCCCGGTCTTTGTCTCAGTATCTTGCCTATTCTTCAGAGGACTTTTATCAACAGCGAGTGCTTCCTTTTGAAGAGACGGATTATTCGACAGAAGTTTTAAATCGTTTCAATGCTTCTCCCGAAGGTTGGCGCGCCGATTTTCGTGTTCTTCAGGAAAGGTTTCGAGGCGAGTCAGTCATTCTTCCCGTTTATTATCGAGACCAGGGCTATCGAGTTGGCGATACGGCATCGTTATCCATTTTCTCTGTAAAAAAAGAGGGGGAGGTACGCTATCCTTTGCGGATAATCGGGTTCTATAATCCCGGCGTTTCTCCTTTCGGAGGAAAAACTATTTTTATTGATAAGGAGCTGGCGACATCCATACGCTCTGAATCTGAAGGCCTGGGCATGCACAATGGATGGCAGGTGTTTCTTCCTGATGTTAAAGAGATTCCCTCTATCAAGCGAGCTCTTCAAGGTTTACTTAAAGAGGCTGGGGTCTCCTCATATTGGGAAGTATCCTCTCTATACGATTATGAGTTTTTTAAACCTATTTTAGATCAGCTTCAAAGTGATCAGGTGTTGTTTTCAATAGTTTCTTTTATCGTGCTGATTGTAGCCTGTTCTAACGTTGTCACTATGTCTATCTTGTTAGTAAATAATAAGAAAAAGGAGATCGGCATTTTGAAAGCAATGGGGGCTTCTTCTTCTCGGTTAAGATTAGTGTTTGGATTATGTGGAGCTTGTTCAGGACTGGTTGGAGCCTTCATAGGATCCATTTTGGCAATGGTGACATTAAAAAATTTAAATGTTTTGACAAATTGGCTGAGCGTATTGCAGGGAAGGGAAGCTTTTAACCCATCTTTTTTTGGCGAGCAGCTTCCCCAAGACTTTCATCTGCCGACTGTCATGTGGTTATTATTAGGAACTCTTATTTTAGCAGCTATTTCTGGAGCTCTTCCTGCACAGCATGTAGCGCGTATGCAGGTTTCTGATATTTTAAAATCCGAGTAGATTATGGGGATTCTTGTTGAAGCGCGTAGCGTTTCAAAAACTATTAAGCAGCACGACATTTGCATCGACCTTCTGAAGGACGTATCTTTTCGACTACATGCAGGAGAGGTTGTGGCGATTACCGGAGCTTCTGGTAGCGGCAAGAGTTCTTTGTTGCATCTTTTAGGAACCTTGGATCAGCCGAGTTCTGGTCAGATATTATTTTTCGGTAAAACAGTGAGGCAAGAAGACCTTCCTGTTTTTAGAAATCGTAGGATAGGGTTTATTTTTCAGAACTTCTATTTATTAGAGGATGACTCGGTAATCAATAATGTGTTGATGCCGGCGCAAATCGCGCGTAAGGATACAGGAAAGAAGTCCGAAGCACGAGAAAGAGCTCTCTATCTATTAGAGTCTGTGGGGCTTGCTGGTCGGCAGAAGGAAAAAGGAGCTGTGCTCTCCGGAGGAGAAAAGCAACGAGTGGCTATAGCGCGAGCGTTGATAAACGATCCTGAAATTGTGCTGGCTGACGAGCCCTCAGGAAACTTAGACCGTGGAACGGCAGACACGATACACGAACTATTGTTATCGCTTGCGGAGAAGCATCGTGGTGTATTGATTGTAACTCACGACAGAGAATTAGCTGGAAAGTGCCATCGAGAAGAGATTCTTCGCGATGGCACCTTAATGCAGCGTCAGTAGGCGCTTAAGACGGGGCCCCTCAGGCACCCTTGAAAAAGACGGGCTCTTAACTTACCATCCGGGAATTGTTAAGCGTCCCGCCCCCTTACCTAAACGTCTACGCCCCCAGACTAACACATGGGGCATAAGTTGTAAAGAGCTCATTATCAATAACCTGAGGATTTTTTGATAATGAAAATAGCATCTTCTTGTCTTGTTGTACGCGACAGCGTACTGTGGTTATCTTGAAGAGGTGTTGTGGATAGATATCTTCCGCTTGACACATGCTTCAAGCGAACTTCATCCCCATCTCGGAGAAGTTGATCTTTAGTAGTATTTAACTTTTCAACAACCCATCCGCAGCGTGTTGTGTAGTAGCTGTTATCAAAGTAGGCCTCTCCGGCGTTTCCATAGAAGGATAGGTAGGGACAACCGGCAAATTCGCTTCCGAAGATTTTTTGCCGAATCGGTAACGATCCTATGAAGCAGTAGGTTTGGTTTAGCATTTTTTGCGAAGAGAGTTCGTTATTATTTACACAGAAATAAAAGACAATAGGCGTTGCTGAGGAGCGTTCTGTTAATCTTGGGAAGAGGTAGGGAAGTGTAGACCAGGAAGCTACATAAGGCGAGCTAACAACGAGAGGAGCGCGGGCTGCTTCTAGAGTAAACCAAGAAGAGGGGTTATTAATCCCGGCAGTAAATACAGAGCGTTCTCCTTGTTCGTCTATTTTATGCTCTTTAAGGTAAACGTGAACGGCCTGTTGGAGAGCGTTTCGCTTACGAGCTAATTCGGTAGGGTCTATTTCAGGGAAATACTGCGGGGTTAACAGGTTTGTTATAGGAAGTAGGGAGACCTGAATAGGAACGGGCTCCAAATGAACGCTTTCGGACCAATCTTTAAAATCTAAGTGGTCGTCATGGACAGAGGGTAAGACCGTGCCGCCTAAAAATACCGTGTGGGAAGAGGAAGAAGAACTGTAGCTAGAGTAGCCGGATTCTGTGCTACTGGACACAGAGCTTTTTAATAAAGCATTTGCAGCTGCAGTCTCTAAAGAAATTTTCTTACTATGAAGCTCTTCCACTTGCTCGAAGGACAGCTTAAGAACTTGAAACCCTAAACCTCCGAAAGTGGCTGATGTAATGTAATGAGTCCCGAATTTTTGGATGAAAGCTGTCCAAGAATCTGGAGAGTTCTCGTTTAATTTGTTTTCGATCCAACTGCGGAAACAGCTGTCCAGACGTTTTTGAGTAGGGTTAGAACCATCATCTTCTTTGAGAATATAAAGTGAGTGCGCAGCCGTAGAGCAAGTCACGGTATTTTTGGCATGACGGGTATTTTTATGTACGAACTCGCAAGTAAGGCTACCAGAGAAAGCTGCTGCTTCAGAAAGGCTCAAGTCGGAGTCTTCAGATTGAGATACAAAGGGATTTGTTGGATCTTGAGACAGAGCATCAAGGTTTTTTTTGGTTTCAATTTGATAGATATGGCAGTCATCTAAACTACGTTGAAACCCGGATTTGATTTTCCGTATAGCGTAGGTTTGTTCTGACGCCGACTTGATACTAGAAATTCCTAAGTCGATCAATACAGCGGCAATAGTATGTGATCCGACTTGGATTTGGTAATTGTACTTCGACTCCGTAAACCCTTGCAAATCTAAACGAACGCTTCCTTCTGTAAGAATTTGGCTTTTAGCTTGGTGTCTCCATAAATTACCGAAGGTGATTTTATTGATGAGGATTTTGGCTTCTCTTTTGTATTTTTTAACGATGTCGACAAGTTTAGGAGTATAACTAGGGAAAAGCTGTTTTCTAGTTACTAGAATTTCCTTTTGTCCAGAGCCCACTAACGGAGGATTTTGAAAAGGTACTGCGGCAAAAAAATCGGGTACGCAGAAGGTGACGGAAGCAGAAAAGTTTTGTGTAAAGGAAGTGTTTTCTTCAAAAATAGAAGTGTTGATCTCTACGTCAAGAGAGGGTTTTGGGAAAAATTTTGTCCCTTGAGGAATGCCGAATCGTCCATCCGGGCTTAGCTGAGCAGTTTCTCTTGTAAAGGAATAATCTAGGACATTCTCTTCGCTTACTGTGTTGAGGATATTTATGGGATCTAATTTCACGATATCAACAGCGCGGCCTAAAAAGTCGACATTGCGAATAAGCTCGATCTCATCTGAAACTAAAGACACCTTTGGAGCTTTTTTTTCTTTAGGAAGGGTTTCTCGAGAAATGCGATATAGTATGCCGTCGGAAGAGCTTTTTAACAGGGTTTGTTTGATTTCTTCTAAGAGTTCTTCATCTGATCGCATAGGGATAGAAGAAGCGACTAAGCAGGTAGCAGCACAAGCGGAGAGTCTGGGTTCAAGGACTGTGAAAAGAGCCCCGTCTTTTGTAGCTTCCCAAGATAGGATATAAGGAGGTTCTTGAGAGGTTTTTTCCATAAAAGAAGGGGTGTCAAAAATTTCTACAGGTAAATCCTCAATAAAAGCAGCTAAGCGATTCTCTTCTTCGATGTAAGCCTCCGAGGCGACAGGATGGCGTCCTAATCGAGGGTTAAAAACAGAAAGGGGCTGAACAACATACAAAAAGGAAGAACGTTGCATTAAGGGCTCTCCGATTTTAGACTGCAATGATCGGTTTATAATGAAAGGATTTTCTTTTTAAGAAAAGCAAAGAAAGCAGAAAGAAGAAACTCTTTGTCATTAAAAAACTTTTGTGAAAACTGAATAACCAGCCTTACGAAAGTATAAGGTAAAGGCTCTTTCTAATCGCTAATCGGAAAAGCTCTATTCGTAGCTAGAACAAGGAATTTATCTGTTTATAGAGCTCTCCCAATTATGCTGGATCGGGGGAAGGAATACTCAAACAACTCAACAAGTTCTATTAAGAACAAATAAAGGGAGAGTGGTGTCTAGCAGCGATCTCTTTATCGGGAGGCTTTTTGTTGATTTCAGCGTTTTCGTTTGACACAAGGGCCTTGTGAAGTGCCCTCTTCTGGGTCGTCGTCTAATGGGGAAGAGAGTGTTGCTAGAGCTTCCTCTGCCGATCGTTTGGGTCGAAGAGGAATTTTGGCAGTCTCCTCGGTGATGAGAGTGTTATTGGACTCTAAGAACCTCCAGATGTCATTGAAAGCGTCCAGTTGTGTTTGGGACGCAGGGCAAAGGATGAAGGAATCTTCTGCATTTATCCTAAAACCGCCTGTGCTCCAGTTAGCGGATCCCCAGAAAATAACTTTATTGTCAATGCAACACATCTTGGTATGTAGCACTCCGTCATGAGTTCGCTCATACACAGGAAGTGGTGGTGTGGTTTTGCTTGCCACACCATAGGCAATAGCTTTTTGACGAGGATCGATGATAACTTTAACGCGCACTCCTCTTCTAACAGCTCTAGCTAGAGCGGCAAACAGATCGGGAGCCGTAAAGACATACACAGCAACGCGAATATTGGATCTCGCATCATCAATATGTTTGAGAAGGATGTTCTTAAGCTGTCCATGGTATTGTCTGGAAGAAGGAACGTAAGTAAGGGTCTGGCCTCCTCCTAAGTAGGTAGATTTTTTTTGCGCCGTAAGGATACTTCTGCAAGCCTCGGGATCTGTGATTTTAGAGGTCCAGTTGACATCGTATTGAAGAGAGAGTGGGGTATAGTTAGCTGATCCAGCGAATACCATTTTATTATCAATACAAGTGGTTTTTTTATGGAAAAGAGCTGTTGTTTCCGAGGAGATTAGATCCACAGAGCTTCCCTTACAGAGATCTTCTATGTTGGGAGAGTCTTGATATTGCACACGAACGGGTGTGTGTCGAGAGGCCTTGATTAGAGCCTGGATAATCTCTGGCGATGAGATCTTATACATCTTCATGCAAACCAGTTTTTTGGCAGAGAGAATCGCTTTACAAATCGCCTTTGTTGGATTGTTATTTGTACTTTGATGCGCGGAGAAAAAGGTAACAAGTTCTTCTTGTGTTAACGGGCGGGGAACGCTACCGCTTGCAGGTCTCCTTGATGAGGTTTGGCGTGAGGAACTTCGTCTATCGCGACGAGAAGAGTCGGTGTGGTGAGAGCGTGAGGAGCGGTGTGAGGAAGCTTCGGAAACGCGCATATCCCGGTCCCTTCTTGATGGAGCGTGGTTGGGTGAAATATGGCGCGAAGTGACTGCGGATACGCGATCTCTTGAATCCGTTAGTTGAGGGGAGTGTCTTCTTCTATAGCTATGAGTATAACTCTCTAAGGTGTACCGCCGAGATTCTGCGCGAGCTTGTCTATAGTCTCGGGGATCGTGATGATGTGTAGAAGATCTGTAAGCTCTTGAAACAGATCTGGCCGTGCGCTCCCGATGGGAGGGGGTGCTGGAACGGTGACTAGAATGGCCCCCGCTGTGGTGGTGTCTACTAACATGACGATGAGAGTCGGAACGATGGATACTCATAACTAAGAGTTTTTTGTTTTTTTATTTTTTTGCGAAAGCATTTTAAATTGAGTTTGTATTGGGTTCAACATTGTTTGTTTTGATTTTAGTGTTTTTTATAAACACTTAATTTCTTTTCAGAGAAGGGTGTGTAACAGTTTTTTGAATTGGCGTGTTTTTTTTTGTAAAATTCCTTATTGGTTTTTTCTTTTAAATCATGAACCACAATGTTTCATTACAGTGCGCATCCCGGCTTAGCTCGCCTGTTATAGAACTCTCCCAATTAAGAACAAATAAAGGGAGGGTGGTGTCTAGCAGCGATCTCTTTATCGGGATGCTTTTTGTTGATTTCAGCGTTTTCGTTTGACACAAGGGCCTTGTGAAGTGCCCTCTCCAGGGTCGTCGTCTATTGGGGAAGAGAGTGTTGCTAGAGCTTCCTCTGCCGATCGTTTGGGTCGAAGAGGAATTTTGGCAGTGTCCTCGGTGATGAGAGTGTTATTGGACTCTAAGAACTTCCAGATGTCATTGAAAGCGTCCAGTTGTGTTTGGGATGCAGGGCAAAGGATGAAGGAATCTTCTGCATTTTTCGTAAAACCGCCCGTGCTCCAGTTAGCGGATCCCCAGATAAGAATTTTATTGTCAATGCAACACATCTTGGTGTGTAGCACTCCGTCATGAGTTCGCTCATACACAGGAAGTGGTGGTGTGGTTTTGCTTGCTATATTATAGGTAATAGCTTTTTGACGAGAATCGATGATAATTTTAACGCGCACTCCTCTTCCAGCAGCTTTAGCTAGAGCGATAAACAGATCGGGAACCGTAAAGACATACACAGCAATGCGAATCTCGAATTTAGCTTCATCAATATATTTGAGAAGGAAGTTCTTAAGCTGTCCATGGGAGTGACTGGAAGAAGGAACGTAAGTAAGGTGCTGGCCTCCTCCTAAGTAGATAAATTTTTTGCGCGTAGTAAGGATGCTTCTGCAAGCCTCGGGATCTGAGATTCTAGAGGTCCAGTTGACATCGTGTTGAAGAGAGAGAGTAGTATAGTTAGCTGATCCAACGAATACAATTTTATCATCAATACAAGTGGTTTTTTTATGGAAAAGAGATGTTGCTTCCGAAGAGAGTAGCTCCACAGAGCTTCCCTTACAGAGATCTGCTATGTTGGGAGATTCTTGATAGTGCACACGAACGGGTGTGTGTTGAGAGGCCTTGATTAGAGCCTGGATAATCTCTGGTGATGAGATTGTATACATCTTCATGCGAACCAGTCTTTTGGCAGAGAGAATCGCTTTACAAATCGCCTTTGTTGGATTGTTATTTGTACTTTGATGCGCGGAGAAAAAGGTAACAAGTTCTTCTTGTGTTAACGGGCGGGGAACGCTACCGCTTGCAGGTCTCCTTGATGAGGTTGGGCGTGAGGAACTTCTTCTATCGCGATGAGAAGTGGAGGAACTTCGTCTATCGCGACGAGAAGAGTCGGTGTGGTGAGAGCGTGAGGAGCGGTGTGAGGAAGCTTCGGAAATGCGCGTATCCCGGTCCCTTCTTGATGGAGAGTGGTTGGGTGAAATATGGCGCGTAGAGGCTGCGGATACGCGATCTCTTGAATCCGTTAGTTGGGGGGAGTGTCTTCTATAGCTAGGAGTATAATGCTCTACGGCGTGCCGCCGAGATTCTGCGCGAGCTTGTCTATAGTCTCGGGGATCGTGATGATGTGTAGAAGATCTGTAAGCTCTTGAAACAGATGCGGCTGTGCGCTCCCGATGGGAGGGGGTGCTGGAACGGGGATTAGAATGGCCCCTGCTGTGGTGGTGGCTACTAACATGACGATGAGAGCCGGAAGAACGATGGATACTCATAACCAAGAGTTTTTAATTTTTATTTTTTTGCGAAAGCATTTTAAATTGAGTTTGTATTGGGTTCAACATTGTTTGTTTTGCTTTTAGTGTTTTTTATAAACACTTAATTTCTTTTCAGAGAAGGACGTGTAACAGTTTTTTGAATTGGTGTGTTTTTTTTTTGTAAAATTCCTTGCTTAAAGAGAAAAACACTATTTGCTCTAGTGAAAACATCGTAAGTTTTTGAAGAATTGTCGAAGCGGAGATAACTCCCAATTTTTGTTAGTTGTTCGTTTAATATAGGTCCGGGAAAGTTACGCATAGAGTAAGGAGAAATCCTTACATCCGAGGAGACTAGTTGGCTGTGTTAATGATGAAGAGTTTTTTGATCGAAGGTTTGGTGTTTTTTCACTACAACTTGGAAGGTAATGATAAGTTGGGTTTTCAGAAAACAGACAGCTTGTAGATGTTTAAAAAATTGTTTTTTTTAATAAAGCTGTGCTTCGGGTAGACCCTGAGCGGGATCGGAGGGAAAGGGCTAGGGAAGAAAGAAGAAGCCTTAGAACGAGGCTTCTTCTAGGAACGGCAATATTTTGTTGAGTTTTGTCTCTGCGAGATACACTCCTCACCTTGTAGAAGAGGTTCCTTCTCCCGGATCGTACATAAGATCTTCTTCTTCGTCTTTAATCTGCTTTAGTGTTCGAGGAGGAAGCAGGGAAGATTCTTTTGTGAGAGGTTCCGAGCTTTCTTGAATAGCTCGCCACAATTCACGGAGAGACTGTAGTTGCAGTTCTGTCAGGTTTTGAATAACAAATAAATCTTCCAAATTTCTCGATAAGCCGCATTTCGTCCAGTTAGGAGATCCTATGATTAGGGTTCTGTTATCGATGCAGCACATTTTCGTATGTAAAATTCCTCCTCGGGCACACTCCCTAATCGTTAACGGAAGGTTATTTTCTTCAACAATCTTAAAGGTGTTTCTCTTTTCTCGTGGATCGATAACTATTTGTACATCCACACCTCTTCTAGCAGCTGCCCCCACCGCTTTAAGGATTCTTTGATGAGAGAAGATGTACATTGCAATACGGATGGTGTGTTTTGCTTTGGCAATAGAAGAAAGAATTGGCTGGAGAGGCTTCCCTCCAGATTGCTGGTTGATCGGACAGTAGGTGATAGTCTGATTTCCAACAACCGTCGTTGCATGGGTACTGGATGCTACTTGAGCACACAGGGGAGCATTGTGTACAAGCATAGCAAGGTTATAATCTTGTGTAAGCGAACGGTCTGTGAAATTCCCTGTGCTCACAAATATTT
The DNA here is from genome assembly GCF_900169085.1 of Chlamydia suis. Lineage (NCBI taxonomy): Bacteria > Pseudomonadati > Chlamydiota > Chlamydiia > Chlamydiales > Chlamydiaceae > Chlamydia > Chlamydia suis. Next base: position 185,011 of record NZ_LT821323.1, read on the forward strand.
TTTTATAATCGACAAAAGCGGACTTTTTATGTAACAGGGCACGACTGTCTCTTTTGTTAAGTTTGACAGCAGATCCTGCGAATATCCCCCGAACTTGGTCTCCTTGTTGGTAACGCACGACTGTGGAAACGCGATCAGCAGCTTCAATTAGAGCCTGAAGAATTTGAGGAGAGGAAATGTGGTATATTTTCAAAAAGACGTTCTTTTTAGCATTTCGGATCAAGCTACAAAGAGTGTCTAAAGGTTTATTATTGATCTTTTGGTGCGCAGAGAAGAAGGTAATCAGTTCTTTGTGCCCAAGAACTCTGGGAACCTTGTGTGTGGGGCCGCCTTTGGAAGGTTGTCTCCGTTTTGTTGATTTTTTTGGACTAGTAGAGAGAGAGTGTGTGGTTGCGTAAGAGGTGGAGGGTTGAGGAGATAGGGGGTCGCGAGAGCGAGATGTTTCGTGTCGAGGTGAAGAACTCGCACGCCAGCTTCTTGTTTTATACCCTTCTGAGGATGAGCGAAGGCGTTCTATGGTATAGAGGGTCCGCTCACAAGCGGGGGACGAGCTTCCGCTTCTTGTGCCTCTGGAGGAGATGCGTCGACGAGGGGCTGTTCCGTGACTGTAGTCATAGATAACTCGAGAACTCCAATCTCCGTTTTTATAAATGCTTGATATGGCGGCGGCTACAGGGTCTTCTTTGCGGGAAGGGGCAGACCTTCTGCTAGTACTAGATGAGTTTGCGCAGCTAATAGATGAAGAGCTGTGACTCGAGTGAGCCTGTCTTGACGAACAAGGAGAACACATGTTTTGTACTTAGTTTTTTTTGTTGGATTGTCAATTATAGTTGTTTGATTTGGTTGATTTCAATTCGATTTGTTTTTGTTTTTAATTGGTTTGTTTTAAGTTTTTAATAGATGTTGTTTTGAATTTTAAATTTTATAAGATAATTGCAAGATTACAGGAAGGAGCTATTGTGAGATAGCCAGCTCCATATTTCTTGGATGGCGAGGAGTTGTTTGGGCGTTAGCGGAGATACAAGCAGCAGATCCTTGTTTTTTGCAGGGCGCGGCGGAGGAATCGGATCGTTATGAGTGGTTTCAGATTGGAAGCGGAGGCGCCCTTGAGAACGATATTCAGAGTTTTCTGGAGACAGGCCTAATTTGTTAGAAAGGACAAGCAGCCCTGTGCGGGCTGCTTTTTTCTTAGAGAAGAACAAGTTTATTCGTCTTCTTCAGGGGAAGAAGAAGGTTTATTTTTGTGTTCGAATGCATTCTCAGCCGTGACCAAACGACTCGAAGAGAGAAGCTCTCCCCACAGATTAAAGAAGACGGCGAGCTGTCTACGGGTCGGCTTATGGACAATAAGAAGATCTTCGATATTGAACTGTACCCCTCTTCTCGTCCAGTTGGCAGAGCTTAGAATGAGGGTTTTGAGGTCTATACAGCAAGCTTTGCAATGTAGAAATCCCTCGCAGACTCCTTCATAAAGGTCTACTGAAGAGCCTAGGGCATTTAAGAATTCGAAAGGCGTGTGTTTATCGCGAGGGTTTACAATAACAGAGACTTGAACGCCTCTTTGTGCGGCTTCGTGTAGGGCGGCTAGGATCGTTCTATTTGAGAGAATAAACATAGCAAGTCGAATCGTTTTATCAGCAGAGCGTATAGCAGCTACAATATTTTGCAGGGTTCTGGAGCTTTTATGTCGAGTGAGGATATAGTAATCTAATTGTTGAAGGCCTGCAGTGCATGGGCCAGAGCTGCGCTCCTGTATACGCTGACAGAGAGAAGGGCTTTTAACTATTGCTAAAAGGTTTGTATCACGGGTGAAAGCTCCGTCTGCAAAATTAGCAGAACCGAGAATAGCTAGCCAATTATCGATCACTACATTTTTGCGATGCAGCAAAGCGGCTCGTCGTGACTCAAATTGTTGCAAGATAACATTGGGGTGGGAAAGTAGGGATTCATGGTTGGAAATAAATTGGTATTGTAAAAGCACGCGAACGCCAGCATTCGCTCGTTCTAAAATAGCCTCTATAATTTTTGGAGAGGAGATTTTGTAAATACAGAAGAAAAGCTCTGTTTGTGCAAGGCGAATAGAATCACAGATCACATCTAAAGAAGATTCTCCTGATTGTGTAGAGAAGAGTTGAAGGGCTTCTCCTGGTAAGTGGGGCGTAGAGGGAGTTTTTGAGAGAAAAGGTGTGGAGTGTGCGGCAAAATGCGTGACTAAGGCGCCTTCTTCTAGAGCGTTTCTATTACAGGGTTCTTCTTGTGGGCTTTCTGTATCGTCAGGATAAGGGTGTGTGTGTGGGGCGCATACAAAAGGTCCTTCGTAAGGGGCATAAGGATTATGGGGGCAGTCAGTGTATAGATCTAGGGAGTCTAAATAGCGTAAGAAGGGCTCATTCTGGGGAGAGGTGGATGAGTAAGGTAGGCAAAATTGCTCGAATTGATGAGATGTTGCGGTAGAGCCGGCTCTAGGTGTGAATTCTGCCGCGTTGGGATTAAGATTGGAAGTCTGTAGACCCAGAGACAGATTTTCTATCGCAGCAGCTAATTCATGCTGTGGGAGCTCTTCAGGAGAAATAAAATAAGCTCCTACCTCTTCTGGGGATGCCTGTGGGCCTCTTTGTAAAGGGGGAGGGGAATCTGAAACCGACGACTCTTGATAAGGTGAATAATTAGAGTTTCTATTTATGCTCATAACTACCAACAAATTTACGCCGAATAAGTATAAATAATCGGCGTTTTTGTTTTATGAGTTCTTATTTGTTCAATAAAATCTTATTCTAAAAGCGGGGATACAGAACGGAAAATTCCTCAAAGATCTTTATATTTTCTGATGCGCGCGAGAATTACGTTTTGTTACGAGAGCTGGAGCCGCTTGTCTTGTGTTTAGAAGAGCGCTTGGTATCAGAGGTAATTTTACAGGCTGCGAAACGGCTATTAAATCGTTCGAGAGCCTCTGCGCTTTGGATCTGTTCTGACTCGGTTTTTAAGCAATCATCATCCAAGGAAAGAGGAGCTGTTAATGAGGAAATCTGCTGCCATAGAACGCGAAGGGTTGCTAGATTCTGAGAGGAAATTGGGGTAACGATTATCAAGTCCTCCAGATTGCTTTCTAGCCCTCGTTTTGTCCAGTTGGCAGACCCTGTGATGAGAGTAGTGTCATCGATAATCCCTATTTTGCAATGAAGAGTACAGGCTCCTTCCCATGTTTGGACGGGAAGCTGTTGCACAGAAGGGTCCCCGCTGCGCAGAGCTTGTACTGTGCTAGATCTTTTGCCACGATCAATGACGATTTCAACAGAAACGCCTCGTTCTTTAGCTGCGGCAAGGGCTTTTAGAACTTCTTGGTTTGCTAAAGTAAGGAGAGCAACCTTTATTGAGGTCTTCGCTTGATTCAAAGCTGAAACAATGATGGGCATCCCATTATAAGCGTTGCGTTTGAGCGGATAATAGGTCACTGTCTGTTGATCTGATAGCGAGAAAGATCCCGCTCGATCACTACGAATACATTGATAGAGGTGAGGACAAATAATTTTTAGGGTTATGTTAATATCGTCCTGTAACGAGGAGTCGGTGAAATTTCCAGAGCTTAGAATAGTGGTGTCGGTGTCGATAGAGAGATGTTTTTTATGTTGAATGGCTCCTCCGCGATGATCAAATCGAGTGAGATGACAAGAACTCGTTTGAGGGAAGGTTACTCCATCTGGTAAAAATTGGTAGTATAGACACAGTTTTTTGCCGTTACCAACTTGTCGTTTAAGAGCTTCGATAATTGCGTCGGAATCCAGGATATAAATTTTTAGTCGCAGTTCTTGTTGAGCTTGTTCAATGGATGAGCAAATGACATCCAAAGGTTTTTGATCGCTGTATTTAGAGTATAAGGTAAGAGAGCTGCAGGGTAGACTGGAAGGGATGGTTTGGGGAAGCTGGGGTTGAAGGGCTTCGGCTCTTTGCAGTTTCGACCGGCATACTCTGGATGTTTTAGCTTCTTCTTCTGAAGGGAGAGCGCGTGCTGCTGCTGCGGTGGAAAAAGTGTGGGTATTTACAAGGGGAGAATGCGGGGGAGGGAAACTCGGTATAAAAGAGGGGTTTCGAGGACCTTGATTACGAGTGTTTTGCTCTTGGGGGGGGGGCAACCATTCTACAGCCCCAAGGGAGATTGTTATTTATACTCATAGTACCTGTTGCCGTTTCTTTGGAGAGAAAAGGCACTATTTTCCCTTTAGCTTCGATTTTTACGCAACGGGTGAAGAGTTTACTTAACCGGATTTAGGAAGGTTCTAGCAAATCCTTATCATCTCTTTTGATCAGACATTTTTCAGCTCCTTCTTCCGTTAAAACAATACTTTGATCACAAAGGAAGTTCCACCAGGTAGCTAGCACCTCTTTTTGACTTTCCGTAAGAGGTTTGATAATCAATAAGTCTTCTTGATTAGTGTTTAGACCTCGTCTAGACCAATTGGCAGACCCTAGAATGGCTGTTTCATGATCAATGATGCAGACTTTGTTGTGCATGAGAGCAGAACAAGTCCCCTCTCTCACGGAGATTTTAGATTTTAAGGATTTTAATAGTTGGAAAGTTTGTCTTTTTGCTTCGGGGTCGATAATGATTGTGACAAGAACCGCGCGTTCTGTTGCTGCTTCATGAAGAGCAGCAAGAACATTTTTTTGCGTGAGGATGTACATCCCAATTTGAATCGAACTTTTAGCTTTGCGAATTTCTTTTAAAATTTGTCCTTCATTACCACACCCTTTTCTATTCATAGGACAGTAGCAAACCTCTTGTTGTCCTACAGAAACGCAGCCAGCTTGATGACGCTCCATTAAAGAGCAAAGATCGTCGTTATGGATTTGTACCATAAGGTTAACATCTGATTGTAAAGAAATGTCCGTGAAATTTCCTGTTCCTGTGATGACCAGTTGGTGATCTATGAGAAGCGTTTTTTTGTGGAGAAGCACGCGTTTGCTTCCTTGAAAAGGGATGAGCTGTATGTTGGTTGGGGAGAGTTCTTGAAGAGCTTCCTTAGGCATATGATGATAGTGAATAGATATGGGTACTGATTGAGAAGATTTCAAGACTAGGGCTTGAATGATGTTTTTAGAAGATAGATTAAAAATACGAATAAGAATAGAAGAGGTCGCGGAGAGGATGGCATTCCTGATAATATTAGGAGCATCATGTCCACAGTGCCAGGAGAAGAAGCTGATAGGTTCTGGGACTGGTGGACGAAAATAGGGAAGTAAGGCTGATGATGCAGGCCGAGTTAGTGTTAATAATATCCGCTCTTTTTTCGCCGTCTCCCCCTCATAGGGAGGAGGTGTTGGCGGGGCGGATGATGTTGGGAGTGTCCTTCGCGCGGGGATCCTGGATAAAGGTTGGGAGATCCATTCGTTGAGAGGGAAGCGCTCCCTCAAAGACCAGAGTTGCAACTCACTTAAGCGCATAAAAATCGCTAATCCTTAACTGGTTCAGCAAGAGTGGGATCTTTTCAGTAATGGTTTGGCTGGAGGTTCTGGGAAAGGAGACGGTGGCTGTATTGCTCGTGTAGCGCAAGCCGAGATGGCCAAGCTTGTCAAACACACTCCCATAGGAACGCCTGGAGATAAGTCACGCGGAAGAGGATGAGATGGGTTAGCAAATCTGGGTGGAACCCGGTTTCGATGAGGGGAAGGATAAGGTTTGTTATATAATTTAAGAGGTTTACGCGCTGTTGGTATATGGACTTGAGGGTAGTAGCGTCCATCTGTACAACGCATGAAAAGCGGTCTTCTTGGGGGACAAGGCGGGACCTCAGTATCTGTAGACTCTGGGGATGGGAGAGGATTAGGGTTTGTTGGAGGAGAAGATATAAAAAGGTGGTACTCTCCATCGCGAGAAGGCCCAAAAGTTATGGGGATGCGAGAAGTCCCCAAAGTCAAGGAGAGAGGAAGTTTTACAGGAGAAGGAACTGGAGTTTGTGGTTGGGGATTCGGGACCTGTTGATATCCTCCCGAAAGAGAAGGGGTTAGAGGGAATGACATACAATAGACTGTTTTTATTTAAAGGGCTCATCAGTATAGATTTGCGTTTCGTTTTTTGTAAATTTTTTCATTGGGCGAAAGTGTTGAGTCAGTATGCCGCGATTGATCGAGAGGATAAATAAGCGATCTATCGCGGCTCTAAAGTATAGCTTGAATTAATCTTCTGAGTCTGGGGAAGAGGTTTGTGCGCGGTATGGGCGTAGAGATGCTAAAGTGCGTCTTATTGTGACATTTTCAGAGGTTACAAGTTCGCTATGAGCGAGTGTTTGATACCAGATTTGGGATAATGAGGCGTGTTCTTGTGGAGACAGTTGGGGTATGAAGAAAAGATTTTCTGTATTATGCAAAAATCCTTTATTACTCCAGTTGACAGACCCAACAATAAGAGTGTTGTCTACAATGCACATTTTACAATGAACTAGTCCACAAGTGGTTCCTTCGAATATCTTAATGCCAGAGTGGAGCTTTTGTAGTATGTCAAAAGCAGCTTTACGGTGTTGGGTATCTACAATAATCTCTACTTCGACTCCTCGTCGATGAGCCCTATCTAAAGCTTGTAAAATTCTTTCGTGAGAAAGAACAAACATCATTAGTCTAATTGAGTGGTTAGCGTTATCAATGTGCCGGATAATTTCGGGCGCAGCGTCGGGACCAAGGCGATAGAGAGAGAGATAGCGGCAATTGCGTTCGCCAACAGGGCAGTCTCCTGATCGATTTTGTTTCATGAGACGACAGAGCTCTGGACTTAGAACCTTAATCAAGCAATTGACATCTCCCGTCAAAGCTCCATGAGTAAAGTTTGCAGATCCTAGGATGGCTAGTTTCTGATCTATAATAAGCTCTTTTTTATGTTGGAGATTGGTATGCGTTTTGGTGTTAGGCTGTAGGTGAACTAAGGGATGTTTATCGAGACCACACTGTTCATGATTTTGTATGAGTTGGTAATGGATCCAAACAGGAACTCCTTCCGAAGCTTTTTGAGCAAGCGCTCTCAGGATAGTTTTTGAAGAAAGGCTATAAATTTTCATTCGGATACTGCTTTGAGCTGATCTTATTGCTTTGCAAATCTCTTCCGTTAGATCGTGACCACATTCTTGAGCTAAAATTTGAATGGGGGCTAGGGGAGTTGGTTCGAGCGTTTTTTCTGAGTGCACATTAAGTGTTCGCTGAGAGCAGAGACTGGTTGATACCGCTACCCGCATGGTGTTATTGTATTGCTTAGGACGAACAACAGGATCCGCTGGTGCCGCAGCTTCTTCAACGGATGAACTAAGAGGATTAGGGATCCATTCTATTTGACTTTGCAAAGGAGCTTCTGGCGCTCTATTTTGGTAAGGATTTCTCAAAAAAGAGGGGATAAACTCTGGAGCATTGGGATTAAGGGTTGAAGGTAGAGATTGATGAGATTCCTGTTGGACTGGTTGAATCCCTGAAGGTTCTGAGGGTGTTTCTGTATTTTGAGACCAGTCTGTGTAGATATCTAAATCTGGACAGCGGCTCAGTAAAGAGGGCCAAAAGTTAGGATTACACATAATATTTTCTGGGTTATATATTTAGGTTAAGGAATTTCAAGCTTAAAAAAGCTTGTTCTATGGGGGATAAGTGAGCACGAAGCATATTGACGGTGTCTTCAGGAACTTCTGTGTTATTTAATTACTATTGACTATCGCGATCTTCTGCCTCTGAAAAAGGAGGTAATCGATTATCTACATTCTCTGCGGTTACGAGCTCACTGTTATTTCTAATGAAAGAACCGAGGCGCTCTATGTCGCGGCGTGTGAAGTGACCAAGGTTTCGGACTACTATAAGGTCTTCGTAATTGGTATTAAAACCGCTAACGCTCCAGTTAGGAGACCCTGTGATGAGAGTTCTCCCATCAACTATGGCTAGTTTACAGTGCAGATAGCCAAAGCAAGTGCTGGCAAAAAGCGGGAACGTGCATCCTGCTCGTTGCATCATGTCATAAGCCAACCGCTTTCTGGCAGAGTCTACGATAACCTTAACTTTCACCCCTCGTCGATGGGCGTCTTCAAGAGCGCATAAAATTTCTCTAAAGGATAAAACATTCATGGCAAGGAAAATTTTTTTCTGTGCGCCGCGAATTATATCGGTAATCATGCTGATATCTGTCGTAAATCGTTTGCGCAAAGGATAGTAGGTGATTGTTTGGTTCCCCACCCGACAAGATCCGGCACGCTCTTGTGCTATTAGAGAGCATAGAGGTGGGCAGTCTATTCTTAGTGTGCAGTTCACATCTCTTCGCAGAGATTTTTCTGCGAAGTTTCCTGTGCTGATGATGACGTGTCGCCCATCTACAAGTACAGTTTTTTTATGCAAAAGTATTTTATTCTGATTTCTACAGATGAGGGTGATATTAGGACAATGTGATAACTCTTCTAGACAGCGAATATTGTCGTATTCCAGTGTTATAGGGATGCCCTCACTGGCTTTATCAATGATAGCCTGTTTAATTTCCTGAGAAGAAAGTATATAGGTTCGGATGAGAACATGCTCTTTAGCAAATCGGATGGTATCACAGATCATTCGAATGGGGTCTGTGTGAGGTAGAGGTTGTGGGTGAGCGGAAAAAGAAGAAATAAAGCCTAGCTGAATTCTTCCCGGATCTCCAGGGAATCTCTGAATAGTAGGAAGTGTTTGTGGGTTATGAGTAGAAGGTGTTTCACTGGAAGGAATATTTAAACAAGAGCGGGCGATAGGTAAAAGAGCGGAAGTTGTGTTTGGATTGTTAGTAGGTGCAGTGGAGAACGTGCGAGGGACAAACTCTTGAGCATTGGGATTCAAAGAAGAAGGGGCTGGAATATTTTGAATTGTTAGGGGTGCGAGAGTAGAAAGAGTGCTATTCAAGTTCAAGTTGTTTAAAGGAGCCGCAGCAATCCCTCCACAAGCTCCAAAACGAGAACCGTCGACCAGCGATTCAGAGGAATCGCTGTCAGAAGAGTCGCAATCCCAGTAACTGTTGAGTTGGTTTCCTAATTCTTGTATTCGCATAGTTGTGCCCTATACTCTAGGATGCAAGCTTTCTAAGAGAGCCTGGATCTGGGTTTGTAGTTTATTAAGCGTGGTACGCTTGATCTCTTGAAAAAAGCCCGATTAATAATGAGGCTTTTTTTAAGAGGTTCTTCTAGGGAAGAAACGTTTGTGTTTTTTCTGTGTTATTTAATTATTATTGACTATCGCGATCTTCTTCCTCTGTAAAAGCTAATCGAGTAGTTACATTCTCTGGAGTTACGAGCTCACTGTTATGTCTAATGAAAGAACTGAAGCGCTCTATGTGGTGGCGTATGAAGTTACCAAGGTTTCGGACTACTATAAGGTCTTCGTAATTGCCATTCAGACCGCTAACGCTCCAGTTAGGAGACCCTATGATGAGATCTCTCCCATCAATTAAGGCTAGTTTACAGTGCAGATAGCCAAAGCAAGTGCTGGCACAAAGCGGGAACGTGCATCCTGCTCGTTGCATCATGTCATAAGCTATCTGCTTTCTGGCAGAGTCTACGACAACCTTAAGTTTCACCCCTCGTTGATGGGCTTCTTCAAGAGCGCGTAAAATGTCTCTAAAGGATAAAACATTCACAGCAAGGAAAATTTTTTTCTTTGCGTTGCGAATCATATCGGTAATCATAGTGACATCTAGCGTAAATCGTTTGTGCAAAGGATAGTAGGTGATGAATTGGGTCCCCACCTGACAAGATCCGGGACTCTCGTTTGCTATTAGAGAGCATAGAGCAGGGCTGTCTATTCTTAGTGTGCAGTTAATATCTCTTCGCAGAGATTTTTCTGCGAAGTTTCCTGTGCTGATGATGACGTATCGCCTATCTACAAGAACAGTTTTTTTATGCAAAAGCATTTTATTGCGATTTCTACAGATGAGGGTGATATTAGGATAATGTGCTAACTCTTCTCGACAGAGAATATTGTCGTATTCCACTGTTATAGGGACGCCCTGGTTGGCTTTATCAATGATAGCCTGTTTAATCTCCTGAGAAGAAAGTATATAGGTTCGGATGAGAATGTTGTCTTTAGCAAATCGGATGGTATCACAGATCATTCGAATGGGGTCTGTGTGAGGTAGAGGTTGTGGGTGAGCGGAAAAAACAGAAATAAAGTATTGCTGAATTCTTCCCGGATCTCCAGGGAATCTCTGAATAGTAGAAAGTGTTTGTGGGTTGTGAGTAGAAGGTGTTTCGCTGGAAGGAATATTTAAACAAGAGCGGGCGATAGGTAAAAGAGCGGAAGTTGTGTTTGGATTGTTAATAGGTGCAGTAGAGAGCGTGCGAGGGACAAACTCTTGAGCATTAGGATTCAAAGAAGAAGGGGCTGGAATGTTTTGAATTGTTAGGGGTGCGAGAGTAGAAATACTCTGGCTATTCAAGTCGTTTAAGGGAGCCGGAGTAATCCCGCCACAAGCTCCAAAACGAGAACCGTCGACCAGCGATTCTTCTGAATCGCTGTCAGAAGAGTCGCAATCCCAGTAACTGTTGAGTTGGTTTCCTAATTCTTGTATTCGCATAGTTGTGCCCTATACTCTAGGATGCAAGCTTTCTAAGAGAGCCTGGATCAGGATTTGTAGTTTATTAAGCGTTTAAGCTTCATCTCTTGAAAAAAGCCTGATTAATAAAGAGGCTTTTTTTAAGAGGTTCTTCTAGGGAAGAAGTGTTTGCGTTTTTTCTGTAGTTCGAACGTTGTGTGGAGATATTAACTTAGAAAAGAGCGGGCTCTAAAACGTAGGAGTTATAGAAAGTTGTGGTGAAAAAATCTTTTTTCGTTTTGAAACTATTCGATAGTTAACAAAGCGTTTTCTTTTTTTAGTAAGCATTTTAATACAAATGTGTTTTATTTAATCGGGGGGGGGGTGATTTATTGTTTAATAATTTACAAAGTTAAATTTTTGTAAAAACAGTTTCTTATTTGAGATGAAGAGGCAGACAGAGAGTCTGCCTCATAGAGAAAGAAAATCTTATCTCCAGGTAAGAATCAAGGCATCCTAAAAAATACGAAAATCTCTTCACTAAGATTTTGACAAAATGTGCTTACTTCTCGTTGGGAACACCTTGACAACGATTGTTTGCAAAAGGGTAAGAATTTTTTTAATAAGATGCGATTCTATTCTTTAGAGAGCTTTAGAATGAGAAGCTTCTTCGAGAGAAGACGAGGCTATTTTGCGTTTCGGAATAGGCATTTTCAGAGTTGTAAAGGCCTTTAGGTCCGCGACCTCTTTTTGAATAAGAGATTTGTGATAAGGGAAAAGATGGGAGAGCTTTTCTGCTAAAGAAGGAGTAGGTTCTTCTAAGATATGATGGATTCCTGTGAGATAAATAATAGGATTGAGAGAAGAAGGATCTTGCGTAAGATTAGGATTGCTGTCTTCAAACCCTAGCAGAAGTTTGGAATAAGCGGAGGCTTTCGGTAATTCGCTTGATTTTGTAAACAGCTCGGGGAAGTGATAAAAATGCAATAGTTTGCAGAGGTTTTTTATAGCTTGATCGAACAAATAAGGATTTAAACGATAAGCTATAAGAGTGTCGATGGCCCCGTGTCCAAACGGTTTTTCTTCTATTAGGAAGTCTTTATAGCAGCTTGCAGGTAAGATCTGCAGGCTATTCACTCCTGTTTTGGCTAAACAATTATTGAGTGCCATATTGTCGAAAATGTGTTGTCTGGCTCGAGATGCCCCGATTTTTTTGAATAAAAGAGAAGGACATCGCTTGGAAGTGTAGACAAGATCCCCAGTTTTACTACAGCAAGTAATATCAGAAAGATCATTGGTTAAGATGGCGTCGCAAATGGCTTTATACTCTGGGAACAGTTCTTTTTGGATTAAGGGTTTTCTTGTTACATAGCTACGTACATGTTTTTGTAGGGTGATTATAGGGGAGAGTTTTTCTGGGAAATCTTCTTGAATTTGCTTACGCATAGCAAAATAGTTTTCAAAGAGTTTGAATGTATGTTGATAGGTTGTGGAACATGTGTACGAGATGAGCCCCGCTAGAACGAGCAGACAGGCAATAGGAGCAGCCAAAATGCAGCAAACAATACAAATAATGCGTTTGCACAGCAAAATGGTTTTTTCAGAAAAGAAGGGCAGGCTGGATTTTCCAATGGTTTTTACAGATATAAGCGACCCAAATCCTCGAACGATTGGATAGAGAAGCATGTTTCCTAAACGTTCGAAAGCATCTGGGCCGAGTTTCGGGGCACAGTATTTATCAAAAGTGACGATCATGGTTTTTTCTCTTTGCGGTTTGTAAAAAGTGATGAGAGGGTAGGTAAGAAGCTTGTTGTTGTTAAGCGTTTTTTTTATTTTCTTTGCAAAGATTAGAAGCAATTTGAATGTAACTCTTTAAGTTGCAAATACAATAGAAAAGGGGAGGTTGTTTTAATTATTTTAAGGATAAAAATTCCTTAACAAAATCTAGTTTTTGAGGCAAAAATCGACGCCTTATTTTTGATCTGAGGCCTTAAATGTTTGTGTCATTTGATAAATCTTGTTGCAGGGATGCTGGACCAGATTTTTTAGAGAAGACGGGGAATTTTTTTCTACACAGCATAGCAAGAGGGATGAATGGTTTATATCATGTAAAAAAAATCCCTAACCACGATTCTTATGGGTTTTCTCATGCCGAGGTTTCTTGTTGCCAACGCATTGTGAATATTGTGGTTTGCCTTCTAACTGGGCCATTAATGTTATTGGCCGCAGTGTTAGGCTTGTTAGCTTACAAATTTTCTTCAACGTACCAAACTTCCTTACACGACCGTCTTCGTTATCAATGCGAGCAAAAACAAGCTTTGGAGACGTATCGTGGTCAAGAACAACGTATTGTAACTCTACAAAAATTTTGCAGAGGCTTTCTTGTTCGTAATCATCTACTCAATCAAAAAACCTATTTGAAGTGTAAAAACTGGGGCTGGAATTTATTGCTCGGGGGAAAATATCCCCGTGTACTGGAAGGGCGTTCGTTAGTGTATACTTCGAAACAATACCCTTCTTTAATAGCAAAACATGTGGGGATTTCAGATGCTCGCGATCGATGGCATAATATTTTCTCTATGCGAAAAGTTCTTGCCCAACTGGATATAAAACGGTTGTATGTTCCTCGCGCCAGGGTATTCAAAGAGGTACTCTTTGAGGAAAGACTTCCGGTTTCTATATATGTCGATTCTATGTGCTTGTACAAAGAAAACCCGGAAGCTTTTGATGAAGCGATTAAAGAGCTTTTGTTTCTTTTCAAAAAAGTGCATTGCCGAGATCTTGTTGCGGAAACGGATGCTCCAACAGACAATTTTCCTTTAGCTCTAAAGGTGCAAGATCGATGGCTTTTTCCAAGATATGATAATCTGCCTTTATTCATTCAAGAAGGGGAAGGACGAATTGCTCTTGTCGATCTAGAAACCTTTTCCTGGGATCCTCACCCTTGTCCTATTGAAGAATTGGCGGTGATGTTCCCTATGCATAAAGAACTTTTAATTACAGAAGCAGAGAAGCTGCGCATTCCATTCTCTAAGAAAGAGGTAGAGAATTCAATCAATAAGGGGCTGGCCTTTTTTAAACATGTACTTGGGCACCAAGAGTTTTGTAAAAAAAAGAATGTGTCTCTATCACGTAATTGTGCGCCGTATATAACTCCTGAAGCTTGGAGATTTTCTATTAAAATTTTTGAAACTTTGAAGTCGGCGGTTCAACCGGGGAGCTCTTTCCTGGGGACCTTGTCTTCGGATGCGCAAGAGCGATTAACAAGCTTCTCAGACAAACAATGGATGGCCTTTAGCGGGAGAGAGACTTCTTCTCTGCTTGAGAAAATTTGTCTAGGCATTTACCAAATACATAACCAAGAGAAACAACAGGTCTGTTCGGAAGGAACGTTTCTACTTAGTCGTTCACCAATCTTGCTTAGACAGATTTTGCTGGGGAATCTTCCTCAGTTGTTAAGCGCTAAATTAGGGCTGCTTCCTAATGAAGGCAACAGATTGGCTTGTTTATGTTTACACGCGGTCATGAAAGAGTTGGTAGCGACGGGAGACCTTTATGATTATGACCCTATGGACGATTTTTTGGGCGGAGAATATTGTCGTATTCGCTACTAATTCAGAGACGCCTTGAGAAGTATTTGGTTTTTCGTTAGGATTTCTTTTTTTTCTAAGAATATGATTGTTTCTGCAAGTCTTTTTCCTAAGACGGACTCTGTCTTTCCAGGTTGTACACCAGATGGAAAGCCTGAAAGAGAGCATAATGTCACAGCCATAGCGCTTATGGTTATTGGTCTTCTACTTTTTGTTGTTGGCGCATTACTTTTATTGCTTTGGGCTCCGCCCTCGCAGTCTTGTTTAGTTGTAAGTAGTTGTTGCTTAGGCGTTGGCACCGTGCTAATTGGATCTGGAGTTGGAAAAATCTGTCACGCTATCGAAATGTTGCTTGCTGAATAGAAGAGATCTAAGCTCTTTTTTCGAAAAAGTTTTTAATGGCGGCAAAAATTTTTTTAATCTTCAGAAGGCAGGGTTTTTCTGGTAAACTCTCTGTAATTTTTTTGCGAGGTTCCCCGAAGCTTTTTTTCTAGAGGAGAAGGCAATGCGAACAAAAATAGTTTCTTTTTTTCTTAGTCTGAGCCTGATAGGGCATGCGTCTTCTATAGAGTTGTCGGACGGTTCTTTTCTTGCTGCGTATACTTTTGAACAGGTATTAACAAAAGCGAACCGAGATCCAGAAGTGATTGCTCGTGTAGATGAGGAGTCTAAAGAGATCTGGAAAAAATTATGTTCCAAATTAGGAACAGGAGATCATGTTCCTATTCTTGCTTATGGCAGTTTAATGAATCCTGCCTCGTTGAAAAAAACCATTACCTCTCTTGTAAAAGATCCAAGTCCGGTTTGGATATGTGATTATGTACGCGTGTTTAATTACAGCATCGAAACGATTGGAAGTCTAAATCGAGTGACAGAGTTAGACGGCCCGTTGAATCGTGCAGTTTTAAATTTAGCGTATGCTCCAGGATCTTGTTGCACCGCGTTAGTTTTATGTTTGAACGAAGAAGATTTCCTATCTTGTCGCAGACGAGAGGGGGTATATGATCTTGTGCCCGTTAAAGTGCGCCCCTATTTAATCCAAGATAGTTGCGTAAGTTTTCCAGAGGTTGCTTATGCATGGATTGTTCGTAGAGAAGAAGGATGTTCCCGGCCAGTCCTGCCCATCAAGGGGTACTATTCTATGATCTGGGATGCGGTCTCTTCGGAAGCAACGGTAACCGCGTTTGGAGAACAGTTTCCACAAGATTATTTGGATACAACATTTTTGTTTGATGGTAGGTCTGTTCGCGTTATTCATGATGAGTATAAGAAAGCTCCATTTCAATATTAATGGATATTTTTTGGCACAAGAGACAAGACCGACTCTTTTGAGTCGGTTTTTTTGTGCTTGATTTAAAAAACCTGTGTTTTTTTTGTTTTATACAGTCTCTCGGCTTCTTCTCCTTTAAAAGAGTAAAGAAAGCTTTTTTTCTGAATACACGTGATCACTCTCTCCATAAAATCTTCTTTGTAGAGATAACCTAAAAAATGGTTTTTGTGTTTTTATAGACAGCTTTTATGCCAGGTGTTCTATTTTTTAAGGTAAGTAATGCCCCATTCTCATCCGATTGCTGCGACAAAAGGAGTTCCCTCCCCATCGTTTCAACATGCGGCAGTTCCGAATAACGGTAGCCTTGAGGATGTCCCCCAACAGATTGCTGTATACAATGACCGGAATTTCACGAATCATACGACAGAAGATGTGATTAGAATTGGGGCGCGTTTGCAGCGTCAGTTTCATAACATGACGGAAGAAACTCATATTCCGTTTACGACCTCTCCATCGCACCATTCCGGAAACTGGAAAACCGCTTTTCTTTATAATCTGGCCCAGGTGATTGCGCATCTGTTTCCTTCTGCCGTGCAACCGATTCGAGTGAATTCTACTCGGATTCCTCCGTCTTCCACAAATTCTACGAAGAGGTCAACGCCCCCTCCTGAGAGCCCGCGTACTGCAGTTTCTAAAGAGAAGGAACCATCTTCGTCTTCTATCCCGGAGGGTTTGCCTTCCGTTAAGAGAAGCTCTCCTCGTAAAAGAAATAAGCTGATCGTTACGCAGCCTGTAGATGTTCGTAACTATGTGCACGCAGCCAAATCCAACAAAGACGTTGCTTTGTCGCCTCCTCTTCTTGTTAGGAAGAAGCGTTCTGAGGAAGAAAAAAAAGAGAGCCCAAAGGAAGTTAAGAACGGAGAAAGCCCCGTTAGCACATATGACCTTACCTATAAAAATATAGAAAGCAAGCTTGGAATCTCTTCAGAGCAACGCACTTCTGTTCAAGAATTATTGAATAAGCTGAAAAGAGCTATTACCAAATACAACGCTCTAACTGAAAAGAACTCTAGTGAAGGACAAGAATTTTTAATCAAGCAAGCAAAAATAGTAGAAGAAATCCAAAAGAAACTCTTTCCTACGGACGCAACTAAGAAGGGCCAAGAACAGAAAACGGAAGAAAACAAACTGAATCCTTCTATAAAAAACGTCCTTGAAACCATCAAGGTAGAGTTTAAAGGACACCGAGTCGATGTTGAGAAGTTCATTCATGGGATATGGATTGCAGGCGCTCCTCCTGACGGGACAGAAGACTATATTAGGATCTTTGCGGACACTTATCCAGACTATACCTTCTATTTTTGGGTAGATGCGAAGGCGTATGGAGCAGCTAAATTTTCGAGCATTTTAAAGAAAACTGCTTTTGATGCAGCTATTCAAGAGTTGCGAGGTTCCACGGAAGAAGCCACAAAAACCTTTATCAAAGAGTACGACGATTTAAAGGAAAAGTATGAGCAAAAGCTAAAAACAGCAAAGCCGGAAGAGAAAAAGCTCTATCGTCAAGATTTACAAAAGCTTTTAGAGAAATATCAAACCATCAGTACAGAGGTTCGTCAGAGATTCGATATTCTATTTCTCAAGAATATGGTAATCACTCAAGACAACTTTTTTAACTACTGTTTGTTGAAAGGCCTAGACAATATTTCTGATGAGACTCGCGTAGAGTATTTAGAAAAAGAGCTGAAGCTTCCGAAAGAGGAGGTTGAGGAATACAAAAAACTGAAAGAGTCTAACAAAAACAAAATAGCTTCTATGGTGGAGCAATTAAACGCGAAGCTTGGAAGTGATCGAGTAAAAATCAGGGACATCAAAGAGCTTGAGTCCATGAAACATTCTCAAAATATTTACAACTATGAGACGGAGATGTTGCTTCGATGGAACTATGCCGCAGCAACAGATCAGATCCGTATGTACATGCTTGAAGAGATCGGCGGACTTTATACAGATTTAGATATGATGCCCGCCTATTCTCAAGAGGTATTGGAAGTTATTAAAAAGCATAGTAGTGGCAACCGTATGTTTGAGGATATGACCTCCAGGAGAGCCATTTCTGATGCTGTTTTAAAGCTTGCCGTTGGAAAGGCAACATCGGTCTCTATGACAGATGTTGAGAAAGATATTGATACTTCTCGTTTAACCGATGAGGATAAACAAAAATTAGGGGAGTTATTTAAAGCGTTAGCATCTTTTGCAAAAGATGGGGGTGAAGGGGCTTCTGGACAAGGAAAAGCTAAAAAGAAAAGCTTTTTTCAACCCATGGATATGAACATTGTAAGAAATACCTTACCTATTCTAAGACGTTATCATTATTACCCTGGATACGGCTGGGTTATTCGGGGTTTGAATGGGTTGATGGTTTCTCACAAGGGAAGTAAGGCGGTTGCTGATGTGATTAAAGGGCAGCAGGATGCATATCAAGAGCTTGCAGCCCTCAGGCAAGAGGTGCTTTCAGGAGAATTTTTCCGTTCTTTAGAGGATCTAACACACAGAAACCATAAAGATCTCATTGGCGGACATCTTGTTTCTGACTATTTGGCAAAGAGTCTCTTTTTTGATTACCGACAGGATTCGATTATTCCGACGGCTGTGAGTACTCTAGGCATTACAGGACCGGATCTCATAGCACACACGCTTGTAGAGCTTTTTAGAAGTTGGGGCCCTTTAGGCCGGGATTTTCTAAATCCTAAAGGTAAAAAACTTGGGGACGAGGCGTTTTTAGGTTCTTATAAAAAAGTCCCATTAGATCCTAAAGATCCCACAAAATATACTTTTGATTGGACGCACCCTCAATCTGTAGGAAGTAATGACGTAACTCCTGCCGATGAGAGTACCTGGTGTGGCGGTAAGAAACGATGTGTTGCCGAGCTTCTTTTTTCCGACGAATCTAAGTTAAGTACGGTTAAGCCAAAGGGAGTTACTCGTACAAAGGTAAATGTCGACACCTTCACGTCCTTATGGAAAGAAGAGAGCAAGAAAAAACTCCCCGGCGGGTTATTAGAAAGATTTAATGCGTTCATTTCCGAACAGACTGTTGATATTTTAAAACTCGCGGAATTAGATCAGCAGATTCATGCGGTTCTAGGATCTATTCGTGATGACGATACGGCTAGAGCCTCTTTATTCTCTTTGCAATTGCAGTTACTGCATTTGTTGCGCTCTACGCCATTCCCTGTTACAAACCATGTGCATTTCTTTCCTCAAATTCAAAGACAGCTGGAATCTGATTACACAAAAGCCATTAAGCTGTTTTTAAAAACCTCTTCTACGACTACGGTGGTTTTGTGGCATAGTTCTCAGCAAGATTTAAGTCTGTTATTTCAAGAGCTTTTGGCGATTTCAGAGAGAAGGGTTGCTATTTATAATCTGACACACCCCGAAGAAGCCGAGAAGGCGCGAAAGGATTTAGAAAAAAAAGAGCAGAAAAAGAAGGATAAACAAAAACAAGAAGAAAAGCCTTCTTCAGAAGGAGAACAGCAAGAAGAAGGTCCAAAGAAAGATTTTCAGAGAGATGCGGACCTTCTAGCAAAATATGAAAAATTGAAAGCACTGGACTCGCTGAGTTTGCTTTCACAGTCCGAGCAGCAAGAGTTCCTGGAAGTCTCTACGCAAATAGCAGAGAATAGCGAGCTTTTGTCTGCAATTGGTAAGTTAGAGTGGGAGATCTACTCGGGGTATGTATTTCGCAAGTTAGAAAGTAGAGTATCGCAATGGTTCTCTCTTCCAGAAGCGCAACGTCGCCGGCAAATACTCAATCTGCTGAAAGAAATGGAGGAGGGTGTCAAAACTTCTAATCAAGAGAAGCGGGAGCACAAAAAATGGCTTGAAACTCTGTATGATCAAGCACAAGAGAAATGGCTCAAAGAACCCGTTAAGAAGCTGCAAGATCTTGTTAAGCAGTTCGGAGACTCGCAAAGGGTGGTTTTGAAAGACGCTGATCAGCTTTTAGCAAAAAATGAGCTCTTTCAAGATATGATTAAAAAAGGATATCCCTTTGCAGATTTTTCAAATATTTTACGTTTTATGGTGGCTGATGAGGGAGCTTCTGGCATTTTTTCTTCAGAAGCGATTTTACCAGCTCCCTCTAAACAGCTGGTTGACCTGCTCAAGAAACATTTAGGAGATGATTTTTTAACGCTCCAGGATGCTCTTCCTGCGATTTACGATTGGATTTTAGAAGATCCGAATTCAGAGCAGGCAAAACAGGCTTTTGAGCAACTCCCAGAATCTGTGCGCAAGGAGCTTAAAGACAAAGCTCCAGAACATCTCTTGACGCCTCCCATAGACTCTTCTGTATCTGCGCTAGGCATGCGTTTTTCCATAGAATCAGGTTTAGAGTCTGATAAGGTCATGACTGCTTTAAGCGGGGGATTCTTTAATCCCTCCTCTTATGCTATGGCGCGCTACATGGAGGCTCTCTTTGAGTTGCAGCAAAAAATTTTGAATAGCGAGTTAAAAAACAAAGAAACCGTTAAGGAGGTATTGAATAAAAAGGGCGCTGGCGCTCTGTATAACGAGGAAAGAGCCGAGAGGTTGGTGCAGCTCTCGGGGATGGGATATCAGCTTTCTTTAACAGAGGTGCACAAAGGATTATCGCAACTTGCTTATTTAGGGCAGGCTCCTGCCCATCTTCTTAAGACCCCATTGCCAGGGATAGGGCCTCTTATGCTACGCGATCACGATTTCGGTGTTCCGTTGGCGACTTCCATGGCAGATCCTGTAGGGCTTCGTACCTATGATTTTTCCGGCGTAGGAGGAAGAAAGGACATTTTTTCCACCCCTCCAGAGGTTCCTTCTGTGCATACGATCATTGATCGAGCTAAATACGATGTTTTTTCTTGGTCAGAGTTTTATGAACGTTATTCAGGAATTTGGGGAGATTTAGCTTTTCGGATGGGAGCTGAGTCTTTGAAAATCCATCCTCAGACATTTATATATGAAGCTGAAGGACGTTGTATGGGGCTCGCATATCTATTCTTAGCGGCAGAAGATAGCGTAGCTTATCGAACATTACAAGAAAACCTATCTACTCTGTCAGCTTTATTTGTAGAGCGAGAAAAAGAAAAGCTCCCGCTATCTGTTGGCGACAATAAATTTTTAGATCGCGGGCTAGCATTGGTTGAATGGCTTCAGCACAGAGGAAATAGCGACTTACAAGTTGGAGGTATTTTATCTACTTTAGAGTGGGATATTCCAGCCTTAATTAAGTTGTTCGAAAATCCCGCTTCTTCTGGAGTGCTTGTGACTACTCCCTCCCACGTGGTCACTCTCCATTTTTTCGACGGCAAATTTCGAGTAACAGATCCTAATTTTGGACACGTAGATTTCCCTTCATTAGAAGCTGCTCTGTATTTTGTGGAATATATGGTGCAAATTTCTGCAGATGTGCGGGCTCAATATGGCATAAAGGAAGGAGTGCCAGTTTCCCAACAACTGAAAGTTTATGTTCCAGATAGTCCTGAAGCTCGTAATGCTTGGAACATGCCGACAGATGCAGGACTCGTAACGCAGCATCAGATGCCTACATTAGAAAGAATGATTCTTCGAGGAGACGTTTCCTTTGGAGGGATCCGCACGACATGGGCAATTTTATTTGGAATGGGACTGATCGTAAATGGTAAACGTATCGATGACAAAACTAAAGAAAGAGATCTCGATAAAGCTCAAATAAATGGAGACTTGTTGACGAGCTTTTTATCTAGACATGTGTTGGATGAGCAAGGAGTCTTGTTAGGAAGAACGTTAGTAGAGACCCTACCTTTTGTTGAAGGAACTCAAGTTGTTAGTCGTGAGGCTATTGTTGAAACTCCTAATGACATGGCCGCGTTACTCCAAGCTTCAAGGGAACGTCTGAGCCACATAAAAAACACTGTTAAAACACTTTTCACGGAATTAGGGAAGAAAATTCGTGATGCAGGATTAAAAGATTCTGATCATGTGACCGTCAAAACAGTCTCTATAGAAGAGTCGGGAGAAGTCTCTATTGCTTTAGAAAAGCGAGATAAGAAAACGGTTTCTTCTCATACCATTTCTGTTCGCATAGCAACTTTATGCGAATCGTTTCGATCCTTTGGAAGAAGCCTGAATGAGCTGGCTAGCACAGGAGTCATGGACCTAGAATTAGGGCTCTCTGTTCTTTCGTTAATACAATATGCTCGATTGGTAGATGCTGGAAAAGGGTCTTCTCCTGAAGCACTTTTTAACCTTTTCCTCGACGTAAAAGAATTGGCAGAGATGACCGTAGGTTCGGTCATTCAAGCTCTACAGAAAAAGTTTATTACTCAAGCAGGAATAGATGGCTTTCGAACAGAGACGCTTCTGGCTCAACAATTGCAAAAAGTAGGAAGCCGTGTAGGGGGAACGCTGGGTAAAGCCTTAGGAGCCGCAGCCCGCGTTTTAGAACTTCCTGTTTTGGAGACGGTTGCCGGAATTTGGGGATTAGTTTCTAGCGTAGAAGAATTTTTACATGCAGAGTCGCATAGTGATCGTGTCGCAGCCAAAGTCCAGATATCCTTTGATGTGATTACGTTAGGACTAACGATTTCTTCTGTTTTAGCTCCTTTAGCCATGTTAGCTGTTGGACCAATAGCCGCCATTGGAATGGGAGCCTCTTCTATAGCCAGGAATGTAGCCAGAACGGAAGAGCGGCATCAAGCTTGGTTAGAATACAAACGGTTTTTAGATAGCGCTGCTCAACATGTTGTTTTTGCTTCTCCCGAAAGTCATAGGCTAGATTTATCAGGGAACCGCGTATTAGGGAATCTAATTCTAGATTTGCGACAGAATCCCCCTCTTTTGAAAGGGGATGCTTCTTACAATTACGATAGGCTAATTGGTCACGTAGGAGACTGGTCGGATCGAAGAGTCCGAGATCGTTTGGGATACGGGTATCGTATTAGCCCTAATGGAGCATTGGCCAAAGGCCATGCGAATAGTCGATGGCCTAGAGAGATTCTGACAATTCCTAAGGGAATTTATGAAACGGTATTCTTGGGATATGGGATCAAGTACAAGGTTTACACAGAGATCGTTTACCTTTCTAACAAAATTGTGTGGCGTGATGCTGTAATGGATCCTACGTCTCGCTATTATACGCCACCTCTTGTAGAAGAAGGCAAAAGTTCCACTGTGATAGCGGGAAATTCGCCTTTAAATGTGATCATGTTGCGTCTTTTAGATGAAGACTCTCCCGCTAGGGTTAATCAATGTCTTGCCTATAAGGATTATAAGATTAACCTTGTCGGAGGCAAAGGCGGTCTAACCGTGCAAATAGGGGGTGGAGGGACCTATAACATAACTGGGGACCCTTCAGCTGAAAATATGATCTCTTTTCGAGCAATTCCTCCTCCTTTAGGCGTGCAATTCAATTTATCCAATCATGCTATGCAAAATGTTCCTTTGACGCGTCCCAATGGAACTAAGATCGAGTCCTTAAAAATCCTCCAAAAGGGATTTAATGTCATTACGGGATCAGCAGGAGGATATGATGTATTGGTTGGCGGTAAAGATACTCACTTCTACATAAGCCCTGGAGGAGGAAAGATTTATTCTGGGGCAGGAAAGAACTGGTATCATATTCCAGCTCTTAAAGGAAGATTAGATATTATTCTTACTGAGAATTCTACTGAGCACCGTCTATTGATGGAGGCGCATTCCTATGATTGGCAGTCTCTTGGCACCAATCTCTCGCTTATTCCTAGAGGAGGAGGCGATGATAACCCCATAGGAGTATTTGTTTCTAATTTTGATAATAGCACCTCTTTCGAGCGCTGGATCAATAAATTTGTTGTGAAACTTGCAGATGGGATTACCTTATTTGCTTTAAAAAAAGATTCCGATCAGAAAGAGGTTCTTACGACAAACACTACTACCGTGACCTTAGGGGTGCAGACGGTAGATCAACCCGTTTGGTTGAATAATTTCCCAGAAGAACCCTCTTATGTAGAGATTATCTTTGATTGGCTGAAAAAATTGCGTTGGTGGCTAGCTCCTGAGGTAACGGTTTTGCAGCAAGAGGGAACGGTAAACTTTTATAGTCGCAATAAAACCTTAATTTATCGTCCAAACCCCTTTGCCGAATTAGATCTTCATCCTCAAACAGGATACTCCACGCGCATAGATGGTTCTGTAGGGGATGCTTATATATTTTCAGAGTCTCCGAAGGCAAATCTCTCTACGATAGAACTAACGTTAGCGGAAGATATGGGCTTCCCACAAACCGTTGATTTGCGCTCACTTGTGCCGACTCTTGTAAGAGGTAGGATGACCAATCAAACCCTAAACGGATCCTCTATAGATTTAGAGATCTCTTCTCCTCGCTATAACCTTCCTTTACAAGTAAATTGGAATCCACACTTTTTACCTAAAGGTACACGATTTGATCTAATTCCTAATCATTCTCCTACATTAGGAGAGTGGTATTCTCGATTAAACACCAACGCGTCGATTTGGCATACCCTCTTCCATAACAGTATGTTAATTCCAGAAAGAATCGTCGGTATGCTGAGTTTGAATAATACCGTAACATTGATGCTACGAGAGTTAAGAAGAAATACAGAACATGTTTTAGGAGTCGAAAATAGAGGAAGCATCCCTCTTAAAGTGGATGGTCAAATGTATGCCGGACATATCAAAGGAGCTATGGAGAAGCGTCATTGGTATATGTTCCCCCATCTTTTATCGAAATTCGATATTACCGTTCCCGCAAGGTCTATTAAGTATTTTGCCTTTAAGGGAAGTTTAGCGACAAATGAGACTATTCTATTTCGCAGCTATTTAGAACCAGCAATTTTAGAAGTAAAAAATAACACGCCAATCGATTCTCATATCTGGTCTCAATATGACGAGATTCGTGTGCGTACAGCGGTTCTAACATTAGAAGGATTCCAGGTGTATAATGTCACAGCTGCAACAGATGGCTTGAATCGTCAACTGATGTATGCGCAAAACCTCGCAGATATTCGAGGAAGAGATCTTGCTTTGAAGTTTTTCTTTATTCGTCCAGGAAGTGGGATTGGAGCTATTCGATTAGTATTCAAAGATCTCTTTGTAGAAAGCTTTGGGAAGATTTCAGAACATACTTTGCAAAAAGAGGCCAAACCTTTACTTGTCACAGATTCGCACAGGCTTATTCATCCTTCTTATCAAAATTGCTTAAAATTCATCTTAGGAAACACAGAGTACGATTTAACGCGTTATATTCAAGAAATTGGGGACTCTTCTCACATTATTAGTATGACTCGTGATCCACAAACGCATGAATTACGAGAGCCTGCACATCTACCAAGAAATCCGATTGTTTTGACTTACACGATCGATCCAAAAGAAGATAAAGTTCGAGAGGAGAAACTTCGATTCTTAGATAAAGCGATGAAAGAGTATCGGTTGCCGTTCCCAACAACAGCGGAGAGTTATTACTACATAGATCCTGTAAGTGGGGATTTATATATTACCCGAGTCTCTATAGTCAGACCTACAGAAAAAGCCTTTTTACTCAGACTTCCTAAGTTTAGATCTAGATGGTTAGAGTTTCAGAATATTTTTATTTCTGGAGCGCATGTGGCTTCTCGTGAATCTAAGATTTTAGAATCTTCTGGGACGGGGGTTATGTTTGTTGGACCTGAGATTCGGAATATTGAAATGGACCTGTTGAGAATGGTAGCAGGTCGTTCTTTACCAGAAAGAGTTTCCTCTCGATCCGGCCTGGTATTTCCAACGAATGACCAAGTAGTTTTATACAATCCCGCTCTTGCTACCAAATTTTATAGTTACGCAGACTTCATGCTTTGGAATCTTAAGGATCGAGCTCAAGGGGAATCGAAAAGAGCAAAAGCTTATGATAGTTACCTGCTGGAAGCCTGTATGTCTTTAGATAAAGATAAACCGGTCTGGAAAATTCCTCCAGAATTCTTACAGTTTGCTTTCGCTTATTATCGTGCATGGGTAGGGCTTTGGGTGAAACAGCTATTACGAAGGGGCACGTTGATCCAGCTACCCGCTGGTGGTATTCAAGTATCGTTAATTACGACACAAAACGAATATTTCGCTCCTCAAAGAAATAGAGGCTTCCAAGTCTTCTATAGCATTTACGGGTTACAAGGAAAAGTTGTTCCGCAGCAATCTCCGGGATATATGCTTTGTGATCTCAAAGAAGACGTCGTTTTAACGGTTAAAGCTGTGGATGAGAGCGATTATGATAAGAAACGAATCTATGTTGTTTTAGATTTGGCAACTGAAGAAGAACGTAAATTGCGTGCGGATAAGAATGTCATTGTCATTCCAGGAGGAGAGAATGCGAAGAAAAGACGTTAAAGTCCTCGAGAAATACGAGTGTTGTTCCGATACAACACCTCGCAATGCGAAAAAATAACCTTGGGGATTTAGCTCTAAAAAAGAAGAAAAAAACTTAACAATTATTCGAAGTCTCTATAGGATCTCCGAACATTTTTTTTGTAGGAGGTCATTAATGTTTATTTCTTTTGATAAATCCCATCTGGAAGAGTGTTATAAACCTGATACTCTAGAACAAATTGGAAACTTTTTGAGATTCCCTGTGAACAGGGGAATAGGTTCTCGAATAAAAATAACGCCTTTAAAGACAGGGCATTTTTTTTTCTCTGAAAAAATCATTTCCTTGTGTAAGCGTATTGCCTGTATCGCTCTTTGTATTTTACTTGCACCTTTTTGTTTATTGGCTACTTTCATAGGAAGCATTGCCTATACACTTTCTAATTCTTATCAAGGGACTCGAGCCCTTTTCCTTCGACATCAAAAGATGTGTGTCGAAGTGGAAAATGCGATGAAAGGAAACACAAAAGAGATTACGCAACTCCAACGTAATTTCCGAAAAGTTTTAGAGAAAAAGCGTATCGCTGACGCGGAAAAACAACAAATTTTTCAAGGCAAAGAAAAGCCTCTCGTAACGGTTCAAAAAATTGCCGGGGAGCGTTTTATTAATGAAGCTAAGTTAAAAACAGCCCAAAAACTTTGTGACGATATAGAGAAAAGATTATTTACGACAACCGATGATATAGAGAGAACGTTTAAAAATGGAACTATCGTCTATACCTCAAAACGATGTCCCGGGATAGAAATTCGAGAGATAGGAAACAAAGGGCCAGAGATCCTTCGTAACCAAGAAGAGATACGGAAGATTATCACACAACAAAAATTACAACATTTGACACTCCCTCCGTTGTCTATCTATAAGCAATTTGCTATTCAAGAGGTTGGAGGCTATCACAAAGGATTAGATTCTCTGATTTTTTATCAAAAAGATCCTCAAAAATTCGATGCAGCAATTATAGATCTTCTGAAACTGTTTAGCATAGGATATATTCCCAAGCTATTTGAAACTCCTAAAAATTTATTAGAAGATCTTTGCTACAACAAATTGTTATTACAAAAAGCTTCTTCAACAGAGAAGGTGCATACTTATAAGAGAAAGAGCTCTGATGACACAAGGTGTCTAGCAATAGTAGATTTCGATTCTTTTGTTGCGCGACCTTTGCCTGATTTAGTGGAAAAAATGGTTGCCCTTTTTCCATTACATAAGGAATTGATCTATCAAAATGCAGCCTTATTAGGTTTGTCTCCAAAGAGAATATCCGAGGGGACTCCTGAGTCTGTGGTGAAAAAGATGAGACATCTATTCCCTCAATATAGAGAGGTTATAGATCAAGAGAAACCTTTGCTGCAGAAACTGTTTAAGGACCCAAGAAGTTTGGATGAAATAGCAGCTCGCGGTAAGGCTTTTATCAAGCGTATACTGGGAGATTTATCTTATTTTGAAGAAGATGCTCTACAGAACATGCACCCTGCTCCAAAATCTAATGATATGAAAAGGGACTATCGAAGTCATTTCACCAGAAGCAGCATGTTCTTTTTAGCTGATAGAATAACTGAATTGAACGCAGATCCTTCTTTATTAAAGATTTCCGGGCAACAATTTCTTAATCAAAAAAACTTTGTAGAAAAGAATCAAGCAAGCGCTTGGAAATTGTATTGGACTAGTGAGAACTTTTGTTGGAGAGATTCTTTTATTGGAGGGAAAATACTAGAGAGCCTAGCGGATCCTGTAAACATATTTCTATCGCAACATTGGGAGGAAACACGTCGAGCCTTGCCTTATCTAGAGCCATACAAAACCCTGGGAGATCTCATACTTATGCGTTCCCCAATCGTAAAAAAAGATCTTTTACAACAGTCTGCTATAGAAAAGACGGCTGCATCTTCAATATTTATATTTAAACAACCGAAAGACTGTGCTTTATCGTATAATGAATTTCGTAAAAAATGCGCTCAAAATTTAGTAGAAGATCTTTTTGATGGGCTCATGGAATTGTGGGTGCGCATGAAAGTCATCAGAGGATATGATTCTATGAAAGATTTCCATAATGGCGAATACTGTCGCATATTTTATTAGGCGACAAGCTTCAAGGCTGCATTTAACAAAGGTCTCTTAGAGGCCTTTGTTAATTTCTACTCTTAGAAAGGCTTGATTAGACCCAAAGAGAGTCTCTCGCCATAGTCATGGTGTTATCGAAAATTGATAGCTCTGTCAAAATTTAAATTAAAGAACTTACGAAAAGTTTATGCTTAGTCCTCAGTGTAGGCGAGGAGAAGAAAAGAACGCTCGATTATTTTAGTAGCAGATATTTCACAAATGTTGTAATGTTGTAGCATTACAAGAATGGTGGGCATATGAAACAATCAGAGACAACCGGGTGGCAAGCTTTTCTAAAATTATGCTCTAAAATGCATACAGAAAAGTTTTTGCAAGAGTTTTTTTCTCTATTTCTTTCTTTTGGAGAAAGAGAGGATATCGCTTCTCGTTATCACATTATTCGCGCTCTTTTAGAGGGGGAGCTTACGCAAAGAGAAATCTCTGAAAAATTCGGAGTGAGTATCGCACAAATTACTAGAGGATCTAACGCTCTTAAAAATTTAGACCCTCATTTTAAAAACTTTTTACAAAAGAAAATTCTTTTATAAGTGCTTGCTAATGCATAAAGATCTGTTTAGTTTCTTTGGCACATTGCTTTCCCATCATCAAAATTCTAAAGAAAGCTGTTCTTTTCTGCTTTGCGAAGAGTGGCGATTCCTATTTGTTTTCTAGGCTTTTCAGCTAAAAGCACGCGTTCGCGTGGGTGTATTTTAATTATTTTCACAGACTTTTTATTCATGGAGAGAAAGATGTCTCAGCATCAATATCCTTTTGGAGGAGCATTCCTTCCTGAAGAACTACTAGCTCCTATACAGGCGCTAAAAATCGAGTGGGAACAGATGAAAACCCAACAGAGTTTTCTAGCAGAACTCAGCTCTATTCTAAAAAACTATGCGGGGAGAGCTACTCCTTTAACCGAAGTTAAAAATTTCGCTCGTGCAATTCACGGACCGCGAGTCTTTCTTAAGAGAGAAGATCTTCTACATACGGGGGCCCATAAAATTAATAACGCTCTTGGCCAGTGTTTACTTGCTAAGTACCTAGGGAAAAATCGGGTAGTTGCTGAAACTGGCGCAGGACAACATGGAGTGGCAACAGCTACTGCCTGCGCATATCTTGGACTAGATTGTGCAGTGTATATGGGAGCAAAAGATGTAGAGAGACAAAAACCCAATGTAGAAAAAATGCGTTTTTTGGGAGCGGAAGTAGTCTCTGTGGCACAGGGGTCCTGTGGACTGAAAGATGCTGTTAACCAAGCTTTACAAGATTGGGCAAAAACTCATGCCTCTACACATTACTGTTTAGGTTCAGCCTTAGGACCGGAGCCATATCCAGATATTGTTAGGTTCTTTCAATCGGTCATAAGTGCTGAGGTAAAAGAACAAATTCATGCGGCTACAGGACGAGATCCAGATATCCTTATTGCATGTATTGGAGGAGGCTCCAACGCTATTGGATTTTTTCATCATTTTATCCCTAATCCTAAAGTTCAGTTGATTGGAGTAGAGGGGGGAGGTCTTGGAATTGTTTCAGGGAAACACGCCGCTCGTTTTGCAACAGGACGCCCTGGCATATTTCACGGGTTTTACTCCTATCTTCTTCAAGATTCTGAGGGACAAGTTTTGCAGACACATTCTATCTCTGCTGGTTTAGATTATCCCTCAGTCGGGCCTGATCATGCGGCGATGCATGAATCCGGAAGAGCTTTTTATACCTCGGCCACAGACGAAGAAGCTCTGCAGGCTTTCTTTTTGCTTACTCGCAATGAGGGGATTATTCCTGCTCTTGAATCCTCCCATGCTTTAGCGCATTTGGTTTCAATTGCGCCTTCTTTACCCAAAGACCACATTGTCATCGTTAATTTATCTGGAAGAGGAGATAAGGATCTTCCTCAAATTATCAAAAGGAACGGAGGAATGTATGAGTAAACTCTCCCAAATTTTTCAACAGACTAAACCATTTATTGGCTATCTAACTGCTGGAGACGGAGGAATAGACTACACTCTTGATTGCGCACAAGCGTTAATTCAAGGGGGAGTTCATATTTTAGAGATAGGTTTCCCTTTTTCTGATCCAGTAGCCGATAATCCTGAAGTTCAACTATCACATGATCGCGCCTTAGCTCAAAATCTTACATCCACAACTCTTTTAAAAATAATTGAGGGGATTAGAGATTTGAATAGGGAAATCCCACTACTGTTATATAGCTATTATAACCCTCTTTTACAAAGAGGGTTAGATTACTTATATAAACTAAAAGACGCGGGGATAGATGGTGTCTGCGTTATAGATCTTCCTGTTCCACAAACTCTTTCTGAAAAAGATCCTTTTTTCGAAAATCTTTTAGACGTGGGGTTGGATCCCATTTTACTCATTACCGCTAAAACCTCTCAAGAACGGCGTCTTTTAACACAAAGATATGCGCGAGGATTTCTGTATTACTCTCCACATGAAGCTTCGAAAGAAGACTTTGTGGAACAGTTTAAAAAAGTGCGAGAACATTTTAATGTTCCGGTTGTAGTCAGAAAAGATATCTTTGACAGAGAAGAAGCTCGGCGCGTGTTAGATTATTCGGACGGATTTATTGTAAAAACAGCTTTTGTTAGGCAAATAACAAACGACTCTTCTATGGAAGGGCTAGTTTCGTTGGCACGGTCTATAGATCCTAGCTAAGAGAAGATGGAGAATTAAGTTTGGCGTGTTTACAACGCGCCAAGCCTATTCAACATAATAAATATTATCAGACCTTTCTTATTTTTCTGCCAAAGCCCCCGACTAACCGCCCAACCGACCAACCGACTAACTGATTTAGCCGCTCGATTCTCCATCCTCAAATAGAGACTGGGTTATAAATCGTTTAATTTAAAAGCTCTGGAACTTATAATCCCGGCATTCCGAATCAAAAAAATTTGAATTTTGCGTTTCCTAAATTAAAGAACCACAGAACAACAACGATGCCTTTCCCTATCCCTCCAAATAACAATAACCACATCCCAGGAGGATCCGGCAATTCAGACAATACGAACAGCCGCTCTACAAGTAGACGTGGATCCTCTAGCCGCGGACCCTCTTTTGATGCCCCACGAGCTATAACACAAGTCGCGCAATCACAGGGCTCCTTGGGTGGTACCCCCTCTGCTCCTCTTAGCTCCAGATTATCCGTGACGCCCCCGAGTGGCCCGCCGCCCTCGTATGAAGACGCTTGTAATAGCGTCCCGCCGCCCTCGTATCAAGATGTTTGTAATGCCCCTCCGCCGCCCCCGTATGAAGAAGCTTGTCTCATGGATCCCCCACCTCCTTATTCCGAGCGTGCTGATCGTCTCCCCAGAGGACCCCGTTCTGGTTCTAGAGGAGGCTCATCTTCTTCTCCTTCGGCAGGATCAAGAGGAAGCTCTGGTGCCCCAGCAACGTTGCAGACTATTTACGAAGAGCAAGGCGCAAGACCCAGGGTACCCAGGGGACAAGGAGAAGGACGCGGCGGTTCATCAGGAAGAACACAACAAGCAGCACAGCGAGTTCTCCCAAGACCGGAACCAAGACCGGAACCATCAACGCTTTCCATTCCTTACCATAGAGCGTTGCAAAGCGTCCGAAGCGCTAATCCGCGCCGCCAACCTTCTGGTCCTGTGGGTCCTTCAGAATTTCATATAGTTTCTTCTGCTTTGGGACACCATTCTTCTCGGCAAGAAATTTTACGTACAGCTGGTGGAGCCTCTTCTAATTTGTTCCTGCGCTCAAACGCGTTCAATTGGAATGATTTGATAGAGCTTGTGATTGGAAAATCTCAGCACGGAGTGAGGGTGTGTGGTCGCTATAATCCGGAAGCTGGATCTCCTCCCCCGCTTCCAACAATCCCTTTGCTAGACATTAGCCCTTATTATCAAGACCCTCGTACACCCGTTAGAGAGCATTACCAACATCTCCTTGTGCGAGATGGACAAACCTCTCTTATCTTTTGTAGCGATTTCTCCAACAACCCGCCAGAAGGGTTGGATTTGATGTTAAAAATCAATAGCTCCAGCCTCGCCAATCTTTTAGAGGCTCGCTTACCAGGAACTATAGACATTCATGGAGAAAATATTCGCTACATTCCGTTAAGTCCTAACAGTCAAGAAGGGACACGAGCCGTTGTCCAGGCTATCGGTCTCGCAAAATCCTCCATTTACATTTACAACACAAACATAAATGATCCAGAGGTTCTGCATGCATTGAAACAAGCCGCACGACGCAACGTTGAGATTATCATCATCCTTGGGCCTTCTGAAGACCTGCAAGTCTTGTACAATCATGCCGCTTTGACATCTACAAACTTTGTGACGTGCCTATCCACTCAACCTATAAACACCAATTTTGCTTTGATTGATAATGAGGTATTAGTAACAGGATCTGCTCCTTGGACCATGCAAGGGCTAGAGTCTAGCTATTCGGATTTACTTGTAATCTCCCCTCTATCTCCCCCGAATCGTATCTGCATACAAAATTTCTGGAGCCTACTGAGCAGCTCTGTAGACATATTAGATCGAGCAACCATACAAACAAGAATAGACATGGCCTTGTCTGGTTTGCCACAAAGTAATCCTCAAGAACCAACAGGAGCTATTGGCGGAAACGAATCCCCCCAGATTTCCTTAGAGTCTTACTTAGAGTTCTGTACACAAAATGGCCTGGACCCAGACCTATATCAAAGCGAAATCGATCTGGAAGAAGAGATCGCGAGGCTATCTTTAGATGACTCCTGAGAAAAGGAGAAAAGGAAAAAAATGAAGAAACCAAAACATTTTGCCAGGACCAAAGACGTCTTTTCCTTTAAGTAGAGCTGCTTTCTTTTTCAAGAGACAGCTCTTCTATAGATCAGAATTGCTCCCAGTCTAATTTAGAGGCGGTTGTTTAGAAAAGCTTCTAGTGCCGTATAGACAAGTCTTTAAAAGATTACAAAATCGCTTAACAATAAAGACAGCCTCCTCTAGACTCCTCGGAACATTTTTCAGAGGAGGAAAAAATGTTTGTTTCTTTTGATAAAACATTAGCTAATGAATACGGGCCTGATACTGCAGAATCCCTTGGAAACCTACTCTCTTACCCTGTAAATCGTGGGTTTGGATCTCTCGTTGCCGTAAAAACTTTAGGTCATAAAAGCTTCCCTCTTTTTTCTACAAAGGTTGTATCGATTTGCACACAAATTTGTTGCATCATAGCAACAATCCTGCTTGCTCCAATCATACTGTTAATGGCTCTTGCAGGAATTATAGCTTATAACTGCTCTACATCCTATCAGCAAACAAAGGCTCTTTTTTCTAAGTGGTTGTGTAACAGCATGAACACTTTGGAAACATTCCAAGAAAAAACTAAACCTATTATCACGCTGCAAAAACACCTTAAAGGCTTTTTAATAAGAAAACCTCTTCTAAATAGAGCGCTTTTCTCCCAGTATAAAACTGTATGCGAAAAAATTAATTCCGGTCTTCTCGATAACATTGATTGCATAAATCGTGATGGGGAGATCTCTTATATAGCAAAAGAGCTCCCCTTCTTAATTTTTAAAAAAGTAGGGGCTCAACAAGCTAAGCAGCACATTCAGAAGAACGTCGCTCTGAATGCCTGTTTGACAAACGCTGCGGTCCGGCATATCCAGATCTTGCCCGCAAGCGCCTATCAAGATTTTCTTGTTGAACAAAAGGCTTTTGGGCAAGGCCCTCTAGATACGTTAATCACTTACCAGGTGCGTCCCCAAAGCTTTGATGCCATCGTCAAAGACTTATTTAAGTTATTTCAGACTCACTATTTCCCAGAGTTGTTCTATAAGCCCAAACACTTCCGAGACCTGCCCTATAATCATTTTTTGCTAAATTTTCAGCAACCAAGATCCTCTGATCCGAAAACAAATCCTAGGTTGTATTTGACAGGCATTTCTGAGATCAGAAAACAACCTACGCCTAATTTGGTAGAAAAGTTAATCTCTCTTTTCCCTCAACACGGAGATCTGATTTGTGAAGAAGCGGTTAAATATCGGATTCCCATCCCCTCTAAAGAGGTTGTTGATGTTTTACAAAAACAAGGAAATTTAGCCCAAATACGAGTAACCGGAAACATTGACGATTCCATTAGCTACCTAACTCAAGAACACTCTAGTTTTAATAATTTTATTGGGACATGGCCCATATCTGGCATCTATTTTGCTTCTCAACAAGAACAGTTAGTCGACTGGCTGGAAGAACTTGATAAAAATCCATCCCTAACATCGCGTCCAAGAAAGTTTTTTAGAAAGGGATTTCTGTATTCTTTAACATGCAGTACATCCAGAGATATGGATTACAATTTTTTTGTCAAAGAACTGGTTGAACACATTTGTTCTAATCTACAAGAAGCTATAGAAACCCACCATAAAACGATGAGTGCTTTTGTAAATAGTTTCGGATCTTTACTAGAAAGTCGCTCCCCTGTGTTATCCAAAAAGACTATCCTGGCTTCCGCAGTAGCGTTTGTCCAAAGACGATTTGCAACTTATGTTGCTGAGCGCACTGATTTTGAACAACAAGGAAAGACTCTTCCTGACGATCCTAGAGATGATTTTGCCTCTTTAGAGGAAATACATAATCCTGAGTTTATAAATGAATTTAGCAAAGAATTTACAGAAGAATTTCTTTGGAAAATGTTGGATATATTTATGACGACTGATTGGATTGCAGGGTATGATCGTATGGAAGATTTTGATAATGGAGAATTCTTTAGAATCTTTCTATAATTATTGAATCGCCGTGTAAAGGCCTTGCACTAACTTTATAGAAAGTGCATAGGCCTAATCTTTCTTTTCCCGACTCCAAATAATTATTAAGAGTTTTCTTTTTTTTGTTGCTCGCTGCAAAACTGTTTTGGCTTTTTGCTAAGTTTTTTTGTACAATCCCTAAGCCGAATGATTGATTTCGTTAAAAGAATTACAATACTATTTGATTGGTTGCTGAAACTCTATGCATCAAAAGAAGTTTTTAGCGATTTCCATCGCTTTTGTGACTCTCGCCTTTGGATTAACATCTTGTTATCATAAAGAAGAGCTCCCAAAAGACTCCTTGCGTGTAGCGATTGGTCACGACCCCATGTCCTTAGACCCTCGCCAAGTTTTTTTAAATAAAGACGTTTCTATAGTGAAGGCGCTTTATGAGGGATTGGTTCGGAAAAGCGATAACATCCTCCAGTTAGCTTTAGCAGAAAGGTATCTTCAGTCCAAAGATGGGTGCGCATATACATTTTTTCTAAAAAAAACGTTTTGGTCTAATGGAGATCTTGTAACAGCTTATGATTTTGAAGAATCTATTAAGCAAATTTATTGTCGAGAAATTGATAACGTTACCTTAAGATCTCTTGCATTAATTAAAAACTCACATGCCGTTCTAACAAAAGAGCTGCCTATTGAACAATTAGGAGTGCGCGCTTTAAACGCATATACACTTGAAATCACTTTAGAAAGACCCTTTCCCCATTTTTTAGAGGTATTAACACACCCTGTTTTTTATCCAGTACATACTTCTTTACGCGAATATTACAAAGACAAACGCAGCAAGCGTTCCTTCCCAAAAGTTTCTAACGGACCATTCACAATCCAGTGTTACGAGCCACAAAGCTTTTTATTGCTCAACAAAAACCCGCTTTATCACGATCAGCAAAATGTGTTACTAAATGCGGTACGTTTACAGATAGTTTCTGATATTCATACAGCAACACAACTATTTCAAAAAAATCACGTTGATTTGGTGGGCTTTCCCTGGAGTTCTTCTTTCCCCCTAGAAGAGCAGAAAACTCTTCCCCGAGGCGTTTTATTCGATTACCCCGTCCTCAGCTGTACGGTTTTATTTTGCAATATTAACGATAAACCCTTAAATAATGCCTCTTTAAGAGCTGCGCTTTCTTTAGCTATCGATCGAGAAACTTTATTAAAAATAGCGGGTAAAGGGAGCGTTGCTACAAGTTTCGTACACCCTTGTTTATCTCGAATACCTTCGGAAGAGCTTCCTCGAGAAGAGCGCATAGCTTTAGCCAAAGCGCATTTAACAGAAGCATTAAACACGCTCTCTAAAGAAGATATAGAAAAAATTACGTTAATTTACCCCGTGGAATCTATTTGCCTACGGACGGTTGTTCAAGAGATTCGACAACAGCTTTTCGATGTCCTTGGCTTTAAAATCTCTACTTTAGGATTAGAATATCATTGTTTCTTAGATAAACGCGCTAAAGGAGAGTTTTCTTTAGCAACGGGAAACTGGACTGCTGATTATCATCACGCGAATTCTTTTTTATCTATTCTTGGGAACGGAACCGGCTATAAAGACTTGCAATTAATTGATTGGCAAAACCAAGAATATACGGGTATCGTAACCCGACTTTTGATAGAAGATTCCAGAGATTTACAACTTGTGGCGGAACGCCTACTGCTTAAAGAAAGTCCTCTTATTCCTCTATATCACTTAGATTATGTCTATGCTAAACATCCTAGGGTTTCTAATCTCCAAACCTCGCTTCTTGGAGAGGTTGATTTGAAAAAGGTTGTCCTATCAGAGTAATGAATCTCTAATTACTCCAATCTTATAGCGAAGATGAGCAAACAAGCTATAGCAAGAAAGGCTACAGCCGACGCCATTGGCATAGTAATAAAGCCTAAAAGGAACAGCTTGGTACTGCAAGAAACCTTGCCGCAAATATCAAGTGTCATACCTGGGATTTCTTGCAGACATATCTGATATATGGCAATACCGAACCCAATCAAAGTTAGCGGCAGAGCATATAGTTTAACCGCCAAATCTTCTCGGTACGCTGCAATACCAAGAATAACTACCAAAGGGAATAAGCAAATTCGTTGATAATAGCAGAGAACGCAAGGCTCTATGTTAAGCAGATAGCTATAATAGACGCTCATCAAAGTTCCTATACAAGCAACCAACCAAGCACAATATAAACAATAAGAGCGCAAGAGCTTAATCACTGTCCCTCCTCTTCCATCGCTTGTAAATGGCGCAGTTGTGTAATGACTCTTTCGATTTCATCGAAAGTTGGATCTTCAATAAGATAATCTCCTACAATCGCCGTGGGAGTAGCTAGCTGGCCTCCCATAACCTGAGAGCCATAAATATTATTTTTTTTGAGCTGTTCTGAGAATCTTTGAGAATTGACACATTGCATCAACCCCTTGGGATTGATTTCTCTACCGGAATGCGTGGGCAGTTTTTCTGCTAATTGCGTTAAAACTTCAGAAGTCGCCCAGTGAGATCCTTTATCTTTTTTATGAGTTAGAATTCTATGGAAATACTCCATATATGCTTCTGGATCTGGTCGCTTAGGGTCATGATGATAGACACAAAGTAAGGCTTGTGCTGCAGGCAGGGATCCTTTGATAAAACAAACAGGAATTAATGTAAAAGAAGCCTCCCCTGTATCAATAAAACGCTTTTTAATTAAGGGGAAAACCTCAGAGGAAAACTCTTCGCATGCAGAGCAAGAAGGCTCTTCAAACACGGTAATATTGATGGGCGCGTAAGGATTTCCAATCGTTGGAAAATGCTTCGCTGTAGTTGGAATGTGAGCCTTTGGAGGCATAACGGAACGCTTAGTTTGTACCATTAACCCCGCGCATAAAACAAATCCGATCGCAGTGGAAATAACAAGGATCTTTTTTCTCAAAGGAATCCTCTTACTCATTCTTTCGTATAGAAGTTGAGATAGGATAAAATTAAAAAAAACGGAACCCTTTTCTTGCTGAAATAGAAGAAGCTTCCACAACCTCTTTCTTAAAAAAAACTTTTTCTTTTCTCTTAGACTTTTTATGAGTCAAGAAACTCAAAGGGTCTTGTTTATGGAGAAAGATCTTTTAGAAAACGTTTATCGTCATTACCGTTATCGTTTTTTTAAATTAAGTATACTTCCTGCTCTACTTGGTCTTTGGCTATTTTTTACGCCAGACATTCTTAATTACTTAGATCCGGCGACGGTTCTATCAGATAGAGTGAGTGGTCTTCTTTTGATTTTGTTATCTGCACTTTCTTTTTATAATCATCTTATTTTGCGTTTGGGTATTTTCATCGGGCTTTGGATCTCCGCTTTCTCTTGTTATCCAGGTCTTTCACCTTTAGTTTTTGCTCATGATTCGTTGTTAGGCTTTGCTACTCTCGCTGTTATTTGCTTGCTTCCTAATCGCCCAGAAGATTTGGAAGTCGGGCCTACTATCCCAGAAACCTGCCACTACAATCCCTCTTCCGGAGGGAAAAGAGGAGCTGTTCTTCTCTTTTCTTTTTTAGGGTGGCTACAAAGTCGATATCTTACCTCTGCGGCTCTTCATATTGCAGATGCTGAGGCGACTTGTTCTCTTTTCGTTTCCTCCATCTTAATGATTATTTATTCCCTGCTTATTGTGCTTTCACTAACAGGAGGAGAACGGAGATGGCATACCCGCCCAAAAGTCGTTTTTATCACAGCTTTTCTGCTTTTTTGTGCGATAGGGTTAACTTTAGCGGCTATTCTCTTATCTCAATTATTCTTAACAAATTATAAAGGCGTAAGCTTAACGATTGCCCCAGTGTTTTCTCTGGCATTTTTTTATGATGAAATTCAGGCAGCATGGCACTACCTTACCCAATTTTTCTCGGATAAAAAAAAGTTAACTCGAATAGCCTTTTACGGATCTGAATATTATAAGGAATCTTTGTTTTGGGAAGAGCGCTCTGTTTTGTCTTTTTCGAAAGCTTGTAAACAGGCTTTCGAAGGGCTCGCTTTCCCGCTAAATTTAGTCTTAGCCTGTGTATTGGCTATTTGTTTCGTACAAATAAATGTGCACCTATCCCTTCCCGATACATGTCGATTCTTTATAAACAGTGCTTGCTGGTTTATTCTTGTGTTGTCGATTTTTTCTTTTGCAAAAAGTCTTCACCATCTCCGGTGGTTAAACCTGTTGTTTGCAGCCGGGATCGTACTTTCTCCTGTGATTTTTCACCTTCCTTTAGATGCAAAAACTCTATTGTCTATCGTCGCATCTGGTATTGCCTTTATTGCTCTATCTATAGGTCGACTATGATTCCTTCTACGTAAAAGGTGTTGCTGAAGAGTCTTGTTTCTCTAGCTGGCTTTCATGATCCCGTTTCTCCGATTCTGATAAATAAAGCCCCTCTCGAACGTGAGAAAACGCTGTTTCTATAGTCTCATCAAAAGAGGTTTTAGTAAGAGAGGTCTTCTTTATCAACAAAGAAGGCTTGGCCAGAGTTAACACAGCAAAAGTAAATCTTTTTGAAAAACCCTCAGGAAGTATTTCGCTTCTAAGAAAATTTACGAGCTGTTTTACAGAAAGTTCCTTAGGCTCAGCATCCTTGCAAAAAGCTACAGACTCAAAATAACAACTCGTGGCTATTTGCTGTTGTTTTTGGGTCACCAATTTTTGTTCTTTCCAAGCAACATAAAGTAGTAAAGCAACGGGAATTAACGCTAAAATTCCCGGAAGAATAAAAGGAAGAAAAATTTCAGAAAGAAAGAGCGTGTTTCCAATAAAGCAGAGCATAGAGCCTATACATAAAGCAAAAAGGGCTCCTACAGCCACGAGCATAGAAAAAAATATGATAGGCACGCTTTTGACTTTATGTTTATGAATTTCTTTTTGGATAGAGAGTTTTTCTTCTTTTGAGAGTATTTGTAATTGTTGCTCATAAAGAGCTCGCGAGGCGTGTTCCAGTTTTAAAGGATGGATCATCGTCACCCCAGATACTCTTTCATTTGTTGCAAAAGCTCTGCGATTCCTCGTTGTTTGTCTAGAAAAATTGGGAATAGCTTATGCTGCTTAATAGCAAAA
Source organism: Chlamydia suis (assembly GCF_900169085.1). Taxonomy (NCBI): domain Bacteria; kingdom Pseudomonadati; phylum Chlamydiota; class Chlamydiia; order Chlamydiales; family Chlamydiaceae; genus Chlamydia; species Chlamydia suis. Next base: position 224,695 of record NZ_LT821323.1, read on the forward strand.
AACGTTTCCCCTATTTCCAAACAGTCTTGCACATCATGCGAGGCAAGAATGATCGTTTTGCCTTTTTCTTTGGCCAACCTTCGCACATCTTGATACAGCGTTTCTTTTGTCAATGGGTCTAAAGAAGTAAAGGGCTCATCCAAGAGCAAAATCGGATTAGGAGACAAACTTTGCATAGCAAAAACAACGCGCTGCCGCTGCCCTCCGGATAACTCATCCGGAAACCGATCTAATAAGGAAGCTAGCCCGAAGGCTTGCACAACTTGATAAAAGTCTTGCTCTTGAACAACAGCTTTTTGTTTACGTGGACCCAATTCTGTAGGCAACAAAATGTTTTTTTTAACCGTGCGCCAAGGCAAAAGCGCGTCTTTTTGCTGCATATAGGAGACTTGTTCTTGTTTTATAGGTAGCCCCTCCCAAAGAACTTCTCCTGAAAAATCTGAGAGGAGCCCAGATAGGATTCTAAAAAGAGTTGTCTTCCCGCTTCCGGAAATTCCTAACACAACGGAAATGTGACCGGAAGCAAAGCTTGCCCCTGCGTTCTCAAAAACTAAATGAGACGCACTCGCATATCGCAAAGATTTCACAACTAACATGGATATAACTAGAGACTTCCGGACTTGCGGTTACCAAGACTTGAACTTGGGACCTCGACATTATCAGTGTCGCGCTCTAACCAACTGAGCTATAACCGCGGAAATGGAGACTAGGAGATTCGAACTCCTGACCTTCTGAATGCAAATCAGACGCTCTACCAACTAAGCTAAGTCCCCTCGAGAGCGGTTGCTGCTGACTAATACTCAGTAGCAAAGCGAAATCTTACTCCAAAAGGGATTTTAAGCACAAGAAAAGATTATCGAAAAAAAATAAAAACTTTTTCTTTTTCGTTAACAGCTCTCTTTTGGGGCCTAAACAGACCACTCCTGTGAAAAAGAGAGCTGTCTACTAAAAAGCTATAAGGACACTCGTTTTCTTATATCCATCTTTTTGGCACTTCGAACTTTAGTGACTTTAAAAGACTGAACAAAAGTGTTGTACTCCTTATCTAGAATTTCTGGAGAGCGCCCTTTATATACCATAAACACTTGATACAGAGTGTGATTTACAGAAACTAGCATTCCTCGGAAATATACATTGTCGCAAGCAATCCAAAATTCTAATGCTTTATGGCCCTGCATGGATGTTGCCTTAAGGTAAAGAACTTGGGATTCTGGGAGGGCATACAACATTCCCGCAAAACCTTCCTGTAGATTCAATTCAGGCTTGCTGATATCCACTTTTTCTGGATATTCCCAAACAGACACGACATATACCGTGTTATCGCTAAAAGTCTCTGCTACATAGGTGTCATAGCGGATAGACAAATCCGATTGCGGGACTTCTATAACTTGCCCAGAATGTTCGGGAAGCTCCGGAAACTGAACGGAAAAACCGCATTCCTGAGTATAGTCATAGCGCTTCCAGGATGCTGGGTCGGAGACTTTTGTAATAGCAGCCGTTGGAAGCTCTTCTGCGTCAGTAAGATTGCTCTTTCCTCCCGAGATCCACGCTTTCATCCGCCCAAAAAATCCACCCGTCTCTTCAGCGGAAAAAACTTCCACAGAAGACAGGGGGCTGATCAGGAGAATGGCTGACAAAGAAAGTTTGCAGAACTTAGAAAGCATAATAACAATAAAAACTAAAAGCTTTTTATTACTTTATGATAACTCTGCAGATAGTTTTTCTTATAAAGAAAAATCGCAAACAAAAACACAGCTCGTTCACGATAAGCTTTTTAGGAATGGCCTCGTCTCAATAGAACTTCCCCAGAAGTTTTTTCGAGAAAAAGACGTGATTCGTTATTTAAAAAATAAAGAAAATAGCTCCTATCAGGAATACTCTTGATTGTTAACTATTCTCTTGTTAGGATGATCGAGTTCTGTTCTGGGACTCTGATCATAAAGTAAATGTAGACCAACATTTTAAGAAGAACTCTCTTCTTAGAGATGTTACATTAAGGGGGTACGATGTTTGCGTTCTTAACAAGCAAAAAAATCGGTATTCTCCCCGCTAGATGGGGAAGTTCTCGCTTCCCCGGTAAACCTTTAGCAGAAATTTTAGGAAAAAGCCTGATTCAAAGAGCTTACGAGAATGCCTTACTTAGTCGTTCTTTGGATTGCGTGGTTGTGGCAACAGATGATCAACGTATCTTCGACCATGTCGTAGGATTCGGAGGATTATGCGTAATGACTAGCGAGGCTTGCGCTAACGGAACAGAACGCGTGGAAGAAGCCGTCTCACAATACTTCCCTCAAGCAGAGATCGTTGTGAACATCCAAGGAGATGAGCCTTGCTTGTCTCCAGCAGTCATCGATGGGCTCGTAGAAATGCTCGAGAGCAACCTCACTATAGACATGGTCACTCCTGTTACAGAAACAACTGACCCTGAAGCCATTTTGACAAATCACAAAGTGAAGTGCGTTTTTGATAAAACTGGCCGAGCACTTTATTTTAGCAGAAGTGTTATTCCTCATAACTTCAAGCGTTCGACGCCTTTTTATTTACACGTTGGCGTCTATGCCTTTAGAAGAGCTTTTCTTAGTGAGTATGTAAACATCTCCCCTTCCTCTTTAAGTGAGGCCGAAGATCTTGAGCAGTTGCGCGTGTTAGAATCAGGTCGTTCCATCTATGTTCATGTTGTTCACAATGCAACAGGGCCTTCCGTGGATTATCCAGAAGATATAACTAAAGTGGAGCAGTATTTATTATGTCTTTCAAAAGCATCTTCTTGACCGGAGGCGTAGTTTCTTCTTTAGGAAAAGGGCTAACTGCAGCTTCTTTAGCTCTCTTATTAGAGAGACAAGGCCTGAAAATTGCTATGCTCAAGTTAGACCCTTATTTGAACGTCGATCCAGGGACCATGAACCCCTATGAACATGGAGAGGTTTACGTCACTGATGATGGCGTAGAAACGGATTTGGACCTAGGGCATTATCATCGTTTTTCTTCAGTGCAACTTTCTAAATACTCTACGGCTACCTCAGGACAAATTTATACCCGAGTGATCACTAAAGAACGAAATGGTGCGTTCTTAGGAAGAACAGTTCAAGTTATCCCTCATGTCACTAACGAAATTATTCAAGTCATTCAATCGTGCGCAGAACATTATAAACCTGATGTGCTCATTGTAGAAATCGGTGGAACAATTGGGGATATTGAATCCCTCCCTTTTTTGGAAGCTGTGCGCCAATTTCGTTGCGAACATCCTCAGGATTGTCTGAGCCTTCACATGACCTACGTTCCTTATTTAAAAGCAGCGAAGGAAATTAAAACCAAACCTACTCAACACTCCGTCCAAAATTTACGAAGCATCGGAATCTCTCCAGATGCAATTCTTTGCCGTTCTGAATCCCCGCTTAACTCGGAAGTAAAAAGAAAAATCAGTCTTTTTTGTAACGTGCCAGAACACGCGGTTTTCAATGCGATTGACTTAGAACGCTCCATTTATGAAATGCCCTTGTTGTTAGCCCAAGAAAACATAGCCGATTTCTTGTTGCACAAGCTCGGATTCTCTCCCAAACCCTTGGATCTCAGCGACTGGGAAAATCTTGTAACGGCTTTATGTGATCAAAATCGTCCAGTTGTTCGGATAGGACTAGTAGGGAAATACTTGGAACATAAAGACGCGTACAAATCTATATCCGAATCTCTATCTCACGCTTCTGTTCCGGCCGGTTGTTCTCTAGAGATCGCTCCGATTTCTCCCGAATCAGAAGATCTTTTGGAGCAACTTTCTAAATGTGACGGATGTTTAATTCCTGGAGGGTTCGGAACAAGAAGCTGGGAAGGGAAAATTACTGCCGCAGGTTATTGCAGAGAGCACAACATCCCCTGCTTCGGGATTTGTCTTGGAATGCAGGCCTTAGTAGTTGAATACGCAAGATATGCTTTAAATAGTCCTTTAGCAAACTCGTTAGAAATGGATCCTGCTACCCCAGATCCCGTTGTATGCATGATGCATGGACAAGATACTGAGATCAAAGGAGGAACCATGCGACTGGGAGCCTATCCTTGCCGAATCGACCCCGAATCGAAAGCTTTTGCTGCTTACAAAAAAGATCTTGTTCAAGAGCGTCACCGACATCGTTACGAAGTGAACCCTTCATATATAAATCGCTTACAAGAAAATGGACTAAAAATATCCGGCGTTTGTCCTCAAGGAGAACTTTGCGAAATTGTAGAAATTTCTAATCACCGATGGATGCTAGGCGTACAATTTCATCCTGAATTTTTATCGAAGTTAACAAAACCTCATCCTCTTTTTGTAGAGTTTCTGCGTGCCGCTCTTGCTTATTCTTTGGAGAAAAGGCATGGATAAACAAAAAGAGGTTTTTTTAGGAGTGGATTACGGGAAGAAGCGCATAGGACTAGCCTTTGCTAGCGCGCCTCTTTTGATTACATTACCCATCGGGAACATAGATACCCCTCCCTCTCTTGCTCTAACAGCCCAAGCGCTCATTGCGATCGCCAAAGAGCGCGCTGTTACCACCATAGTTTTTGGGAATCCGCTACCTATGCAAAAAGCTTACGCTTCTAGTCTGCAATCAGAAATTCAAGAATTGGCAGCGCTTGTCCAAGAGATGACCTCTTTGGAAGTGGTCCTTTGGGATGAGCGCCTGTCCTCCGCACAAGCTGAACGCATGTTAAAAAATGATTGCGGACTCAGCAGAAAACAACGAAAACATTCTTCCGATAGTCTTGCTGCGACATTAATTCTTTCTAGTTTTTTAGATTTTCGAAAATTTTATTAGAATCATGCCGGGATAAAGCCAGCTGTTTAGGAGAGAAATCTTTTTGAGCACATATTCATTTTTTTGGTATCGTGAGCTTCCTTTTAGGAATTAACTCTTTACATTAGGTTGTACCGTGGAAGAAATAAAAGAAATCGGCCCCACATTACCAGCCTGTCCTCCTTGTGTCATGGTTATCTTTGGAGCTACAGGAGATTTAACCGCAAGGAAGCTCTTTCCCGCTTTATACAATTTAACGAAAGAAGGACGTTTGTCCGAACATTTCGTCTGTGTAGGATTTGCTAGACGGCCTAAATCTCATGAGCAATTTCGTGAAGAGATGAAGCAAGCCGTTCAAAATTTTTCTCGTTCGTCAGAAATAGATATTCGAGTCTGGGAAAGCCTTGAAAATAGAATCTTCTATCATCAAGCGAATTTTTCTGATGAAGAGGGCTTTGCTTCTTTAAAAACATTTTTAGAACAGCTGGATCATGAGTACGGCACGCAGGGAAACCGCCTTTTCTATCTCTCTACACCTCCAGATTATTTCCAAGACATCATCCGCAATCTAAACAGACATCAGCTGTTTTATCATGAGCAAGGGGCCCAACAGCCTTGGTCTAGGCTAATTATAGAAAAACCTTTTGGAGTGAATTTAGAAACGGCTCAGGAGCTCCAGCAATGTATTGATGCGAATATCGATGAAGAGTCTGTTTATCGAATAGATCATTATTTGGGGAAGGAAACAGTTCAAAATATTTTGACTATACGCTTTGCTAATACGTTATTTGAATCTTGCTGGAACTCTCAATATATTGATCACGTACAAATTAGTGTTAGCGAATCCATTGGCATAGGATCTCGGGGGAACTTTTTTGAAAAATCTGGGATGCTAAGAGACATGGTACAGAATCACCTGATGCAGTTACTGTGTCTGCTCACCATGGAGCCCCCTTCCGAGTTTTCTTCTGAAGAAATTAAAAAAGAAAAAATTAAAATTTTGAAAAAGATCCTTCCTATCCAAGAAGAGAACGTGGTTCGAGGCCAATATGGAGAAGGAACTGTGCAAGGGGTTTCTGTCTTGGGTTACCGAGAAGAAGAAAATGTTGACCCAAACTCTTTAGTGGAAACCTATGTAGCCTTAAAACTATTCATAGATAACCCTCGTTGGAAAGGGGTCCCTTTTTATTTGCAAGCAGGGAAGCGTCTTCCTAAAAGAACAACAGACATCGCAATTATCTTTAAAAAGTCTAACTATAACTTATTTAATGCAGAAAGCTGCCCTTTATGCCCGTTAGAGAATGATTTATTGATTATCCGCATTCAGCCAGATGAAGGGGTTGCTTTACAATTTAACTGCAAAGTCCCTGGGACAAATAAACTCGTGCGCCCAGTAAAAATGGATTTTCGTTACGATAGTTATTTTAATACAGTCACTCCAGAAGCTTATGAACGATTACTATGTGACTGTATCCTTGGCGACAGAACTCTTTTTACCAGCAACGAAGAAGTTTTAGCATCTTGGGAGCTTTTTTCTCCTTTGTTAGAACAGTGGTCCAAAGTTCGTCCTATTTTCCCTAACTATGTTGCAGGATCTTTGCGGCCTCAAGAAGCTGATAAACTCTTATCCAGAGATGGAAGAGCCTGGCGCTCTTATTAATTTTTTTGCAAGAGGTTATATATACATGGCTACCCTTATTAGCCTAAATGATGCGAATAGAATGCTTATATCCGAATCTCAAGAAGATTTTTTACAAATCGCTTGTTACGATTGGATTTCTACAGCAAATAAAGCGATTCATAAACGCGGAGCTTTCTATGTCGCCCTTTCTGGAGGGAAAACCCCCTTACAAATTTTTCAAGAGATCGTTAAAAAGCGCGCAGCCATTTCAGACTGTTCGAAGATCTTTGTTTTTTGGGGTGATGAACGAGCCAGTGAAGATGTAGAAGCCGGGAGCAATTACCTAAAAGCTATGGACATCTTAAAAGGTTTGCGCGTTCCCGAATCACAAATCTTTCGCATGGATACTGCTAACCCGAAAGGAGATGAAGCATATGAAAATCTTATCCGGGAAAATGTTCCTGATACTATTTTCGATATGATCATGCTTGGTGTCGGTGAAGACGGACACACCCTTTCTCTTTTTCCTGGGACTGCTGCTTTAGAAGAAACGGAGCGACTCGTAGTTTTCAATGAGGTCCCCCAATTACAGACCCATCGAATGACCTTAACTTTTCCGATTGTTCGACGAGCTCGTCATTTAGTTGCTTACATTCAAGGATCAGCTAAACAGGATCTGTTTCACAAGCTTCTACATCCTTTAGGCCGGGATACCTTTCCTATAGAGCGAATAGGAACTCCTCAGAATCCTTTACAGTGGGTATTATCCTCTGATTGTTGTAGAGCAACGGATCTAGCAGATATCCCTGCGGATTGTAAGTTAGAAATGTTTTAATTCCTTCTTTTGTCTGCGTATAGCTGCTCTCTGACGGTTTCTAAAAGACCATAACTGCAAACAGATCCATTCAAGGCAACTTGACGCAGAAGAGTAAGTGTCTAAAGCCTGTGTAGCTCGGGTAATAATTGAGAGAACTTCTTCCAAAGGGTATACGGGCATTGTTTTGATTTCATTTAACAAATTAGGATACGTAAGCGAAGACGCCGGCATCCCTTTTGCTAAGAAAAACCGATCTCTGAACAGTTGTAAAAGGACCGTTAACAGAGCTTTCGTTTTATCTCGAAGCACCTGTTTATCTTCATCTGGAGCTCCTTTTACTAAACCTCCCACACGCATCACAGATTCTTTGCCTTGTGCTAAACTGATTAAAAAAGCTATGTCCTTTTGATCAACCACAAAATTTTTCTCTATAGGGACATGAAAAGACACGCATCTGGACCGAATAGTAGGTGGCAGCCTCTGTGGCGAAGTGGACACAAGAATAAATATCCCATAAGGCGGAGGATCTTCTAAAAGCTTTAGAAAAGCTGAGATAGCATCTAATGTTATCCTATCTGCTTCATGAATAAGATAAATTTTATAAGGGCTTTCATAAGGATGTATCCAAATATCCCTTCTGATTGTACGAGGAGTCTCGATTGTATGAAGACGGCCCTTCCCTTGAGGCGAGTACTCGTATATATCAGGATGTAGTCTGTTTGCTAATTTATAGGCTGCTTCTGGAGAACTTTCTTTAATAATTAGAGAGGCATAATCATAAGCACGAGCTGACAAAACAGCCAAATCTTGCCCATGTAAAATGATTGCAGAAGGGATCTTCTGATCACGGACTCTTTGTACAAGAATCTCCCAAGAAGAGCTCTCCATCAACACCTCCTTTATATCAAAGCTCGAATCTGAGAAAGAGCTTGATCAACGGAAACTTCCGTTGGCAAGAAAGCATCTAGAATTCTATATCTGTCTGGAGATCTTTCTGCTAAAGCGAGGAATCCTTTCCTAGCCGCTTGGTGAAAAGTTCGAGGCTTTTGTTCGAATTTATCGAGTTGTTTTTGTCGAGTTTTTCTTAGCAAGCCCTCTTGTTCCGGCAAATCCAATAAAAAGGTAATATCCGGAAGAAAGGGCTCCTCTCCTACTACACGATAACACAAATCCGTAACAAAAGCCTCGCCCAGTCCTCCTGCTATTCCCTGGTACACAATGGTAGAATCATGAAAACGATCACATATGACAGTTTTCCCAGCTTTAAGAGCCGGAAGAATTTTCTCCTGAATATGCTGCGCCCGAGCCGCAAGAAACAGAAACAGTTCAGCATAAGAAGAGACTTCCTGTGTGGGGTCCAGCACAAGCTTCCGCACCTGCTCACCAAAAGAGCTACCGCCAGGCTCTCTTGTTGTGACCACTTCCCTTCCTTCTTCTATTAAACGTTGAGAAAGAGCCTGAGTAAACTGTGTTTTCCCTACCCCTTCTCCACCTTCTACTACAATAAACACCTTACTCCTCTATCGCTTGTCCAACCTGAATGCTCGCGGCACTCTCTTCAGCTTCTCCAGATTCTGGATTTACGGACAATTTTTCCATAGCAACAAGAGTGTCGCCTTCTCGAAGGTTTACTAGGCGAACACCTTGAGTAGCCCTTCCCATTACACGAACATCTTGCATATTGATGCGTATTGCTTGCCCTTGAGCAGACATAAGTAAAATACTATCGCAATCCGTTACCGGAATTGCACCTAATACGTCTCCGTTTCTTTGATTAATCACGATGGAACGAACACCAACACTACCTCTGTTAGTTTCCCGGAAATCACAAACCAAAGAACGTTTTCCAAATCCATTATCACAAACGACCAAAACGCTTTGATCATCTGTAACAACTTGACAACTGACGACAAAGTCTTCCTCATTTTTCAAAGAAACTCCCCGAACACCTCGAGCAGCACGTCCCATTGGACGCACTTTATCATGAGGGAACCGCACCGCCATTCCTAGACGAGTAAACAACATAATCTTGTCTTCGTCATTAGCTATATGCCGGGCTGCAATAAGTTCGTCCCCATCATCTATCTCTAAAGCTCGTATTCCCTTTTTACGAGGGCTGCCAAAAGCGTCTAAAGAGACTTTTTTAACAACTCCTTTTTTCGTTGCTAAAAAGAGATATTCTCCTTGCTCAAAACGTTTTACATTAAGAACAGCTGCAACCTGCTCTCCTGGACGAATCCCTTCTAAGAAGTTAATGATAGGTTTCCCTTTGGCTCGTCGCTCTCCTTCAGGAAGCTGCCATACCTTAAGCCAGTAGCATTGGCCTAGATTAGTGAAAATCAGCAAGTAATCTTTTGTTGAAGCAGAATAAACAGATTTTAAGAAGTCCGAGCCTTTTTTCATATCGAACCCAGTTACTCCTTGACCTCCCCGTTTTTGCTCGCGGAAGACTTTCACTGGCATACGCTTCACATAATCATCCCCAGAAATGGTAATGATTACGGACTCGTCCGAAATAATATCTTCTATATCCCGAACATCGCTAGCATCCATTTCTATCGTGGTACGACGAGGAGTCTTATGCACCTTATGTAATTCTTGCAATTCTTCTCGGATGATATTTTTGACTAACTCTTCCTCCGCCAAAACTTTCCGATAATAAGCAATTTTTTCTAGAAGCTCACTATACTCTTTTTGCACCTTATCCGATTCTAATCCTGTAAGCTGGTATAATCGCAATTCTAGAATTGCTAAAGCTTGCGCATCCGAAAAACCGAATAATTCAACGAGCTGCTGCTTCGCATGCTCTTTATTGGAGCTTCCCCGAATTGTTTTAACGACCTCATCCAAATGGGAAAGAGCTTTCAAAAAGCCTTCTAATATATGAGCGCGTGCTTCTGCTTTATTTAATTCGTAACGAGTTCTTCTTCGGATAACATCCATACGGTGACGAATCCAAGCAGAAATCATTCTATGGATATTCATCGTGCGAGGAAGATTTTTATCTAGAGCTAACATGTTAGCCCCAAATGTCACTTGCACATCTGTGAACTTATACAAGCGATTAATAACGACTTCAGAAGATTCGCCCTTCTTCAATTCTAATACAACACGAATCCCCTCTTTGTCTGACTCATCACGAACATCCGATATCCCTGTTAAAGTCTTTTCATTAATTAGCTCGGCTATTTGCTCAATTAGTCGTGATTTGTTTACGTTGTAAGGCATTTCCGTGAGAATAATATTCTCTCGCTGCTTATCCGAGTTTTCCTCTACATGCAAACGAGCACGCAAACGTAATTTCCCTCTTCCTGTGTAATAAGTAGAGCGAATTCCCTCTGAGCCACAAATAATTCCCCCCGTAGGGAAATCTGGACCAGGCATTACTTGTAAAATTTCTTCTATAGAAGTTTGACTGTTGGCCAAAACCAATAACGTTGCGTCTATCAATTCCCCCAAATTATGCGGAGGAATATTGGTAGCCATCCCTACAGCAATCCCAGAAGAACCATTGCAAAGTAGATTAGGGAATTTTGACGGAAAAACGACAGGCTCATACTTCGTTTCGTCATAGTTGGGAACCATGTCCACAGTGTCTTTGTCTAGATCCTCTAACAAGAAGATCGCACTATGAGTCAAACGGGCCTCAGTATACCGCATAGCCGCAGCTGGGTCTCCGTCAATGGACCCAAAATTTCCTTGCCCATCCACAAGAGGGTAGCGCATAGCCCAGTCTTGAGCCATTCTTACCAAAGTAGGATAAATCACGCTTTCTCCGTGAGGGTGATAATCCCCGGAGGTGTCTCCACAAATTTTTGCACATTTTCTGTGCTTTGCCCCAGGAGTCAGATTTAGCTGCTTCATAGCATACAAAATGCGTCGTTGAGAAGGCTTTAAACCATCTCGAGCATCAGGCAAAGCTCGGGAAATAATAACGGACATGGAGTAGCGAAGGTAGCTCTCCTTCATCTCCTCCTCAAGATTTTTAGGGACGATGATTTCTTCTTTATTCAGCATGGTCGTCCTGTCTCCTAAATATCTAAATTATTCATTCGAATCGATAAAGCGTGATTTTCAATAAATTCACGTCTTGGAGGCACCTCTTCCCCCATTAGCATGGTAAAGATGTGATCAGCCTCTACAGCATCTTTTAAAGAAACTCGAACAAGAGTTCTTTGTTCAGGATTCATAGTAGTATCCCATAGCTGATCAGCATTCATCTCTCCAAGTCCCTTATATCGCTGGATTTCAATTCCTTTTCTTCCAAGACCTTTCAGGTGGTCTATCACTTCCTTCAAAGTATAACAGACGTAAGCAGGGGTTTTGGGGTCCTCCGTAACAATCGTAATACCCGATTCTTTTGGATGAAGATAATGGCGCATAGCACAACCATAATCACTCAAATTGTGCTGAAGCTCCTCAAGAACAGAAGACTTATATAGCTCTACAATTCGTGTAGAGGCCTCTTCATTGTCTGCAATGACAGCTTCTTTCTCTTCTTGCGAATACAGATAAGATCCACCTTGTTTGCCGCTTTCTGGAGGATAGTAATACAAGGGATACATTCCATCTCGATACATATCCAGGAACTCAGAAAAAGGAATAGCTTTTTTCTCCAAAGCAAGAATAAAGCTCTCTATCTCTAAAATCTGGTTAACAAAAGTTTCTAAAGCCTCCCCTTCTAATTCTCTTGCCGTATCATCAAAAATTAGTCGGCTTTCTTTGGTTCCCAATTTTAGCAGGTAACCATCCATTTCTTTCTCTGAAAGAATATAACGAGAATCTTTTTTCTTACTTACGCGGTATAATGGAGGTTGAGCGATATAAACACATTCATTCTCTATTAAAGCGGACATATGTCTATAAAAGAACGTTAACAATAAAGTCCGAATATGTGAGCCATCAACGTCAGCGTCTGTCATGATAATAATGCGTTTATAACGCAACTTGCTGAAATTAAAATTATCTTTTCCAATTCCGCATCCCAACGCAGCTATAATGCTTCCAATTTCTTGGTTTTGGAAAATTTTTTGCAGACGCGCCTTTTCAACATTTAAAATTTTACCTCGAATGGGAAGAATGGCCTGAAATCGTCGATCACGCCCTTGTTTAGCTGATCCCCCCGCAGAATCCCCCTCAACAATGTACATTTCACATTTTTCGGGATCTTTTTCCAAGCAGTCGATTAACTTCCCTGGCAAACGAGCACTATCTAACGCGCTCTTTCGAAGAGTCAACTCTCTAGCTCTTTTAGCGGCTTCCCTAGCTTGCGCTGCAACAAAAACTTTGTCTACGATAGTTTTGGCTATTTGAGGATTTTCTTCGAAAAATGTAGTCAGCACTTCCCCACTAATTTGTTGAGCTACAGATCCTACATCACTATTGCCTAATTTCTGCTTTGTCTGCCCTTCGAACTGAGGATTAGGGACTTTGACCGAGACTATTGCCACCAGTCCTTCCTTAATATCTTCTCCAGTCAGAGCTAACTTGTCACTTTTAGCTAAATTATGCGACTTGATATAGGAATTCACCGCCCTTGTGAGAGCTGTAGAAAATCCTGTTAAATGCGTCCCTCCTTGCCGCGTGGGAATGTTGTTGGCGTAAGAATAAATCAATTCAGAATAACCAGAGTTCCACTGCAAAGCAGCTTCAAACTCTATATCTCCATCATCCCCAGGCTTAGATCCTTGAATATAAATAGGATTGGGGAAAAGGCTTTCTTTATTTTGATTCAAATAGCTGACAAAGGATTGAATTCCTCCTTCGTAAAAGAAAACGACTTTATCAAAACCTGCGTCCCGATCATCTTCAAAAATGATGGTCACCCCTCGGTTCAGAAACGCTAACTCTCGTAAACGTTTCATTAAAATCGCTCGATCAAAAACGCACGTGGAAAATATAGCGGGATCCGGATAAAAAAGAATCTCCGTTCCGCGCTTATCCGTAGAACCTAATACCTGTAATGAAGTTAACGGAGCTCCTCTTGAGAACTCCATGCTATAAGCTTTGCCATCTTTAAATACGTTAGCAACAAATCTTTCAGACAAAGCATTCACGCAGGAAACTCCTACTCCGTGCAAGCCTCCAGAAACCTTGTAGCTATCTTTGTCAAACTTTCCTCCAGCATGCAATACTGTAAGAACAACTTCTAAAGCAGAAATTTCGCGCCCTTGCTTGGCTGATTCTTTTTCATGAATCTGAACAGGGATTCCTCGACCATTATCTGAGACAGAGATTCCGCCATCTTCCAATATGCGAACAACGATCTCCGTACAAAACCCCGCCATTGCCTCGTCGATACTGTTATCTACCACTTCATAAACCAAGTGATGCAATCCAGTAACGCCTGTATCTCCAATGTACATTCCAGGACGCTCACGAACGGCTTGTAATCCTTCTAAAACGGTAATGGCAGATGCATCGTATTTCTTTTCTTGTGCGTCCATAACTATCCTAATAAAAAGCGTATCTCTTTAACCTTGGCACCGGGAACCGCTGAATGAATTCGGGATATCAACTCTTTTTGGGAGCTCTGTTTTAGTACAGCGTACAAAGAAGCGTTGCGGACTTTTACCGACAAAACCCCATCCTTAAGCCCCACAGCCTGAGTCATGCCATTATACTTCTTTCCTAGAATTTCATACCACGCCTCTATGACTTCTTGAGGTCTACCCGCAAGAATTTTTCGCAAATGAACCACATGATCGCGGAGGAAATATTTAGCTTGTTTAATAGGAGAATCTGTTCGACTTAATTTTTTGCGTTGAAAATTGGGAATTTTTTGAGAATAAAAAGACACAAAGCTCCTTCAATATGTGCAAGCGCACTTCTCTCGCAGCAAGCCTAGAAAGAAGGCACTTATACTTGTTGCGAACTAAAAAAGTCAAAACATTAACGTTAAGTTCCAAAAGTCCGAAACTTTTAAATCGAGATTTTTAGCCAGACCGTTTGCTTATAAATTTTGTGAATCTCCTGGCAACAATTTGCAGCAAACTCCGTCTAAACGAACCATCTCCCCCACTCGTCCTAAGATGAAAAGCTCATCCCAAACACGCACAAAAATTTGATCGGGGCTTACCCCCTCCACGAATGTTGTTTCACCTTTAGAGTCACGTTCTCCAACCTTAATAAGTTCGACCACACGATCACCTACGGTGATATATTTTGGCTTGTAAAAAGAATCCGATCCTTGTCGTAAGACAATGGGGCGCTGTTGTCGCACATCTTCCAGACCTGATAGCGGAGGCACAGGCTCGCAGACACAAGAAGCTTGTTCCATAAGAGGTTTTGTTTCTTCTTCTTGAATAGAAAGCATTTCCAACTGTTCTTGCTTCGCCTGAAGCTTGTGCGTTGAACCTCTTTGTACACGACAAATATCTATAGCCGCAAACAAGAGACCCATCGCTAACAAAACTCCTCCAACGATCAATGTTCCTAAACAGACAGACAAGGCGCCGCTAATAGTAGCGGCAGCACACGCCCCGATAGTCGCTAAAATAACTCCTAAAAAAACTAAAATATACGAGACAATCTTGCCAGCCGAGAGCGCCTCTTGCATTCGACTCTCTGTTTCCCAAAATGACGCATTTTGAAGAACGCAAACAGCACTCATAATCCGCCTCTTTTTCTTTTTCCCAAAAAGATCAGAAGGATTTTATACTCAACTTAAATATAAAGACAATTTCACTCTGTGAAACTTTGCCCAGAAACAACTTCGTCGTCAATATAACTCCAACGAAAACAAGCACAAACGTTAAAGCTGTTTTTATATTTGATCAGCTAAAATTTTTTCTCGAATTTCTCTCATAACCTGTTGCATGTGGTGCATATTGTGAATAGAGGCCCAAATTCCCGCATTTGGCTCGTGCACCTTAAACAAATGCCTCAAATAAGCTCTAGATATGCCCTGCGAACACGCAAGGCATGAGCATCCAGGTTCTATAGGATTTAGATCAGAAGCATATCGCTGATTATGGATTTTTAAAGGTCCTTGTGATGTCAACATCATGCCGTGCCGAGCAGCTTTGGTTGGATAAGAGCTATCAAAAGAATCGATCCCAAAACCAACCGTTGCCCAAATAGAGGGAAGATCTCCTATTCCCAG
This sequence comes from Chlamydia suis, assembly GCF_900169085.1. Taxonomy (NCBI): domain Bacteria; kingdom Pseudomonadati; phylum Chlamydiota; class Chlamydiia; order Chlamydiales; family Chlamydiaceae; genus Chlamydia; species Chlamydia suis. The sequence goes on from NZ_LT821323.1 coordinate 240,006, forward strand.
CAAATGTCTCGGTCTCTCCGGGCAAAGATTCGCTGTAGTTACATCAACCACACCAACAATATCCTGAAGACTCTTCCCAAGGCTGCCACCAATAGCAGAGCCATCAAAAGGAAGGCTTTCCACAAACTGACACCCCAATTTTCTTTGATCTGGGAGAATTCCTCCATGAATAACCCCATACATAGATTGATAGCCAGGGTTTTTTAGGTGATAATCCAAAGATCTTTTTTCCCAAGCGTACGTGCGCAAAGACGATTGATGAAAATATGTGGGATCTGTGTGGAAGGGCAGCAATTCATCTAAAGGAATAATGATGTCCGCCCCAAGATTTTTTTGTGCCTGCACAGAGACTTCGGGGGACAAAAACAGCTTACGCCCATCACGATAAGATTTAAACCAAACCCCTTCATCATCAATTTTAATAATGCCAGAGTCCCCTTTCTTCTTCCCGCAGCTTTTAATTTCTTCAGCTACAGACCCATAAGACAAACTAAAAATTTGAAATCCACCGGAATCTGTAATGATAGGAGCATTTCTTCCAATAAACTGATGCAAACCGCCCATGGCAGCAATCGCTTCTGTGCCGGGGTGAACGATAAGGTGGTATGTGTTGCAAAACATAAGAGGAATATTCTTGTGGTCGAGCACTCCTTTTAGTGCCCCGTTTGTAGCCACGGGAACAAAAGCTGGGGTATCAATACATCCATGCGCGGTTTCTATTCGCCCCACCCGAGCTCTAGATTTTTTTGATTGGTGTAAAATCTCAAATCGCAAAGCCACAAACCAGCTCCTCTTCTAAATCAATTCTAAAATGCCCAAAAATTCACGAACCATTCTAAAGAGCTATAAAGAAAAGACATAGCAAAAAAAGCCCAAAGAGAACTTTTGTTTTCAGACTATTGGAAAAACAAAGCGTTTAAAGTGCCTGTAATCAAAAGAAAAATAACCATGGACATTATATCGTTAAGAGCGGTAACGATTGGACCGGAAGCTAAAGCCGGATCCACGCCAATTTTTGCAAAAAAGAAAGGTGAAAGAACGCCCAGCGTCGTTGCAGTCAACGAAGCCCCCAGTATGCCCACAGATACCGTGACCCCCAACTGCACCCCTCCTGTAGAAAATAACCCTAACCCCAGACATCCCATACAACAAACGACCAGTCCGCAAAGAATGCCCAACGCGACACCCGTCAACAACCCGATACTCATTTCTTTGAGAATCGTCTCTCTTCGTCTTCCAAAGGAAAGAGTCCCCGTTGCCATGCTGCGAACCAGTATCGTACTACACTGTACCCCGACATTCCCAGAAAGCCCATTAACCAGAGGGATAAAGAAGATCACCATTGCTAAAAGCGCTGGTGCAATTTTTTGAAAATAAGCCATCACAGAAGCGCTGACAAGTCCCGCGCATAAAGTGATAAGCAACCATGGGGCCCGTAATAAAAATCTTTGCACAACATGACAATCATGATATCCGACATCTTCTGTTGTACCCGCCATTCTTGCAATGGTCTCATCAGCGATGTCCTCTATTGTTTCAACTACGTCTTCGTAAGTAATAGCTCCAATCAAAAAATTCTCTTCGTCCACTACAGGGAGGACCGCAACTTTATACCGTTCTACAAGATCTACAACCTCTTCTCTTGTAGCGTCTGCCAACACCTTGTGCTCTATAGGACGCATGATCTGTTTTAAAGGCATCTCAGGAGAAGCTATGATCAAGCTTCTATCTGTCACAAACCCTTGCAATTCTCCTTTAAAATCTAAAACAAACACGAGTCTGGTTAGATCAACCCCGGGGTTATTTCGTATGCAAGTCGCCACTTCTTTAACAGTTGTTTCCATTAAAAAAGCAAAGAACTCATTCGTCATTAACCGCCCAGCGGTATTCCTGCCATGCTTTTGCAAATCGCGGATTTTCAGAGCTTTTTTAACGTCTATTAAATCTAAAATTCTTCGATATCGCCGATCAGGAATATCATCCAAAACCCAGATAGCTTCATCAGGAGGCATCTGCTCTATAAGCGCACAAATCTCCCCATCTGACAAATTACGAAAGATCGCCCACCGCGAAGCAGAGTCCGTGTTAATAATAAAAGCTATTTTAGACGCCACACTATCGAGGCTTTTGTAAAGAATAGAACGAGAATCGGAGGGAAGACAAGACACTGCATAAGCCAGGTCTATAGGATTATACGCACTTACTATGGATGTAAGATCCTGCGAATGCTCCCCAGCCGTTAAGGTATCAAAAGCTTCCTCTAGCTTAAAACTCAATTCGTCATCAAGATGACTAGTTTTAGAGTCCATGAGGTTGCCGGAAGTTAGCGAGATATCTATTTTTTCTTCATTTTTATTTTGCTCTCCCACGCCCCTCTCCGTTCTTATATAAAGAATTTTAAAAGTCGCTCTCGCGGCACATCTGGCCCAAAATTTTAAACCAGCCCCGACATCTTAAACATCTACAAGAGATCTTTTACAAAATCGACAAAAAACCTCTCGTTATTAAAAAAACGTTTTATAGATGGCCGTAATTCTGACAGTAACTCAAAACAATTTTGCCGCTAATTTCGTTTCTTCTGACGAAAGAAAACAAAGGAATTCGTGCAAACGCTCTCCGCGCCTTCCCCCCTTTATTCCGATCATTATGATGAAGATTTTACTGTAGATCTGCAAGCAAAATCGCTTTGTCTGCTAAAAACTCTAGCAGTTTATGCCGCTAAGGCAACCTTCCCGGAGCCGCCCCGTACAAAAACGATGTTAAAAGCTCTTTACTTTCAGGGAAAGCTTGCACGGAAGGCCTCGCTCCAGAAACAATCTTTCCGTTTTTCAAAAGAAAAAGTCTTACGGGTTGAAAACATCCCAACAAATACCAAGCATGCTGTCCTAATCCAGAGCGAGTTCCTCCGCCTTCCAACAGATAATTCTTTTCTAAAAAGATCCCCCAAACTCCTCGCGAACGAATCACATCACTGTTCCAATCTCGCTCCACGCTAGCTAAGACCACTCTTCCCGACAACGGATTTAGCAGTCCATACAAACTCGCCAAGTAACAAGCTGCTCCATAAAAAGGAGCTTTTATAGCTTGCAATAAAGAGCGGGCCATTTCCCGAATTATATCAGAACAAACGAATCGTTCTTCAGGAGGCACGTCTCTTTGATGAAACTGATACACCATCTGGAAGACTATATAGAAAGGAATAACAAAAAAACGAAACAGGTTATACAACATTCTCGCTACAGAAACCACGGGAAGCAAAATACCCGCGACAAAACAAATGATAGTTCGAGAATCTATAGGTGGATATGTGTAGACGGGAGCAATTCCTGAACCTTGTTTATCTAAAAGTGAGATATCCATATACGTATCCTGATCTCGAATAAATCGGATGAACTCTCCTTCTTTCTCACATACGATGACACGCTCCCAATTTCGAGACATAAAAGGTCGTATCTTTTTCCCGTATAAAACATCCGTCTTATAGGCGAGCTTGCAAAGAACCGCCATTCCTCCTCCTAACAAGATAAGTGGCGCCACAATCGCAACCAACATTTTAGGGAAGGTCAACAGTCCCGCATTGGCCAAATAGGCCAACCGACAACAGATTCCTCCCAAAACAACAAGCACGCCCACAATGACGCAAACAAGCCGAGTTAAAGAGGGTTTATAAAACGAATTCGGCAAGCTACACCCCGTTATACGTCTTTGTGTAGCTCCCCAAGAAGAGAAGGCTGGGAAAGAATTTTCTGTTACCGGACGCAATCGAGCCTCGGCGGGAGGAAGATTCAGAAACGAAGAAACCATGTCGATCTTAACCTCCTAAAAATCACTTCTTTGACAAAGAGACTTCTAATCTCGAACGTTAAACAAAATTTTATCAATTAAAAAATGTTTTGCTTTCGATACCCACCTAACGACGAAGCCCTATACTGGTTTAATAAAACCCGAACAGTTATAATGTTTTTTCTTTTTTCTCCAACTAAAAGATTTCACTTTAAATAATCGAACTTTAAAAGTTGTATGCAGATAACAATAGTTAATCCTAGTTCGCGCAATCCCGCTTCCTTTAACGAAGGACTGTTCTCGCATAGCACATTGAATACCAATTCTTCTTTTGACTACCTAAAAATCTTGATTCCGTTTGTAACAGGAAGCTTTTGCCTATTGTTTGGAGCCTTGATTTTAGCCGGAGTCGTCACCGGGCTTCCCTTGCTGGCTGCAAGCTGCTTTCTCTCTCTTGGAGTCACTTTAGTGGCTGGAGCAGGACTATGTATGGTATTTAGGCCCCCCTTCTTCTCTATATATCAACCAAGAAAATCTGATTTACATATTTCTTATTACTAACGTCTTGTCTGATTAACAAGCTCATGGTACGATCCTCTCCTTCCAAAACTGTTCTTCTTTTCTTTAAGTTTTTGCCATGTTGACTCTAGGCCTAGAAAGCTCTTGTGATGAAACCTCCTGCGCTCTCGTCAAAGATGGGAAAATTCTTGCCAACCGGGTAGCGTCTCAGGATATTCATGCGTTTTATGGAGGTGTAATCCCCGAGTTAGCTTCCCGCTCACATCTACAAGTTTTTCCTAAACTTTTGACCGCAGCGGTTCAAGATGTCGGAATCTCCCTAGAAGACGTTGAATTAATCGCTGTGGCCAATACTCCTGGCCTTATCGGCGCCCTGTCTGTTGGCGTCAATTTTGCAAAAGGGCTCTCTAGCGGATTAAAGAAGCCCCTTATAGGCGTTAATCATGTAGAAGCCCATTTATATGCAGCCTGCATGGAAACCTCGTCTATTCGCTTCCCAGCTTTAGGTCTTGCCGTTTCAGGAGCACACACCTCTTTATTTTTGATGCCCAACGCAACAACCTTTCTCCTAATAGGCAAGACTCGAGATGATGCTATCGGAGAAACATTTGATAAAGTGGCTCGTTTTCTTGGTCTCCCCTATCCTGGAGGACAAAAGTTAGAAGAATTAGCTCAAAAAGGTGATGCCGAAGCATTTCCTTTTTCACCAGCTAAAGTTCCTGGAAACGATCTCTCTTTCAGCGGGTTGAAGACAGCTGTATTATATGCTCTGAAGGGCAACAATAGCTCCGCCAAACCTCCGTTTCCGGAGATCTCTGAGGCTCAAAAACAAAACATTGCTGCATCTTTTCAAAAAGCAGCTTTTATGACGATTGCTCAAAAACTTCCTAATATTGTAAAAGCGTTTTCTTGCAAGTCTTTGATTGTTGGTGGGGGCGTAGCAAATAATCGCTTCTTCCGCAGCTTGCTGAATCAAACGTGCTCTTTGCCTACGTATTTCCCTTCTTCGCAGTTGTGCTCTGACAATGCTGCCATGATAGCGGGATTAGGAGAAAGATTATTTTGCTGCCAAACACATACTTCTAAAGAGGTTATTCCATGCGCAAGATATCAGTGGGAATCTGCTTGCTTCTCGCACTAGCGACAGCTGGCTGCTCTAACTCCTCACGCAAAACGAATCCCTCTGCCCATAATCAGACAATATCTGTAAGCATAAAGGATGATCCTCGTACACTTGATCCTCGAGAAGTACGTCTTCTTTCCGATATCAACCTAATTCACCACCTTTATGAAGGGCTTGTTCAGGAGACTCCTTCCGGAGAAGTCTTCCCTGCTTTAGCAGAAAGTTTTTTCTTATCAGAAGATAAAAAAACGTATACTTTTCATTTAAAAAAAGCTCATTGGAGTAACGGAGACCCTGTTACGGCCCACGATTTTGTGCGGTCATGGAATGACATCTTACAGAACCGCATTGCAAGTATTTACTCCTTTGCTTTTTTGCCCATCGATCTAAGTGATGGCCCGGGATTTTTAGCTAAAGATGATCGCACTCTTGTTATTCATTTGCATACCCCAACTCCCCACTTTCTGAAACTGCTTACCCTCCCGGCGTTTTATCCCGTACATTGTGAGCACCAAATGCGGAGCGAAGCAAAAGCTTTGCCCATATCTACAGGAGCCTTTTGCTTAAAAGAAAAAAAGGATCGTCAATGGCTTAAATTGGAAAAAAATCCTTACTATTATAATAAGGAGCAAGTAGCCATCCAGGAAATCCGCATACATGTAATTCCTGATCCACAGACAGCTTCAGCCTTATTCAATCAAGGAAAATTGGACTGGCAAGGCCTGCCTTGGGGGCATAGCATTCCCCAAGAAGCTTTAGCAATGGCAAATAAGCGCCGCGCTCCGCAATCATTTGATATATCCGGCACCTCTTGGCTTACGTTTAACACTTCCAAAGCCCCTTTTTGCCACCCCAAAATAAGACAGGCTTTAAGTCTTGTCTTAAACAAAGAAGCTCTCGCTTCTCCAACCTTTGTCAAGCCTGCAAAACATTTGCTACCTAACCATCTACACTCTTATCCAGAGCAACCTTCTTATAAGCAGCAAGAAGCCATTGCCTTGGCTAAAACTCTGTTACAAGAGGCTTTAGCGGAACTGAATATGACTGTAAAAGATTTAGAAAAATGCCCACTGATCTTTTCAGCAACATCTACTGTAAACTCACAAATAGCTCAAATGATGCGTGATCAGTGGCGAAGAACTTTGGGAATTATGTTTCCTATTTGTGGGAAAGAGTATGCTCTATTACAAAATGATTTAAATACTAACGCCTTCTTTATGTCTATAGGCGGCTGGTTTGCAGATTTTTCCGATCCGCTAGCCTTTTTATCCGTCTTTTCCTCTAAAGGGGTTAAGCCTTATGCCTTAGAAGACCCTCAGTTCGATCAACTCATTCTGTCTATAGAAACAGAGAGAGATCCTCTAAAACGAGATGCTCTCATTTCTGAAGCGTCTCTATATTTAGAAAAACAAAATGTCATAGAACCTCTCTATCACGATGTTTTTCATTATACCGCAAATAATAAACTTTCTTTTGTTAGACTACACCCTTCGGGCGTGGTTGATATGCGGTATGCAAAAAACTTTTAATAGTTGTTTTTACTCCGTGCGCAGAAAAGATCCTCTCTTTAAAATGCAGAAAGGCTTCTGCTGGAAAATTGCATTTTTATTCCAGACAGGAACACCTTTTTAGCAGAAAGCTCTCATATTGAAATCAACCAGCCGTGATCAAACACGAAACAAGACACAAAGGAATCTGCTATGTTCAGGTACATAAAGAGGCGTCTGTTTTTTAATTTGATTTCTTTATGGGTAGTGGTCACCTTAACGTTTTTTATCATTAGAACGATCCCTGGAGACCCTTTTAATGATGAAAACGGAAATATCTTGTCTGCAGAAACCTTGGCAATATTAAAAAACCGCTACGGATTAGACAAGCCTTTATTTACCCAGTACCTCATCTATCTGAAATGTTTGCTAACGCTAGATTTCGGAGAATCTCTTATTTATAAAGATCGTACTGTTATCGGTATTATTACTTCTGCACTTCCAGCTTCCGCTATTCTTGGATTCGAAAGTCTCTGTTTAGCTCTTTTTGGAGGAGTTGCTCTGGGAGTTCTTGCAGCCTTTTACAGAAGAGGTTGCGGTCGCGCGATATTCTTCTCTTCCGTCATTCAAATATCTGTTCCCGCTTTTGTTGTTGGAGCTTTTTTACAGTACGTCTTTGCTATAAAATACTCCTGTCTACCCATAGCATGTTGGGGAGAATTCTCTCACACCCTACTTCCCTCCATCGCCTTAGCAATCACCCCTATGGCGTTCATCACTCAACTCACTTACGCTTCAGTCTCTGCAACTTTAAAAAAAGATTATGTTTTATTGGCTTATGCTAAAGGATTGTCTCCTTTTAAAGTATTAATAAAACATATTTTGCCCTATGCCTTGTTTCCTATCATTTCATACTCCGCATTCCTTATAACGACTTTAATGACAGGCACCTTTTCTATAGAAAATCTTTTCTGTATTCCCGGCCTAGGGAAATGGTTCATTTGTAGCATTAAACAACGCGATTATCCTATAACTTTGGGTCTTTCTGTCTTCTACGGAGCGTTTTTCATGTTATCTTCTCTTTTTTGCGATCTCCTCCAAGCATGGATAGACCCGCAAATTCGTTATTCCTATGGGGAAAAACGCTCCGAATAATAAATTAAAAAAAGGATTTCTAAAAACCGCATGTCTCAATCTAGCTCGTTCCGTAGTTGGCATTATATCCGCACGAATAAAATGTTGCTGCTAGGCTGCATGGTTTTAACTATTTTAGTTTTGGCCGCCGCATTTCTTCCCTGCCTCTATCCTGACTATGAACGGACTGCTCCTGACTACGCTCTGCAGGCTCCGAGTACATTATTTCCCTTTGGAACAGACAATTTAGGGCGCTGCATGCTAGCTCGAACTCTTCAAGGAATTCGCCTTTCTTTATTGATAGCTGTGTCCGCCACCATTATCGATGTGTGTTTTGGATTGCTGTGGGCCACTATAGCCCTCGCCTGTGGAAAAAAGGTTGCTAATTTTATGAGCCGAGTGACTGAAATCCTGTTTTCTGTCCCAAGGATTCCTGTGATCATTCTTTTATTAGTGATCTTCAATCATGGCATTCTTCCACTCATTTTAGCCATGACAATCACTGGCTGGATCCCTATAGCTCGTATTATTTATGGCCAATTTTTACTATTAGAAAACAAAGAGTTTGTTCTATCTGCACGCGCCTTACAGGCGTCTACTTTTCATATTTTAAGAAAGCATTTACTTCCAAATACTCTAGGCCCAATCATTTCTACTTTAATTTTTACCATCCCCAATGCGGTATACACAGAAGCCTTTATCAGTTTTTTAGGACTAGGAATCCAACCCCCTTATGCTAGCCTAGGAACCCTTGTAAAAGAAGGCATTCATTCTTTAGACTATCATCCTTGGCTGTTCTTTGTGCCTTCATTTTTCATGGTTATTGTTTCTGTAAGTTTTAACTGTATTGGGGAAGGGCTACGAACAAACTTGTTAGAGGAAAATACGTTTGTCTAAAACTTTATTGAAAATTGAAAATTTAGTTGTCTCGGTAAAAGGATCGAATCAACGACTAGTAAATCATTTATCTCTAACTATCAATCGACGCCAAAGTCTGGCGCTTGTAGGAGAAAACGGTTCTGGGAAGACAACTGTTTCTAAAGCTGTGCTCGGCTTTTTACCAGATAACTGTTGTATTCAGTCGGGACAAATTTTCTATTCCGGAACAGATATTACTCACTTATCCCGAAAAGAATTTCAACAGATCCGAGGAAAAAAAATAGCGACGATTTTCCAAAATGCGATGGGGACCCTTACGCCATCTATGCGTGTAGGAACTCAAATTGTAGAAACTTTACGCCATCATTTTGTTTTATCTAAAGAAGAGGCCTTGGCTAGAGCTCGAGAACTTCTTGTCAGCGTGCATATCGAATCGCCCGATCGCTGTTTACAACAATATCCCTTTGAACTAAGCGGTGGTATGTGCCAACGAGTCAGCATTGCAATAGCTCTGGCAACAAAGCCAGAACTAATTATTGCTGATGAACCCTCAACAGCATTGGATTCTATATCTCAAGCTCAGGTGCTTCGTGTGTTAAAGCAAATTCACCAAAACAATGCTACAGCTTTATTGCTTATCACCCACAATTTAGCTTTAGTATCTGAGCTTTGCGAAGAAATGGCTATTATACGTCATGGAGAAATCGTTGAACAAGGCCCTGTACAGCAACTGTTACACGCTCCAACCCATCCCTATACCCAGCAGTTAATTCGTGCTATTCCTAAAATTCCTAGTTTTTATAATCCCGAGCCTCCAAAAATTTTTGCAACAACAGCCCATTAATCTTTTAATTAGTTATGTCTAAGCTCGTCACAATTAAAAACCTCTCTCTCTCTATTCGACAACAGACGATTCTAAAAAACATCCACCTAGAACTGCATCGCGGAGAATGCCTAACGGTTGTCGGAGCAAGTGGATCTGGAAAAACCTCTCTAGCCTTAACAATTCTAGGGCTCTTATCCCCGAATTCCCCAGAAGCTATAACCTTTCACCTCCCGCCAAAAACTCCAAGAGCTAAAGCTGTCCAAATGATCTGGCAAGATGTGTATAGCAGCTTGAATCCTATGATGACTGTTCAAGAAATTATCGCAGAACCTCTATACATCATGGGAGGACTCTCTAAAAGCCAACAACAAGAAGAAATTGCTCATGCGCTAAGACTAGTCAATCTTCCTAAATCTTTTTTATCTCTACGCCCTAATAAATTAAGTGGTGGCCAACGTCAACGCGTGGCAATAGCGAAAGCTTTGGTTTGCAAACCCGAACTCATTATCTGTGACGAACCTTTATCCGCTTTAGATACTATGAATCAAGGTCTTATTCTTGATTTATTCCAAACAATAAAGGAGCAATACAATAATGCTTTTTTGTTCATCACCCACGATATGTCCGCCGCCTACACTTTAGCAGACAAAATTGCTGTTATGGACCGCGGATCTCTAGTAGAAAGTGCTCCCAAACAAAAAATTTTTTCCTCTCCAGAACATATAAAAACTCGAGAGCTTCTTGATGCTATTCCGTCATTTACTTTCGCTTTTTGATTATCTATTGTTATTCGGAAGCTCTTTGTTAATGCTTTTTTTTGCCATAAATCTATAATAGCATCGCACGCTCTCGAACTGTTGTCTTTTGCGTGCTACCTAATACGGTTTGATTTGCCTTATCTGCTTAGATGCTGAGCGTTGCGACTGTCACTTTGCAGCGTCTGCTCGTTTTCTGAAGGGATCCTTCTTCCAAGAAACCAGAAGGTTTCGCTTAATACAGAGTCATTGACAGAAGATTTTTGGCATGTTACGACCAAAAAACAACTGGCTATTCACGAATCCTCAGAATTGGAGTACTTCTGACGATGGAAATCTCCCATATTTTGGAAGACCTCGTTTATGATAACGGTGTTCTTCCTAGAGAAGCTATAGAAGCTGCGATCGTCAAGCACAACCAAATTACTCCCTACCTTCTCAAAATTTTGGAAGAAGCCATTGATCACGTGTCCGACATCGTCGATGATGACTGCTACCAAGGGCATCTTTATGCTATGTATCTTTTAGCTCAATTCAGAGAAACCCGCGCCCTTCCCCTTATTATTAAGTTATTCTCTTTCGAGCAAGACATTCCTCATGCGATTGCTGGAGACGTACTTACAGAAGATCTTTCTCGTATCTTAGCCAGCGTTTGTGATGATGTTTCTCTTATCCAAGAGCTCATCGAAACTCCTCGTGTAAATCCTTATGTGCAAGCTGCCGCCATCTCGAGTTTGGTCACACTTGTTGGCACCAAAAAACTTTCTAGAGAAGCTGCTATTCGTTATTTTGGAGAACTACTCAATTATCGCCTAGAAAAACGCCCTTCTTTTGCTTGGGACAACCTCATAGCCTCCATTTGCGCTCTTTATCCAAAAGAGCTGTTTTATCCCATTAGTAAAGCTTTTTCAGCTGGTTTGGTCGATACATCTTTTATTAGTATGGAAGATGTAGAAACAATTATTCATGAAGAATCTATAGACTCTTGTTTACAGGAAGTGTTTGCCTCCACGGATCTCATCAATGATACATTAGAAGAGATGGAGAAATGGTTAGAAAGATTTCCTTTTGAGTCATAGTAGTTAAAATTAATAGGGAGCCATGGACAAACAAAAACGCTTCTTATCGCTTGTATTTTTGACTTTCATTTTTTGTGGAATTTGGTTTTGCCCTCATTCTAATTGTATTGATCCTAAAGCGTGGCATCTATTTGCAATATTCACTACAACGATCCTCGGGATTATTTTGCAGCCCGCTCCTATGGGAGCTATTGTTATTATGGGCATTTCCTTGCTGCTTGTTACAAAAACGCTGACCTTAGAACAAGCTCTATCCGGATTCCATAGCCCGATTGCTTGGCTTGTATTTCTTTCTTTCTCTATAGCGAAAGGGGTCATCAAAACTGGCCTTGGTGAGCGTGTTGCCTATTTCTTTGTAAAAATTTTAGGGAAAAGTCCATTAGGATTGAGCTACGGACTGGTTCTTTCAGACTTTTTATTAGCACCGGCCATCCCTAGTTTGACGGCTCGTGCTGGTGGGATTCTTTTTCCTGTTGTGATGGGCTTATCCGAATCTTTTGGAAGCTCTGCAGAAAAAGGTACGGAAAAACTTTTAGGCTCTTTTTTGGTTAAAGTCGCGTATCAAAGTTCTGTAATTACTAGTGCAATGTTTTTAACGGCTATGGCAGGGAACCCGATTGTTTCTGCTTTAGCAAGTCACTCTGGAGTAACTCTGTCATGGGCAACTTGGGCTAAAGCCGCTATTTTTCCAGGAATTGTTAGCTTAGCATGTATGCCTCTAGTACTTTTTAAACTATTTCCACCACAAATTACCAGTTGTGAAGAAGCTGTTGAAACTGCAAGAATTCGTTTAAAACAAATGGGGCCTTTAAAATACGGAGAACGAATTATTTTGCTTATTTTTTCTCTTCTGATCTCTTTATGGACATTTGGGGACTCTATAGGCATCTCCGCAACAACTACAGCTCTTGTCGGACTCTCTTTACTTATTCTGATGAACATCCTCGACTGGCAAGAAGATGTTCTTTCTAATACAACTGCTTGGGAAACTTTTATCTGGTTTGGAGCCTTGATTATGATGGCTTCGTTCCTAAGCTCCTTTGGGTTTATCCACTTTGTAGGAAGTTCTGTAATTGGAGCCGTTCAGGGATTATCCTGGAAAATCGGGTTTCCTATTCTTTTCTTGATCTATTTCTATTCGCACTATTTGTTTGCGAGTAATACCGCTCATATTGCTGCTATGTACCCTATTTTTCTTACGGTATCGATCTCTTTAGGAACAAATCCAATGTTTGCAGCTTTAGCCTTAGCTTTTGCTAGTAATTTATTCGGAGGGCTTACACACTATGGATCTGGTCCTGCTCCTCTATATTTTGGATCTCAATTAGTTTCCGTACAAGAATGGTGGCGCTCAGGCTTTATTCTTAGCATAGTCAACTTAGTAATTTGGTTAGGCCTAGGAAGTTGGTGGTGGTACTGTTTAGGATTAACTCGCTAATGTATTCGAAAGAGAGCTTATGTCATCTGGTAAACATTCTTCTCTTTGTCAAAAAACGCCTCCTTTATGTCGGGAGCTTCAAAAAGCTCCTGCGCTTCTTTTAACAGAAGATAAACGATTTAGTGCCCTTCTGGATGAGCGAATAGAACCTGTTGCGGAATTGTTTCCTCATACCTACACATCCCCTTATCGTAAGTTTATTCCAAAATCCGATCTTCCCTTAAATATAGCTCCTCTTAAAGTGGGCGTGATGCTTTCTGGCGGTCCCGCCCCTGGAGGCCACAACGTTATTTTAGGTCTACTTCATAGCATTAAAAAGCTGCACCCTGACAGCCAACTTTTAGGTTTTTTGCGTGATGGACATGGGCTACTTAACAATAATACAGTAGAAATTACGGAAGAGTTCATGCAAGAGTTTCGTAACTCTGGGGGATTCAACTGCATTGGAACTGGTAGAACAAATATCATCACAGAAGAAAATAAAGCTCGCTGTCTGCAAACTGCGAACCAATTGGATTTAGATGGATTAGTCATTATTGGAGGAGACGGTTCAAACACAGCTACAGCAATCCTTGCAGAATATTTTGCTAAACATCACGCTAAGACTGTATTAATTGGCGTTCCGAAAACTATCGATGGTGATCTACAACATCTATTTCTAGACCTAACTTTTGGATTCGATACCGCCACGAAATTCTATTCGTCAATTATTAGCAATATCTCTAGAGACGCGCTATCTTGCAAAGGTCATTATCATTTTATTAAACTCATGGGGCGCTCATCATCACATATTACCTTAGAATGCGCGCTACAAACGCACCCTAATATGGCTCTCATAGGAGAAGAGATTGCAGAAAAAGGAACTTCTCTAAGCTCGTTAATTCAAGAGATTTGTGAAGTCATAGCTGATCGAGCAGCTATGGGGAAATATTATGGGGTTATTCTCATTCCTGAAGGAATTATTGAGTTTATCCCCGAGATACAAACTCTCGTCAAGGAAATTGAATCCCTTCCTGAAAGCGCCGATCTGTTCCAGGAACTATCCTCTTCATCCCAACAACTGCTAAACCAATTCCCAGAGGACATTCGTCACCAACTTTTATATAATCGAGATGCTCATGGAAATGTCTATGTATCTAAAATTAGCGTAGATAAGCTTCTTATTTATCTGGTGCAACAACACCTGGAAACACACTTTAAACAGGTACCCTTTAATGCCATCTCTCATTTTTTAGGTTATGAAGGGCGTTCAGGGACTCCTACTCACTTTGATAATGTATATAGTTATAACTTAGGTTACGGTGCTGGGATCCTCGTTTTCAACCGCTGCAACGGATACTTAACCACCATTGAAGGATTAACGAGCCCTATCGAAAAATGGCGATTACGAGCACTGCCTATCGTACGCATGTTAACCACCAAAAAAAATAAGGATGGAAGCATTCGGCCATTAATAAAAAAAAGATTGGTCGATATCTCTAGCCCGGTTTTTAGCAAATTCTCTCTCTATCGCAAAATTTGGGCTTTGGAGGACTCTTATCGTTTTGTAGGGCCTTTACAAATCCATTCTCCGGAAAATTCTCATTCCGATGATTTCCCTCCCCTGATTTTATTTTTAAATCATAATGAATGGCAAAAACGCTGTTCTATTTGTTTAGAAATCCCCGATCAGGATTATTAATAATTCCAACAGATAAAAATGCATTCTCTATCATGACTAAACAGCCTTGTTACTTCCCCCACACGAAACAAATTTTTGAAATCCCTTTATTGGATAATATTTCTTCCCTTGGAATCTTACATACTCCTGTTTCTCAAGAAAAAGAGTTTCCATTAGTTATTGTGTTACATGGATTAGCCTCTAGCAAAACTGGAACGAAGCGTTCATATGTTCATCTAGCTAATCAACTTGTACAAGCTGGTATTTCGGTTTTGCGAGTGGATCTTCCCGGGCATGGTGATGCAGAGGGCTTTCTTCATGAATTTTCCCTTAATGACTATATCCAAGCCTCCCAACGAATTATAGAATTTGGTCTCTCTCTTCCCCAAACAAGTTCCTCTGTTGCTTTATTCGGCTCCTCTTTGGGCGGTAGCTTATCCCTGCTGAATCTTCCTTTGTTTCCAACCATTCAACATGCAGCCGTATGGGCTCCCACCATCCAAGGATCTTTGTGGCTAGAAGACGCCAAGCTTTCTTCATCACTACCCCAAGGGCTTTCCTCTGAAAATTTTTCTTATCAAGGCGTCTCTTTAGGAAAAACATTTTGCTCACAATTTCTTGAATTAGACCTCTTGGTCCCTCTTTCCAAAATTTCAGAGCAAGTCTCAGTTCTTTACTTACAAGGCGAAGAGGATGCTGTTATATCCTTGCGTCACCTAGATCTCTTTACCAAAAACTTTGCTGGGAAACTTTCTTATCGCACCTATCCTAAAATGACTCATCATCTTTGCGTGCATTCAAATGCTTTTCAAGACATTGTTAACTGGCTAACACATCAATTATTGGGCACATCATGGAGCTTCTCTCTGTAAATAAGAGTTATTTTGAACTACAAAGATTACATTATCGTCCTGCTACTTTGGAGTTGTTGGATAGTTTACGTTCTCTTCATATTCAGGCTTCGCCTTCTTCTGAACCGGCACCCCATTCATTAGCCAGGCATATCCCCCATCTATGCTCGCTCCCAGATATAACCCTTCACAAAGGAGAAGCTTCTTCTTCTTTACCTTTACGTATTGGAGTATTGCTTTCCGGAGGGCAAGCTCCCGGAGGCCATAATGTAGTCATTGGATTATTTGAAGGGTTAAGGGCTTTTAATAAAGAAACTAAGCTTTTTGGTTTTATTAAAGGGCCTTTGGGGCTAATTCGCGGATTATACAAAGACTTAGACATCTCCGTTATTTATGACTACTACAATGCTGGAGGTTTTGACATGCTTTCTTCCAGTAGAGAAAAAATCAAAACTAAAGAGCAAAAAAGCGCCATTCTCGCCACAGTAAAAAAAATGAAATTACATGGCCTGCTCATTGTAGGTGGAGATAATTCCAACACAGATACTGCAATGCTTGCAGAATACTTTATTGAGCATAACTGTCCTACAGCTGTAATTGGCGTGCCAAAAACTATTGATGGGGATTTAAAAAACTCTTGGATCGAAACCCCCTTAGGCTTTCACACATCATGCCGAACCTATTCTGAAATGATCGGTAATTTAGAAAAGGATATTCTCTCCACTCGAAAATATCACCATTTCGTCAAATTAATGGGAGAACAAGCTTCTCATAGCACTTTGGAATGCGGTTTACAGGCCCTACCGAATATCACGCTAATCGGAGAAGAAATCGCTATTCGGCACACATCTTTACGAAGTTTAAGTCATAGCATCGCCAAAGGGCTTATCGAGCGCTTTCATAAAGATAAAAATTACAGCACCATTCTTATTCCAGAGGGGTTGATCAAACAAATTCCAGATACAAAGCAGCTAATTCATGAACTGAATGCACTAATAGCCGAAGGGCATTTTTCCGTTCATGATTTTGATCAGCGCTTATCTCCTACAGCTATGACAACCTTTTCTTCTCTCCCTGAAAACATTCGAGACCAGTTACTCCTTGATAGAGATTCTTATGGAAATGTTCGCGTCTCTAAAATTGCTGTAGAAGAACTCTTGGCCTCTTTAGTTCGTGATGAAATAGCTAAACTCGAACCCTCTATGCCTTTTTCTCCAGTAACGCATTTTCTAGGTTATGAATCGCGAGCCAGTTTTCCTTCAAATTTCGATTCCAATTATGGCTTAGCTCTAGGGATAGCCGCTTCTCTTTTCTTAGTACGCGGAAAAACAGGATACATGGTAACTATAGGAAATCTAGCCGAAGAGTATGCCCATTGGACTATCGCCGCGACTCCCTTATATAAAATGATGCACTTAGAAAAACGTTTCAATGAAGAGACGCCGGTGATCAAAACGGATTCTGTATCTCCTTATTCCCCTATGGTGCAATACTTACACAAAATGAAAGGGGCTTGCCTATTAGAAGACCTGTATCGATTTCCGGGACCTTTGCAATATTTTGAAGAACAAGCACTTGTTGACCAGCGCCCACTAACACTGCTCTGGGAAAAAGGGATTTTATCGGAACAAAATGCAAGTAGATTATAATAAAAGAGAAAGAGGAGATAGCGGTAGTCGGACTTGAACCAACGACACGCGGATTATGATTCCGCTGCTCTAACCACCTGAGCTATACCGCCTCAAACGAATCTAAAAAATAGCGGGAGAAGGATTCGAACCTCCGACCTTTGGGTTATGAGCCCAACGAGATGACCACTACTCTATCCCGCGGTAGAAAACATAAGATTATCATGTTCTTAAATTTTTATGCAAGCAATTTGCTCTTTTAATATCTCCCAGGTTTGCTTAAAACTTTTTTCTTCTCCTTTCAAAAAGTCTCTTCCTTTTTCAAGGTACCGTTGTCGTTTCTTTTCATCTCTGAGAAGTTCTTCAACAACCTCCAAAAGCGATCCTCTCTCCAATGGCACCCCAATTTCCTTTTTTCTCAATAGTTCTGCTAAAACCGATTGAGCATGGATATGTGGCCCAAACATAAGTGGAACATCTTTTTGAAGAGGTTCCAGCAAATTATGGCCTCCTACCGAAGGATCAAAGGTTCCGCCCACAAAAGCGAGCTCTGCTGCGGCATAGAGATCCTTTAAAACTCCCATTTCATCCATGATTAAGGAATTGTATTGCGAAAAAGAATCTCCCTTACTCCAAAAACCAAAGGAAACTCCAGCTTTTGCCAACAGTCTAGTATGTTCTCTTAGCCTTTCAAGGTGTCTAGGAACCCATAAAATTTTTGTGGATGATTTGTTGAGGTGTTGAGCAGCCTCTGCCCAAACCTCGACATCTTTAGGATGTACTGACCCCAATACAATCAACTGATCACGTGGAGACAATTGTAATTTTTTTCTCCAAAAGTCCCTGTTATTTACAGAAGCTTCGGTCTCTACGAAGGTTTTTAAGTTCCCACAAACGCGTATTTTGTTTAAGGGAACACCGAGTTGTAAAAAACGCTGTTTATACAACTCATCTTGCACCAAGAATAAATCTAACGGGGAAAAACAGCTTCGTCCTAAACGTTTAAAAAAAGTAAAACGTTTGCACGACTGTTCTGAAAGCTTACCGTTAATCAAAAAAGCCTTAGCCCCTAACCTTTTGGTTTCCGTCAAAAAATGGAACCAGCAGTCTCCTTCCGAAAAAACAACTATTTGAGGAGCTAGACTTCGAATAACAGGTTTGATAATGCAACTTAAATCGAGAGGCAAAACAAAAACTGTGGCCCCGAGAGGAGCATACAAACGCTGAGCCGTATGCACCCCTGCTTCAGAACATGCTGTAACCACAAACCGCCATTCTGGAAACTCTGCTCGCCACTTTTTGAGCAAAGGAGCCAAAAGAGAAACCTCTCCTACAGAAGCCCCATGAAACCAAACAAGAGGGCCTTCCCCCTTAACCTTAGGTTTCTCTATCCCGAATCGAATTTTCCAGGAATTGATATACTTTCCATGAAAGAGCACCTTATAAAAAATACGCGGTGCTCCAACTAAAAATGCACAAATCAAAAAGGCATCGTAAAAACGAGAGGTTAGCCAGCGGCCTATCATATCACGAAATTGACCAATCGGTTGGGGACAAAAACAGTTTTTCTCACTTCTATCCCCTCTAAATATTTGGAAGCAGCTTCTTTAGCTAATGGAAGAACCTCTTCTTCTTTTGCATCTTTAGGGACATCTAGTCGAGCTCGAAGTTTACCATTTACTTGAACCACCATAGTGACTTCCTGTTTTTCTAAATACTCTGGAAGCACTTTAGGCCACCCGGCCTTCGCAATACCCGGAGCATTCCCTAACAACACCCACAATTCCTCACTAACATGAGGAGCAATGGGCGCTAAAGCCTGAACAGCCATTTCTACGGCACTTTTAGGATAAGAGGGAAGTTTCACAAATTCGTTGATAAACTCCATAAAAGAGGAGGTTATCGTATTTAAAGACAATTTTTCAATGTCATCCGTTACTCGTTGTACAAGTTTGTGTGCTAACGACATTCCCTCAAAAAGTTCTTCGTCTCCCACTCGAGGAGAAGTTGCCATTTCATAAAAACGATTCAAAAATCGTCGACAACCCGCAACTCCTTGATTTGACCAGAGTTTATTTTTATCTAATGGTCCAGAGAACATGGCATACATCCGAACCGCATCCGCTCCGAATTCATCTATCAAAACTTTAGGATCTACTCCATTCAATTTAGATTTAGACATTTTTTCTTGACGCACATCAAGAAGTTCTCCTGAAGGAGCAACCCATTTTCCATTTTCTTCTTTAGCCATTTCAGGAGCCACATATCCTTTCCCAGGAATGCGATAGGATGTCGATAAAACCAAACCCTGGTTGACCAACTTTTTAAAAGGCTCTGGAGTAGAGACCATCCCTGCTTGATAAAAAACCTGATGCCAAAAACGAGCGTATAATAAATGCAATACGGCATGCTCTGCACCTCCAATATAAAGGTCTACAGGCATCCAATAGCGTTCTTTTTCCTTGGCCCAAGGAGCTGCAGAATTATGCGCATCACAGAAACGCAAATAATACCAACAGGAGCCGGCCCATTGAGGCATAGTATGTGTTTCTCTCCTACCTTCTTTTTGCCGCTCTGCGTCAAAAATATACACCCAATCTTTTACCTTGGCCAAAGGCCCCTGGCCAACCCCTTCGGGACGATAATCTTGGATTTCAGGAGGCAATAAAGGCAACTCATCTTCTCTTAAAGGACGACAAGAACCATCCTCAAAATGAATGATAGGAATGGGCTCTCCCCAATATCGTTGACGAGAGAACAACCAATCACGTAGCTTATAAGCAGTCTTTGCAGCTCCAAGATTTTTCTCTTCTAAAAAGCGAATTACATACTGCTTAGCCTCTTCTCCAGATAGACCATTCAGATTAAAATCTTCATGACAGCTATTGATACATGTCCCATCCTCACCTATCACAGAGACAATCGGCAAATCAAACTGTTGCGCAAAGAGTAAATCTCGATCGTCATGAGCGGGAACTCCCATAACAGCTCCCGATCCATATCCCATCAATACATAATCCGCAATCCAAATGGGAATAGGCTGCTGGGTAATAGGATGTTTCGCGTAAGATCCAGTAAAGACCCCGCTTTTCGTTTTCATCTCACTAATACGATCGCGTTCGCTCTTGCTTTGCGCTTCTTTGACGTATTGAGCTACCAAGGACTTTTGCTCTGCAGAGGTCAAAAGCTCCACTAAAGGATGCTCGGGAGCTAATACTAGGAAAGAAACCCCGATCAAAGTATCCGGTCTTGTTGTGAATACTTCCAGAACACCATGTTCTGTTGCAAAAGAGACTGAAGCACCTGTAGATTTTCCTATCCAGTTCCTCTGAAGTTGTTTTACACTTTCTGGCCAATCTAAGTCATCCAATCCCGCTAATAGTTGATCCGCGAAAGCAGTGATACGTAATACCCATTGACGAAGCATTTTTCTTTCAACAGGGTATCCTCCCTCAACAGACAAACCGTTCTCCACCTCCTCATTAGATAAAACGGTCCCTAACTCGGGGCAAAAGTTTACGGCCATATCAGCCATATAGGCTAATCCTTTCTCATAAAGAACCAAAAAGAGCTTTTGCGTCCATTTGTAATACTCTGGATCTGAGGTAGCAAATTCACGGCTTTCGTCGTAAGAAAACCCCATTGAGGTCAACTGCCGTCTAAAATTAGCAATGTTTTTTTCTGTGGTTTCTCTAGGATGTGTTCCTGTACGTATAGCATACTGCTCAGCAGGGAGTCCAAAGCTATCCCATCCCATGGGGTGTAAAACAGAAAATCCCTGTGCGCGCTTATACCTTGCAACAATATCTGTTGCCGTATAACCGATTAGGTGCCCGACATGCAGTCCAGCTCCAGATGGATAAGGGAACATGTCTAAAACATAGTATTTTGTTTTAGCCTCATCTTCTTCGGCTTTAAAAGCTTGTGCTTCTTTCCAAAACTCTTGCCATTTTTTTTCTATGAGACCGGGATCATAGCGCATAGCACCTAACCTGTTGTTATTTTTAGCGGCACACTTCCATTGCAAACACCTTGCACTAAGGAAGAAATAAGCGCTAAACATACACTATCTTTAAGATCGAAATCAAGTCCTCTCCAGACCTAATTCTGTCATCTTTTTTTTATATAATTCTTAGTATACAATCCTTTTTCTCTCTGTTTTTTAGAGGACGATTATGCCCAATCTTTTCTCCAGAGCCAGTCAATATTTCCCTGGAGGAGTCAATTCTCCTGTTCGAGCCTGTCGAGCTGTTAACATTATTCCTCCTGTAGTCGTTAAAGCTTCAGGAGACTCTTTCGTTGATTCTCAAGGTAAAACATATATTGATTTTTGTGGATCCTGGGGCTCTTTGATCCACGGTCATAACCATCCTTTTATTGGCGAGGCAATCCAACGAGGGGTACAAAAGGGAATCTCTTATGGTCTCACTTCTGAGCAGGAAATTATATTTGCCGAAGAGATTTTTTCTTACCTAGGCATCCAACACAACTATAAAATTCGCTTTATGTCGACGGGGTCGGAAGCTACTATGACGGCTGTTCGGCTCGCTAGAGGCATCACAGAACGCCCTATTATCATTAAATTTTCCGGGTGCTACCACGGACATGCAGATGTTTTTTTGCAGGAGATTCCAGTTCCACAAATCCCCCTTGAAACCCTGGATCTCACCAAACCTCTTACCTTGGCTCTTCCTTTCAATAATCTTCATCTCTTTCAAGATGTTATGAATGCTATTGGCCATAAAGTTGCTGGAGTCATTTTTGAGCCCATATGTGCCAATATGGGGGTGATTCTTCCTTCCCCTGGTTTTATAGAAGGCATTATTCAAACATGCAAAACAACAGGCGCCCTTTCTATCATGGACGAAGTGGTCACAGGATTCCGAGTAGGCAAAGGGGGCGCTGCAGCTCTGCATCAGACACAACCAGACATCCTTGTTTTTGGGAAAATTTTAGGTGGAGGATTGCCAGCATCAGCGGTCTGCGCCCCAACAACAATTATGGACTACCTAGCTCCTGCTGGGCCAATTTTTCAAGCGGGCACCTTATCCGGAAATCCTTTAGCCATGACTGCCGGAAAAGCTTCTGTCTATTTATGCCGCAAAGAAAATTTTTATAGCCAATTAGCAACTATTGAGCATGCTTTTTTGTCCCCGATCGAACACATGATTCAAAGTTCTGGGATCCCTGTTACTCTTGTCCGTTATGGAAGTCTGTTTTCCTTCTTTTTCAGCAAAAATCGCCCCTCGAACCTTGCAGATGTACAACTTTGTGATGCAGAATCTTTTCAAAAATTTTATCAGCAAGCTTTCTCTGCAGGGATATATCTATCCCCATCACCCTTCGAAGCCAGCTTTTTGTCCACCGCTCACTCTATAGAAAATCTAAACTATGCTCAGCAGGTGTTGATTGAAAGCTTGGAAAAAGTTTTCTCTTTAATTTAGTAGCAAATTTTCAGGAACCGTTGATAACGAGGCAAAACGTCCTCCTAGATTTTGCAGGACTTCAGACCACAATTTCTCTGGATGTTCAGAGAAAACAAACTCCTGGCTTGCAGGAGACAAAAACCATAAGCCTTCTAGAAACTCTTTTTCCAGTTGACCGGCTTGCCAACCACTATACCCAAAGCATAAAAGCACTTTCCCGTCATGAGACTTTCCTTCCCCTTCCTGAACAAAAGAAAAATTTCCTCCCAAAAACACAGAAGGACAAATTTCTATAGAAGGCTGTTCGCTGTCTAAACTTGAGTGTAATATCATGATCTGATTGGCCTGTAAGGGGCCTCCCATACAAAACCGAACCCTGGATTCATCAAAATGATTTAGGGTAAAAATTTCTTCCGGAGAATCCATTTCCAATGTTTTATTGAGAATCAATCCAAAAGATCCATTTGGACTATGTTCACAAACTAAAATTACACTTCTAGAAAAAATCCCCCCATTCACATCTGGAGAGGCTATTAACAGAGAACCTTTTTCTAAAACGGCATAAGGAAGTTTGGTCATGATATTCGATTATAACACATTAATCTTCGTAAGGGATAGTTTCATCAAATATGGATTTTACACATAAAATCGGAGCCTGATGCTGAATAGCCAAAGGAATACTGTCACTTGGACGCGCATCTATATCTGTTATGTATAAACGATCCCCTCTCTTTTGTTCCAAAAACAATCGTGAAGAAAAAACATTATCCCTGCACTCAGTGATAACAACTCTAGCAACAGATATATCAAAGCCGGTTAAAACAAACTTTAGAACATCGTGCGTTAAAGGACGCTGACGCTCTTCTTCTCCAAGATCGTCACACTGTTTAAAAGAAGCCTCCATCGAAACATGACCGTAGATAGCAAACTGCTTGTCTTCCGCCCCTAAAATAATGCCCGCATAATTATGAAAACGCACTAATTTACGAAAGTCTAGTAAAATGAGAGAAGTATCTTTTATGATTTCTCGATCAATATTCATGTGCTTTCTTTCCGAATCACAGTACCATCGGCGTAACCTACCCACACCTCGGATTTTGCTATAACAAACCCGACATCAATAATGCCACGAATTTGTAATAGTTTCGTCAGGTCATCCTCAGGATCCGTATAGCGATTTGGAGAGCTCACATCATAGATGTAGTTGCCGTTATCTGTAACAAAACGCTCTTTATGAGACGTTTCTCGCCATTTTCCAAAATATCCTTGTTGATTCAGAATGTTTTGTACAGAAGAACAACCAAAAGGAGCTATTTCGATAGGAAGAGGGAACTGTCCTAGCACAGGAACAAGCTTACGTTCATCCACTAAAATAATATTTCTTTTCCCTCTTTGCAGAAGAATCTTTTCACGGAAAAGCGCGCCTCCCCCTCCTTTAATCATACGTAAATAGGGATCCACCTCATCGGCCCCGTCCACAACCAAATCTAAATCTTGGAAAAGCGTTTGGTCCAGAAAAGGAATCCCTAAAGCTTGGGCTAACAGATGCGAAACTCTTGAAGAAGCAACAGCGGTAATGGCCAATTGCTCTTGACGAACACGTGCTCCTAAAGCCAGAATAAACTCTCGAGCTGTAGATCCGCTCCCCAAGCCTATACGCATTCCTGGCTCCACCAAAGCCGCAGCCTCTTGTGCTAATTTTTGTTTTATGAGAGAAAAATCATCGGAAGAAGAAGTATTTGCTGCAGGTTTAAACATAGGCCTCTCGAAACCATCTAATAAAGGTTCGCCCCCTCTTTTAAATGGTAATCCTACAATCTCTTTAGGATTCCTTCAAACCTTTATCGAGATTTAACCAAACAACGCAGGCAAAGCCGTTTTCACTAAAGAAAGATCGCTGGCTCGCTGACAAAATTCATTAGAATCTTTGGTGTTACAAATTTTGGCTAATTCCTGAACCTGTCCTACCGACAGCAGCCCCCTAACATACAAGCCCAGAAAGAATGTCGAAAGGACTTTTTCCAATAATCTTTTTTCTGAAACAGGCAAAAAGGTTCGCAGCTTTTTCTGCAGACCAACTTGAGCTAAAGCAGATCTTAACCAAAGGAGAATATTTTGTTCGCACAGTGGAGGATATTTGTCGAACAAAACGGTTAACTTTTGTACCACTTCCAAAATACCGGCAAAATCTGATTGGAGATCGAACGAGGATGCTTTTGCTATAATTCCTAATACCCCCGAAGGAATTTTGCTGTCTAAATCTTTGAGCAGCTGGGTTAATTGCTCTTGAGGAAGCTCCTCTTGATCCGGAGAGTTTGCTTCAAACTGCTTAGGCAGTGCGCCTAGACAGCGAGAAGGATCTATATCATCATATGAACACCAGACCTCTTTCTCCTCTTGCTGATGGGGCTCTTTCTTATTTTCTCTCAACACCGTATGAACGGAAGAATCTGGTGATGGACTACTTGCTAATGCAAGAGCTGAGATCACATTCCCTGTGCCTAAAAGATCAAGAATGCGATTTCTTTCAGAAACCTCTTTGTAGTTCTCTGCTACTAGAGCGGCCAGATATTTATTATGGTCAGCATTCCCTAAACACCAGCCAGAGAAGAAAATATTTAGAGAAAGAAGAGAAGATTCTAACGCAAATTTTCTTTCTTCGTCTGTCGTCAAATCCTTGTTCACAAGAATTCCTTTCTGAATGTTCTCTACAAGAGATAGGAGCGGACTCGCAAATTTTTTAGGATCAGAAAGGGCGCCACATAACCAAATCATCCCGTTGGAGAACCCATCCTGAGATTGCAGCATTTTCTCCGCGTGACGAGTTATTTTTAAAATAGGATTTTTATCTGGAGAAAATGAAACGAGAAAAACCCCAGCTAAATCGGATGGTTCGATGGGGATGGGAGCATCTTCTTCTGTAGGAATGACCTCGCTAATTCCTTCACAAACCAAAGAAAACTCTTTACCTACTTTTTCAAGACGTTGCTTATATTTTTTACAATCTACTGCGATATTCCTATTGTGAACACGAGCCTCTTCCATACTCCTAATACCGATTCTATTAGGAAGAAGGTCTTCTGGCTCTCCAGAAACTACTGGAACTTTCGTATCCAAACTCTTACGAACAGATCCCAATATAGAGGACTCTGCAAAGTAATTCTGTAGTTCGCTACTTAAAAATTTAATGCGCATAGCCACAAGCTTAGCATTGGCTATATACACCAAAAGCGAAGCCGTTAGAGCTATTATAGATAAAGCAAACATCCCTCCCAGAACAATTGCAGCAGCAACAGGGAATCCTGGGATGGAGAGAGCAACCACCAACAACAGCAGTAGTACAGCCGCTGCTATTGCCGAAACAAGCCCCGCAATTTGACTTTGTTTAGAACGAATCATAGCCCGATTGTATCGAGCTTCTTGCACTGAAGACACCCCTTTAGTAGAGCAGGAAGAGGTGAGAGGAAGGTCTGCTTGCATAAAAAAAATTACCTCTCTTTCGCATCCCATATGCAATAGGTGACGAAACCATTTTAATATAACTTATCTTTAGGGGGAAAAATTATATGACAATCATTCTCCTCTCTAATCTTTTTTGCAAAGATCTTAACTAGCAGATTCTTAAAAGAGTTGCTCTGTCGGTTTTCGCCAATGAAATAAATGTTTGCATGCTAAGAAATATTTATAGACAATCCACCTGTTACATCTCTTGCGAAGACAGGTGTATTTTTACCCGATCTAATGATGAAATAGGAGCATTTTCGAATGACAACGATTTTTGATCTTCTTGGCAAAGACGCAGACTCTCTCCTTACTCACCAATGTGTGATAAAAAAAGAAGCATTAACGCTTCCCTCTGGAGACTTCGTATCGAGAGTTTTTGCAGAATCAGATAGAAATAATCGCGTGCTCCGTTCTCTACAGCAGATGTTTGATCAGGGACGTTTAGGCGGAAGCGGATACCTTTCTATCCTTCCTGTTGATCAGGGAGTTGAACACACGGCTGGTGCATCTTTTGCTAAAAATCCCATGTATTTTGATCCAGAAAATATCATACGCCTTGCAATAGAAGCCGGCTGTTCTGCTGTAGCCTCTTCCTACGGGGTTTTGAGCACGTTAGCCAGACGATATGCTCATAAAATTCCTTTTTTACTTAAAATAAACCATAATGAACTGCTATCTTACCCGACGACGCATCACCAAATCTTCTTCAGTCAGGTTGAAGATGCTTATAACATGGGGGCTGTTGCCGTAGGAGCCACTATTTATTTTGGCTCAGAAACTTCTTCTGAAGAAATCGTGGCCGTTTCTAAAGCTTTTTCAAAAGCTAGAGAACTCGGTTTGGCCACCGTTTTATGGTGTTATTTACGGAATCCGCATTTTGTTAAGAATGGAGTCGACTACCACACTGCAGCGGATTTAACGGGACAGGCGGACCATCTTGGAGCAACGTTAGGAGCTGATATTGTTAAACAAAAGCTTCCAACGTTACAAGAGGGATTTAAAACAATTAATTTTAGCAAAACAGATGATCTTGTGTACTCGGAACTATCATCGACGCATCCCATAGATTTATGCCGATACCAGGTACTAAATAGCTATTGTGGGAGAGTTGGTTTGATTAATTCCGGGGGTCCTTCAGGAGAAAATGACTTTGCTGAAGCAGCAAAAACAGCGGTAATTAATAAAAGAGCTGGCGGCATGGGACTGATTTTAGGGAGAAAAGCCTTCCAGAGACCCTTCTCTGAAGGCGTCCGGTTACTTAATTTAATTCAAGATATTTATTTAGATCCGACAATCTCCATATCGTAATTTAGAGGTACTCATGCATCATCGCAAATCTTCTACCCCGTTAGGGACTTTTACTGTAGGGATGCTATCTCTTGCAGTAGTAATTAGTTTAAGAAACCTTCCTTTAACAGCAAAGCACGGTTTGTCCACTCTATTTTTTTATGCCGCAGCCGTGGCTTGTTTTATGATTCCATACGCACTTATCGCAGCCGAGTTGGCTTCCTTCAAACCTCAGGGCATTTATGTTTGGACACGCGACGCCTTGGGGAAACGTTGGGGATTCTTTGCTATATGGATGCAATGGTTTCACAATATGACTTGGTATCCTGCAATGTTGGCATTCATTGCCAGTACGCTCGTTTATCAAATTAGCCCCGATCTTGCCAACAATCGGCTGTATTTAGCCTCTGTTATTCTTTTAGGCTTTTGGGGACTCACCTTCTTTAATTTTTTAGGCATCGGAACCTCTGCTATTTTTAGCTCCGTTTGCGTAATTATAGGGACACTCATTCCCGGAGCCATTTTGGTTGCTTTCGCTGCTTACTGGATTCAAGGAGGAAACCCGATTGCCATTAATCTCTCATGGAACGAACTTCTTCCAGACTTCTCTTCTCCATCTTCTTTTGTCCTTTTATCTGGAATGCTTCTTGCGTTGTGTGGATTGGAAGCAAATGCCAATTTAGCTTCCGATATGGAAGATCCCAAAAAAAATTACCCTAAAGCTGTTTTTATTGGGGCGGTGTCTACCCTCGCTATTTTAGTTTTAGGCTCTTTGGCCATTGCTATCGTAATCCCTAAAGAAGAAATCAGTCTGGTTTCTGGTTTAATTCGAGCTTTTTCTCTGTTTTTCGAAAAATACAATCTTTCTTGGATGACAGGGATTATCGTAGCTATGACGATAGCGGGATCTCTGGGAGAATTGAACGCGTGGATGTTCGCTGGAACCAAAGGGTTATTCATTTCTACCCAAAATGATTGCTTACCCAAAATTTTCAAGAAAACGAATTCTAGAGATGTTCCGACTAATCTGATGCTTTTCCAAGCCATTGTGGTTACTTTGTTCACTTTCGTATTCGTCTATGTAGATTCTGCAGATCTAGCCTATTGGATCCTAAGTGCGCTCAGTGTTCAAATGTACCTTGTGATGTACATTTGCTTATTTATAGCGGGCCCAGTTCTTAGAATAAAAGAGCCTAAAGCTCAAAGACTGTATTCGGTGCCTGGAAAACTTGTGGGAATGTGTATCCTATCTACACTCGGAATCCTTTCCTGTTTGTTCGCTTTAGGCATCAGCTTCCTTCCCCCTCAGGCTGTAGCTTCCTTCTCGTCTATGAAAGGTAATTTTAATTACACAGCCCTGTTGCTTCTAGCCTTTGCTGTCAATTGTTGCATTCCTTTCGGGATGTACTATTCCCATAAAAAATTAATTAAATAATTTTCAAACTTAGAAACGGTCTTTTTAAGAAGACCGTTTCTTTCTTGCTCTGGATTTCTAATCCAAGAACCTTTAGAATTGTCCCATGTTTACACTACAATGCACCCCTCCATGGACAAAATCTGGGAAACGTGTTGAAAGCTTGGTGCGCAAAGCGCTGTATACTCATGCCATGTTGCAAACGCATACACGTATTGCGGTTGCCCTGAGCGGAGGTAAAGACAGCCTATCTTTGTTGCTAATGTTAAAGGCCATTTCTGGTAGAGGATTCCCAGAATTGACTCTTCATGCAATCCATATTGGAGGCAAATATTCTTGCGGTGCAGCCGTTAGCGAAAAATATCTTTCTTCTATCTGCGATAAAATCCAAGTACCGCTTATTTCCATTCCATCTCCTTATGAGACCGAAACACCAGAATGCTATACTTGCTCCCGTATCAGACGTCGCATTCTTTTTGACACGGCCAAAGCAGTCGGAGCAACAGCTGTCGCATTCGGACATCATCGAGACGATGCGGTGCAAACAACACTCATGAATCTTCTGCATAAAGCAGAATTTGCGGGCATGCTACCTGTTGTGAACATGGTAAATTTCGGAATCACGATCCTCCGCCCTCTTATCTTTATCCCCGAAGATCTTATCCGCAAATTCGCTAAAGAAAGCGGATTTGCTCGCATTACCTGTCGTTGCCCCGTCATTTCTTTACGAACAAAAACAGAAGAAGCTCTCAAAACGCTGGAAACGATTTTCCCTCAAGCAAGGCATAATATTGCTTTAGCTGTTAGAGAATCGGGACTCATTAAAGCTAATAACGTCGAGAAAACTGTTTCCATCCAGGAAGACAACCTCTCTTGCTAGTATTTGTGAGATAAGGAACAAACTTTCAAAAGATAATTAGTAACGCTAAGAAAGCATTAGGAAGTATCGTGACGTTTCAACAAGCCCGCTGCAGCTTGCGTAATCTTGATCTTATAGCAGATGGGCTACGTCCCATTTTCGTAGCAATGTCCTTAGCACTCTCTCCCTTTTTATATAGTTGTAACAAAAAAGACTCCTCTCTGCGTGTCCAAACTTTATAGGCATTCACGGGTTCCTCATCCACCTTTACAGACTCTTTAACAACCTCTGAAGGGCTTTTTTTATCCACCTCTACAAACTCTTTAACAAACTCTGAGGGGAATTTTTTATCATAAAGGACTATAGTTTTAATCTTAGCTCGTGTTATAGCGACATAGAATAATCTTCTTTCCTCGCTAAACGGAAAAGAATCTTCTTCTGCTAAAACATAGTTAAGCACCGCGTTATCTTTAATAATACTAGGGAACCCAAAAATTCCGGCGTTGCATTGAAGCAAGATTACGTAATCAGCTTCAAGGCCTTTTGCCTTGTGTACAGTAAGGAATTCTATTTTTCTATTTCCGATAATATAAAAAAGATTGCTCCTTGTTTTAACAAACTGATGTTTCTGAGATAAGAGATAGTCATCGGATGAATACCTCCCCAATAAAAGGATAGATTTATCTTCTGGAATCTTAGAAATTTCTTGCTCTAAACGAGAGCAATAATCCATTTCGTTGCGGGAAATCGACCTGCAACAATAAGGAATAAATACTAACTCAGTCCTAGTATCTGGATTAAAGGAACGACAATCTTTTCGTATTTGTGAATTATTACGTTGTACAAAGCCAGAAGCTAAAGAGACCAAAGGCTCTCCCAATCTATAGGTAGTCTCTAGTTTATGGACCTCTTTTGGACCAAAATAATCGGAAAACTGATTGAACACAGTTACATCACTTCCTGCAAATCGATAGATAGACTGCCAATCATCCCCAACGCAATACATCTTAGCGGGAGGATTCCCCTTACGCAATTCTTTTAAAAAGTGGCAACAAGCAGCGGAAATATCTTGGAACTCATCGACAATAATATAATCGTACTTCTCAGGACGAGAGCTTCGACAAATTTCTGTTGCTCGCAAAATAGCGTCAGTAAAATCAATCTGATTCTTCTTAGCTAATGTATCCACATAATGTTCGTAAATAGGTTTTAAGACTTTTTCAATAAGCCAAGAACTTTGATTATCTTTAGCGATTTTTGCGCGATATAGTACTTCCTTAATAGATTGATGAGTCGATTTCATCAAAGAAATAAACTGTATTACAAGTTGAATAAACGCTTTCTCTTGACTACTCTGCTTAGGAAGAATGGTATGATATAACTCTTCTTCTTTCTTTTCTTGAATAGGGATGCCTGCTTCTTCTAATAGTTTTCTTAATTTATCCTGAATATTCGAATAGCTGAAATCCGCACTAGTTAAAGCAAGCAGTTCTGTTTTGAACTTCTTATGAGTTTTATTTTTCCAATCTATCTCATCTAAATATATTTGATTCACTTCTTCATAAGTCTTATTTGTCCCTTCAACAAACCATGGAGGAACTCGTCCTTGTTTATTAATAGCAAAAAGCTCCAGGTAGATACGTCTTAAACTTCCATTCTGCTCAGTAACGTAAAGAGAAAAATCCGGTCTGTATTGGGAATGCGTTGCATCTGCTACGTGAAATTCATAAGGTTCTTCATATCGGAACGAAATGCCTAAAGACGATAAAATGAAGCAGGCGGTTTGCTCTTGTTTGCTTCGGACATAAATCGTTTTCCCATCCATATCAGGGAATACGGCTTTCAAGTGTTTTTCCTTTTGTTCAGAAAAATTATCTCGAATTTCCCACTCAGGTGTGAAAGGACCATAATTAGCAAAATATTCTAATACATTCTTTTTAAAATACTTTGTTTTCAATAATTCTTGATAGCTATCTGCAAGAATCTTCTCAGGACGGCTACAGATAGAGGGTTTAACTCCTGTTACGCTTCCAATTAGGTCAACAGCCAACTTATGAAAGGTATATCCCCTTAATCCATCCGTAGCCAATCTTTTTGTAAGTTCTAATGAAGCTTTATTGGTATAACTAATCAGAGCTATACGACGAGGATCTATTCCCTTAATCTCTATAAGATATCGCACCTTCCCTAAGATAGAAGACGTTTTCCCGCTTCCTGCAGAGCTAATGACTAAACAATTCTCTTCTTCTGCTATAATAGAGCGTCTTTGTTGTTCATCCAATGGGTAATGTAGAACGTGATCAAAAAATTCCTTATGAAGATCCAGTAAACAACTTATAATCTCACTATTATGTTTCTTAACAAGGGTTGTTATCGACTCAAAATCTTGTATGAATTTAAGAAAAATTGGGTTTGAAGCAACGCCAAAACAACGGAATCTTCGGCAAAACACGCGAACCCTTTGATAATCGGCAACATAATAATCTGTGACCCTTTTCTCTTGTTTTGCGTAGATAACCTTGCCATAGAAATCGTGATGTAAAATAGTGGGAATGTCGATGTGTTTTAGCTGCTGAGATAATTTCAAACAGCTTCTTTTAACAAGAAAAAAAGAATAGATGTAAATTATCGCGCATACAAAATAGAAAACTAGACTAACTAAAACAAGCTGGCTAATAACTCCACTCCTTGCAATTGTTTTTAGTCTAATAAAACGTCTCGAATCTCTAAACAACCTATGAATAATAGATTGTTGAATAGTTAATTGTTAATTACAAAAATATGATTACAAAGTTTTAGGTTGTTAAAGATAATTTTCACATTCTTTATCTTCTCCTCAATTAACTTGCGCTATATATATATTTATGAAATCGGCTATGCAAACAACCCATTGCAAGGCAACTACATCAAAGAGGGAGTCATGACTAAGGAACAAAGACTTAAAATTCTTATTACTAATGACGACGGCATCAAAGCCAAGGGAATTAGCCTACTAGTTTCCTTGCTTCGCGAAGCCAATTTTGCAGATCTCTATGTTGTAGCACCTTTGGAAGAACAGTCTGGACGAAGCATGGCCTTCTCACTAATAGAGCCGACAGCCCTAGAACCTTTTGATTACCCTCAAAAAGTTCAGGAGGCTTGGGCTGTAGTAGGAACTCCTGTTGACTGTGTAAAGTTAGCTATTGGAGAGCTCTTTAAAAACAATCTGCCAGACCTGGTCTTATCAGGGATCAATAACGGAAAAAATTCTGGCCGCTGCCTCTACTACTCCGCAACTGTGGGTGCTATAAGGGAGGCGAACCTTCATGGAATTCCTGCAATAGCTCTTTCTCAATGTGAAAACATTTCTTTTTTCCAAGAAGCTCAAATGTCCTCTTTGATTCGCGCTTTATGTGAGTTCACAGTTTCTCATAAACACGCCGATCCTTTAGGATTTAATGTAAACTTCCCTGCTAGCTCCGATAACTCTCCTTGGAAAGGAATCCGCTTCACCCTTTCTGGAGATGAATTTTTGTTTGGTACGCCAAGACTGGTTCGCACCGAAGGAAATCGACGCTACTACACGCTATACGATATGCAAGATAAGGTGTCTGGAGATCTTTCTGATGAATACTTAGCCTTAGCCAATAACTATATTAGCGCTGCCCCACTTATTTCCAAAAACACTCCCCTAGCAACATTTTCTGAAGAAGATCTAGCCTTCCTTAAAGAGTCCTTTGAACAATCCGTTCAATGGGATTCTTCTTTAAGTCTCGAAGAAGATCTAGCTTAAGCTTATGGATGCGTTGAAACTATAGTTTCAACGCATTTTTCCCCTAGTCTATAATACCCACCCTATTTGTCCGCTACAATCCTGAAAAATCGAAAGAGTTTATGCCCAAAATTGAATTGATTCAGCAGCTTATCAAATGTAAATACGCTTTATTTGCTCTTCTTTTCCTCGCTTCTGCCACATTATTCTGCTTTTCTCTTCCAAACACCGCATTCCCTTTATTCTCTTTAGCTTCTATGAAAACTCTCTTTCTGGGCGGAAGTGCATTTTTTGTTGCTAGAGCTTTTGGAATGATCATAAATCAAATTGTAGACTGCGCAATAGACAAACGTAATCCGCGCACCAACATGCGCGTATTGCCAGCAGGACTTCTCTCTACTAAAAGTTCTGTTTTGCTTTTGATTCTTTGTCTTATCCTATTCTTAAGCTTTTGCTGGTTCTTCAATCCTCTATGTTTTATCCTTGCTGTTTTAGCCACTCTTCTTATGATTGTTTATCCTTATACGAAACGCTTTACGTTTCTTTGCCATTGGATTTTAGGGCTCGTTTACTATTTCGCGATACTTATGAACTTTTTCGCTATTGCCCCCGTCCCTTCCTTCTCTATATTTTGCATGGCCTCATTGCTTGGCCTCTCTTTTGGAATGATCATCGCAGCAAATGACATCATTTACGCTATCCAAGATCTAGAGTTTGATCGAAAAGAGGGCCTTTTCAGCGTTCCCGCATGTTTTGGAACACAATTTTCCATCAAAATGGCTTCTGCAAATTTAGCAATTAGTGCGTTAGCCTACTTATTTCTAGGCTATTTTGTCCTCGATAGGAAGGTGTTTTATCTATGCTCTTTTTTACCTTTAGCTGAAATTTTTCGTACAATCAAACGCTACACATGTATTCATTTAAGCTCTCCAGCTGAGCTTCAGCAAAAATTCTTTCTAGGGAACCTTTCCCTCGGTATCGCGTTTCTTGCTAATATGATCGGGCTATTTTTATTAGGAGGAACCTCATGAGACGCTATGTTGTAGGTATTTCTGGAGCATCGGGGGTAATACTAGCGGTAACATTAGTCACGGAACTTGCTAAGTTAGGGCATCATGTTGATGTTATCATATCCCCTTCAGCAAAAAAAACTTTGTATTATGAATTAGATACAAAATCTTTTTTAGCCACAATTCCTCAACACCTTCATAAAAACATATTGCTTCATCATATTACCTCTATAGAAAGCTCTCTATCGTCAGGGTCGAGCTCAGTTGATGCAACTATCATCGTTCCTTGTAGCGTGGCAACTATCGCAGCAATCTCTTGCGGTTTAGCCGATAACCTGCTCCGAAGGGTTGCGGATGTTGCGTTAAAAGAGAAAAGGCCTCTAATCCTCGTTCCACGAGAAAGCCCTTTATCAACAATTCATCTAGAAAATCTACTCAAATTGGCACAAAATGGAGCCATTATACTTCCTCCTATGCCTATTTGGTACTTCAAGCCTCAAACAGTAGACGATATAGCTAATGACATTGTAGGGAAAATTTTAGCAACCTTACGGCTAGATAGTCCCTTAATAAAAAGATGGGAGAACCCCTCTTAATGAGAGGTTCTTTTTTCGTTGATCACTTCGTGTAAATTTTCAATAGCTATAAAAGCACTTGGATCTTCTCTATGAACAATTTCTTTGAGCTGAGAAAGCTGCAAGCGTTCTACAACGATATACAGAAGATTGCGAGGCTCGCCAGAAAATCCTCCTTCTGCGTGCAGATAGGTCAATCCGACCCCTAAGGACTCCATAAGAATGTTCCCTAGTTTTCTAGGGGAAGAAGTAATGATAGTCACGGATTTAGTGTCTTCAAATCCCAAAATCACCATATCCATAACTTTAATAGCTACAGCATAGGTCAACAAAGACATAAAAGCTGTATGCCAATTACGGTAAACAATCCCTCCTAAGGAGAAAATAAAAAAGTTCACAAATAAAATAACTTGTCCGACCGTATAGCCTCGTTTCTTATTTACGATAATCCCTAAAATCTCCGTTCCGTCTGTGGCCCCACCATGTCGAATAATTAACCCGCCACCAGCTCCTAAAACTACTCCACCGAGAACGATTGTTTCTATTTCTGAACCATCGAAAATAAAAGGTTGCATACCCAGCCATTCGGGTAAGACTTCTATCAGCCATAACCAGCAGGAAAAGATAATCACTGCTGTGATCATTTGCACAACGAAGTACTTCCCAATACGTCTACAAGCCAAAATGATGAAAGGCAAGTTAAACAACACTAAAAACGCTGGAAGAAACTGCTTCCCAAAGGAGTGGGCAGCGATCATGGATAATCCTACTATCCCGCCATCGATCAAGTCATTAGGAGCAAGAACCATGTGAACACCACAAGCAGCTAAAAAACCGCCTATGATAAACCAGCTAAGAGTCTTAGAGAAATATAAAGGGAAACTAAACTTCGTGAAACGTATGGTATGAGCCATTGTTCACCCCCTTGGTTGAAGCTCGCGAGAGACGGGGCTCGAACCCGCAACTTCCGCCTTGACAGGGCGGTGCTCTAACCAGTTGAACTACTCCCGCGCAATCTTGGACACGACAGGATTTGAACCTATGACCCCCTGTGTGTAAGACAGGTGCTCTAACCGCTGAGCTACGCATCCAAAAGACTAGATGAGGAATTTATCAGAACAAATACTTTAAACACAACTCTTTTCCGTCCAAAAAGTATTTTTTTTTCATTCTGGAAAAATCTTCCCTACCTAAAAATTCTTAAAGAAGAACTTCGACAGCTTCGTCTGAATTTTTTTTACCTAACAAGCGTTCTAATCGTTCCACAATAGCTTCCCGCTCTTTAAGCAATTTATGTCTCTTTGCGATACGTTGTTCTTGCGCAGCATGCATATCTTCCACTTGTTGCGCATAACGTTCTAAAATGCCTAATTGGAGCTCTCTAATAGCTCTAAGTTCTTGGTTTTCTTTTTCCAAAGCTTCTAGCTGGTTTAATAATCTCTTCTTCATCCTCTCCATAGGCCTTCTCTCTACAAGAAGAAACAATCGACAAAGCCCGAGCCCTAAACATACCGCCCCTAATGCAGACAATACTAACCCGCTCCCAATCATGCCTAAAGATCCTCCAAAAACTGCACAAGACAACATCATGCCAATTCCCAAAAGCATAACTCCAATAAATGTAAACACGAAAGCGGCCACTCTTTCGCATAGGACATCTTTTTTTCTCTGCTCTTTTGTCTCTAAAACAGTTCGAACATCTGTATTCAAAGGCTTCACTCTTTCTATACAACAACAACGCATACTGCCCCTCAATTTCATGTTGCAGCTAAAATTATTCACAAAAGACTATCTATAGATGGTTATTTCAAAAAACAATTAAGATGTTGAAAATCAAAAAAGCCTCTCTGGAAGAGGCTTTTCTAGATAACAATTAAACTTGAGCACCATAATCAAAATGATCTTGCTCTTCATTTTCATCATCACTACCTTCGGATGCGATACCAACCGGGCTTGAGGACGAATCTTCTGTATCGTTTCCTTCACACCATTCCTTATACAACTGAACCTGCTCCACCAAGTTCCTAGACTCTTCTAAAAGCGCTTGATTGGCAGATTTTAATGCTCGGATCCAATCTCCTCGCTCCTCACAAATGTGCTCATATTGAGAAATCATTGTCTTAAGCTCTTCAATCATCCGGTCTCTTTTAGGCAACTTTTTTGCTTCTTCTTGAAGGAACTCAACTTGTACTAAAAGCCTGTCACGAGTTTCTTCAAGGTTTGCAGCATATGCCTGCGTTTCTTCTAAGTCCAAACGCAAAGCTTTTCTGGTTGCAAGACTATTATAGTATTTCTCTTCCAAAACACCCAGACGAGCAACTAGTTCTTGTTTAGTTTCTTCAAGAAGAGTTCGAGCATCTTCTCTGCTACCTTCTAGAATCTTGCATCTTTCCCTTAAAGCAGAGATCTTTCCCTCTAAAAGCCTCTGCTTAGCCTGGCTTTCTAATGTTGCATCTTGGCATTTTACAGTCAGGTCTTCAATAGCGCCTGATAAGGACTGAACAACCTCCGCGCTTGTTTGCTGTGCAGCGATCTTATCTTCTATTAATTTTTCCACGTCAGATTGGGCCTCTGATAGTTTTTTCTGCAGATCGGCAAGCTCCTCTTCCTGCTGTAAAAGACGCTGTTTTTGAACTTCTATTCCTCTAGCTCTAAAACAAAAACTGCAAACATTCGCGATCCCAATACCTAAAATAACAGCCCCTAAAGCAACCAGAACAACTCCAGCACAAAACAAAGGCAGAGGAGAGCAAGCACACAACAAAGCCAACATAACCGCCCCTCCAGCAGCTATTAAAAGTCCCAAAATCAACGCAGCAACAACGCCAACTTTGTGACAACATGTGGACGCGCTATTATCTCTTTCCCCCACGATCGATGATGGCAGAGTCTCTCTAGACACATTGACTCCATTAGAAGCTCCTAACGCTATATTCACCATTTTTCCTCCTTTCCAGTAAAAAAGGAGGGCAGTTTACAAAAACATTTTTTTAAAAAAATCAAAAAGTTTTTTGGCTGAAAACGCCCTTCCAGGGCATCATGAAGAAAAAAGACTTGCAAAAAGCCTTGCAAGTCTTTTCTGAAAAACAAAAAGGAACCTTGTAAAAACGAAAGTTAGTCGAACGATATTAAATCTCCACACTCTGGCGAGGAATTTGTGTCTTTACCTGCTTCAGCCAAGCACAGACGCGCCTGCAGCAACTGAATTCGATAGCGCAAGTCTAATATAGCCATATTCTTAGAGAAAACGAGTTGTTTAAACTTCTCGGACCACGAAACATTATCACCAGCCCGCAAAGCCTCCTCTAAAGACAATTTTGCTTGCAATTTTTGCAATTGATGGCGCAAGCCTAATATGGCCATATTCTTTTTGTAAGCAGCGTTTTTGAGGTCTTTACTCAGTTTGACATTAGCTTGTCCGAGATCTTCTGTAAGAACACTTTCCTCCTCTAGTGCTTGTTCCAAAAGTCTGATATAAGCATTCGCGTCTGCAATCTCAGATCTCGCGGCTACAAGTAAATGTAGAGGTACAGTATCCCCAGTTGTTTGTGCTTCCCTAGAATCTATTGTCTGATGCGCAACTTCTAGAGATACTTGAAAGCGTCTTAAAAGATCTTGCAAGTCAGTGATCTCTGATCTTGCTGCAGATAATCGCTCGCGCGAACTTTTTTCTTCAGTCTGTAATTCTTGCTCTAATTGGGCAACACGAGCTTGTAGACAGCGCATCTCTTCGCTACTCTCGGTTTCTACCGATTTATCCGAAACAGATTTGAGGGATTCTCCAGTCACTTTGACCCAAGGAGATCTCTGAGAACACAGATTTGCGACCCCAACCCCCAAAAGAAGCACGCCCATAGATAGCATAATGATAGGGATAACTGGTGGAAGCCAACAAGAAACTGCCCCAACAGCAAGCAAAACGGATCCAGCAATGGCGAGAAGAGAGCCTAAGACAACTAAGGCAATTGCAACAACTCTCCCACAAATCAACTCTGAAGATGTCGGCTCTAGTAAATTTTCTTTCCTGCAGGAAACTGATACGGGTGCACAACCGTCACCAAAACCACCATTAATGTTATCAATCATTTAGTCCCCCAAAAAAAATAAAGGGGGCGATTCTAACATGGCGAAGCTTTTTACATAAAACCTCTAAAACCTTTTAATAGAAAGTTTGGCTTATTTGAAAAGTTTCAAGAAGCACTTTGCAAAATAGCCTCCATTTCTTCCAGTGCTTGCCGAACAGCTAAAGCACTCTCTTCTTTAGCTATTTCCGCCATTTTTTGCCCCCCCTCCTCAATAAAAAATTCTTTCGAGGAAAGTTGTTTGGGTTGCTTCACAACTGTAAGAAACTTTCCAAGTACTGCACCCAACATAACAGCCCCTAGAACGATTAAAGAGAAAATCACATTCAATAAAGGCATAGCAGTCCACCCAGCCAAAACGAATAAAAGACTCCCAGCAACTATTAAAGAAATACCGAGAAGAGCTAAAGCGGCCATAGCAACTCGCTCTCTGCACGAGCAGCCTGTCTTTTCAGGCTTTTGCTCTGGGAAATGTTTTGAAACCAGACTAAGAGACTCACTATTTTCAGTTAATCGCATAGATATCTTCTCCCCCTCAGACAAAAAGGGGGGAGGATATCAGAAAAGAAGCTTTACTCTAAATAGAAAACCGCCGGAGATCGTTTTAACAAAAAACTTACTTCCTTCAAAAACCTCCTAGCCGCATCCATAAAATTTGGAGTAGAATGTGTCTAGCATGTTCAACCGTTCTTTTAGAAGGTCTATCTCTAGATTTTTTTGAGTCTCGAGAGCCACATAATGGCCAGAGATTTTAT
Organism: Chlamydia suis; assembly: GCF_900169085.1. Lineage (NCBI taxonomy): Bacteria > Pseudomonadati > Chlamydiota > Chlamydiia > Chlamydiales > Chlamydiaceae > Chlamydia > Chlamydia suis. Next base: position 279,831 of record NZ_LT821323.1, read on the forward strand.
GCGTACTTTCCTTAGCTTCTGCCAACAACTGTTCACGTTTCTGCACGGCCAATAACAAATAAGAAAGTAGCCAAACACCCCCAACACACGAACAGATGACCATACCGGCGCCCATCACTCCTAACACTCCGGAAGAATAAATCACTCCTAAACAGATTAACACCCCACCTAAAGCAGCGAGTAAACACCCCATAATCACAGCAAAAAGTTGCCGCGCTTTAAAGCTGGTAACAAGCAAATTCTTCTGTCTCCCAACTTCTGTTGAAAACTTTGAGTTCTTAAAGTTATCTACAACGCTCGCACAATGAAAAATCTTCATAGCCGCCCTATTTAGGAGATGGTCGAGTTGCTCGTTTGAGCTGATGGGTTCTCTTTTTGCCGGAGAGAGTCTAATTCTGTTTGCAGGGACTCAAGTTTCTGTTCCTTTTGAGTCAGCAAGCCCTCTACCTCTTTCAAATCTGCTTCCGCTTCATTTAGAAGTTCTTGATAAGAGCGAACCATATTCAATACCGAACCTTCTTGAGAAGGTGATAAAGGAGGCGCTACAGAAGGGCTTATTGATCCTAAGGAAGGACTAAAGAAATAAACCAAACTTCCACCTAAAGCAGCGGAACCAATCGTCATGGCCAGTAACCCAAGGATAGCAGCAAAGAAAGAAACAAAGCTTCCCGAGCAAAGCAATAAAATAGCACTGCCTAAAACAGCAAGAATTCCCAATACTAAAGAGGTTATCGCAAGGGATTTTACTTGGCTGTCAGAAACCTCCCTAGCATCAAACCGTTCAGTACAAGCTGGCTTGCAGGGGTTACAACAGGGAGAAATACTAAACATAGTTCCTCTATTTATAAAAAAAGGCACCCATGCTACAGGAAAGCGAATTAAATAAAAAAATTTTTTACACCATTTCTAACAGCAGCACATTGAAAAGATCTCCTCCATTATAAAGCGATCCTCCCGAATACCTACTATTCTACCATGCCTAGCCCTAATACTACTGAGCTAATCATTAACAGATCCCAACCCCAGCCCCACAAACAACAGAGAAGCCTCTCCATAGAACAAACACAACAAAGCGCAACTACCCCAAACAAAGAAAACCCCTAATGAAGCCATAAACACTAGACTTTTTCTATGAACTATTAAAAAAAAGAAGAATCTAACTGTTGTATTTGAGCTAAATTACAAGAAGAACATCAAGAAACGCCGGTCATCGTCGTCCTAATCTATAAAAAGGGCGAGGATGATAGAAAAGACGAATAAAAACTAAAAACTTTTTAATTCACCCTCTTTTCCTCTGCACGAGACAATAGATGCAATGCCTCAGAAAAGAAGATATTGTTTGCGTTTAAGAACTCGATTTTTTGAAAAGCCCAGATCATCACGAAACGTAATGCCCTAAAATCTTTTTCTGACTCAGGTTTTCCAGGCTATTACAGATGCAACATTAGAATGTTTTACTGCAAAAACACGAACAAAAGATTAAGCAGAAGTTCGAGCAGAGGTGTTCTAATGATTTAAAGATGATTTAAGAGCAGCTTTTTCCTGTTCAACATCTTTTAACCTTCTGGTATAACTAGACAAAACTAATCGCACATCCTCTAACAACTCTTTTTCATTTTTCTCTAGTTGGGCAAGGCAATCCGCCTCTAGTTCTACAGCCTTACTCTCCAACGCTTGGACTTCTTTGACCAGCTCTTGCAAGAAGTGTTTATTAATCAAAACAACGGAAGTTAAAGCATCTTTCTCTTCCGAAAGACTACGCAACTGCTGACGAGTAGAAAGATTTTGAGCTTCCAATTTTGCGTAATGGGATCTACACACAATACGAGATAATCCCGCTCCCAAACAAATTGATCCTAAAACTAATGCTGCAATACCTAAGGCAAAAAAGATCGTACAACTGGATCCCAAAACAAAAGCGAGCACTCCGGAAACCGCAATCAAAGCTCCTATAATGAGTAGAGCAACGTCTAAAATTTTTGCCTTCGTAGACTGGCCTTTGCCAACCGAGTTCAAAGATGTTGAAGAGGATGTTGTCACAGGAGCTGACTGCCCATTAACATTAATAGTGTTCATTGTTTTCCTTTTTCAAATTTAAAGCGGGAACACTTTATCAAAACACTCCTTATTCGCAAAAAACTGATTTTGTGGCACTTGCGGCATCGAGATCATTGAAAAGCCCTTTTTTAGAGGCCAAAAAAAAGCCCTCCAAAAAAGGAGGGCTTTTCAAAGGATCAAATACCTTGCAACCTTTATTTTTTCTTTTTGGACTCCAAAGAGCACAACTGTTGTTGAAGTTGTTCACACTGATTTTTTGCTTTACACAACTCCAGCGTTAGCCGGCTGCAAGCATCCTGGCTCTGCTGCAATCGTGTCTTGAAACAACTCGTGACTTGTTCCTTTTCTTTGCGCGCATCTTCTTCAAGAGTTCGTATAGCTTGCGCGTGTTTCTCGCATAGCTCGAGTATTTGTTTCTCTAATTCTTGGCAGTGCTCACCTGCTGCTCGACGAGCCAGACGGTTTATGTTATAGACCTCTTCTAAAGCTTCGTGTTCCTCCCTGAGATTCTGAACTTGACGCTCGATAGTCGCAAGCTGACGCTCTAACTCTGCGCGGCGGCTTCTCGCTTTAGCTAAGCCCAATCCCAAAAGAACAGAACCGACAATTACTAAGCCCAATCCTGCTGCCAAAGAAGCTGCGCATCCAATCCCTACCGCAGCAACCACAATTCCTGCCGCAGCCACTAAAAGTCCAATCACAGTCAACACTATACCAGTAATTCTGGCACTTACTTTTGCGGAGCACATTTCCCGCACTTTATCTGTACAATTGGACAAGCTTTCGGCCATACTTAGAAAGCGCGCGCCATGCGCTCCCCCATTACCGATAGGACAACTCATTTGTCCCTTCCCCCTCTTTCAAATTTTAATATCTCAAGTAAAGTTCGGGGGGCTATTGTATCATAACCTCCTTTTTAATAACTAGATGCGGTCATTTTATTAAAATTAATTTTTCTTAACATTCCCTTACTTCATAAAAGCTCTTTTCTTGAAAAAAAAGCTTCTCTTTCTTAGATTTAATCCCTAAAACATTGCTTATTTCAGAAAAACTGAGGTTGTATGCGCTCACCTACGAAATTTTTGTTTTTTTCTGAAAGAAGCAACGTTTTGCTGAGCTTAAGCATATTGCTCGGACTTCTTCTTGGGTACCCCCATCTTCCTTTTATTTCCTTCGGCGCAGAGATCATTTCCGCTGTTTTTTTGAAACTTCTGAAACTTTTGAGCCTACCACTCGTATTTTGTGCTATTGGCTCTACGATCACGTCCATCAATAATCTCAGGTCTATGATTGCTGTTGTCAGAGCTTCTTTGTACTATACCCTGCTGACAACCGTCATCTCTGCTTGTATAGCACTGGCTTTGTTTGTTCTTGTCAAGCCCTCAGTGCGATTTGCCGAGATTGGCATAAGCGCAGAAGCTAATGCAACTGGATACTTGGCGGTCCTCTCAAAAACAATACCAGGAAATGTTTTAGAGCCTTTCCTAGAAAGCAATGTCATTGCGGCAGCGTTTTTATCTTCCTTACTAGCTATCTTCTCCCTTTCTCTCCCAGAAACTGAGCGCTCGTTCGTTCGAAGTGCCTTCAACACCCTTTTTTCCTTGCTTATTAACATAGCTAAGGGCGTCTTAAAAATGCTCCCTTTAGCAACCTTTGCCTTTTCGCTTCTTTTCGTGAGAGAGATGCGTACAGGAAGTTTAGAGCTCTCTTCTTTCGGAGGCTATCTATTTTGTGTTGTTGGAGCTAATTGCCTTCAAGGACTAGTTGTCCTTCCCCTTTTTCTCAAAGCAAAGGGCCTCTCTCCTGTACAAACGTTTAAGCGTATGTCTCGCCCCCTGGTTACAGCGTTTTTTTCCAAATCTTCTGCAGCAACGTTACCCCTAACAATGGAAGTCGCAGAAGAAAATTTGCATATCCACCCTACAATTTCTAGATTTGTGTTTCCTTTATGCTCCGTAATTAATATGAACGCTTGCGCTGCATTTATTCTGACAACAGTACTTTTTATCGGAGTCTCTAATGGAATCACATTCTCTCCTTTGTCGCTGATTAGTTGGGTCTTTATAGCGACTCTAGCTGCTGTTGGGAACGCAGGGGTTCCTATGGGATGCTATTTTCTAACATCGTCTTTACTCTCTTCTATGAATATACCTTTAGGTCTTTTAGGCCTCATTCTTCCTGCGTATGCTTTACTGGACATGTTAGAAACCCTGATCAATGTTTGGTCTGACTGCTGTGTTGTCTCCCTGATAAATAAAAAATTTTCTGGCTTCGACACAGAGCTCCCGTCCTGCCCGCGCCCAAACAAATAAAACTCTGAAATAAAAAGCTTCTGTAGACCCCAAACCCTCGAGCTTATTAAATTGGAGACGAGAATGTTTTGGAGGGGCCTCTATCAAAGGTCTTTCTGTCCTAGCATCAAGTCTTTTTCTACGGGAGCGACTCGACTTACGTGATCAGACGAGTCGGGCTTTTTTACGATTACCCCAAAAAAAAGAGAACAATTTATGAATAAAAAAAACACCGTATTCTCATCGAGACTAGGGTTTATTTTGTCTATGATGGGAGTTGCTATCGGAGCCGGGAACATTTGGCGATTCCCCAGAATGGTAGCCCAAAATGGGGGCGGAGGCTTCATTCTTTTATGGTTATTATTTCTTTTAATCTGGTCTATCCCGCTAATTATTGTTGAGCTTTCTATAGGAAAGCTTACTAGGAAAGCTCCTATAGGAGCTCTGATTCGAACTGCAGGCCCAAAAGCTGCCTGGCTAGGAGGATTTGTAGTCCTCGTAGCAACCTGCATACTCGGCTACTATTCTAATATTGTGGGGTGGGGATTTAGTTACTTTTTTTATGCTTTATCTGGAAAAATCCTTCCCGGCAACAACTTTCCCGAACTTTGGGCGAATCATTGCCAAAGCTGGATGCCTCTGAGTTGCCATTGTTTAGCCCTATTCTTGGCTTATTGCGTCATTCGAAAAGGAGTTGTTAACGGAATAGAGACTTGTAACAAGATCTTGATTCCCCTCTTTTTCCTTTGTTCTCTTGCTCTGTTAGCAAGAGCAGTTTCCCTACCTAACGCCTGGGAAGGCATTCGTCTTCTCTTTGTTTTCAACAAAGAGTCTTTATCCGACTATAAAGTGTGGATAGAAGCTTTGACCCAAAACGCTTGGGACACTGGAGCTGGTTGGGGGCTTCTGCTCGTATATGCAGGATTCGCTTCAAAACAAACAAGCTTGGTCACCAACGGAGCCATTACCGCCATTACCAATAACCTTATTTCCTTTCTTATGGCCGTAATTGTTTTTTCCGCTTGCGCATCTTTAGATTCAATAGAACTGTTGGGGTTGAGAGAGGGAGTCGGAGCATCCAATATAGGCATGGCATTCATTTATCTCCCAGAGCTATTCACTCGACTACCTCATGCCAGCCTTCTTTCCTCTTTTTTCAGTGCTATCTTTTTCCTAGCATTTTCTATGGCAGCCTTATCTTCAATGATCTCCATGCTGTTTCTGTTATCACAAACACTAACAGAATTCGGCATCAAAAAACACCTTGCAGAATCTTTTGCAACCGTTACAGCTTTCCTGATTGGGGTCCCTTCCGCTTTGAATCTGCAATTCTTTGACAACCAAGACACTGTTTGGGGAATCGCGCTCATTCTCAATGGCATGATTTTTATTTATGCGGCCGTGAGCTACGGTATCCCATCATTGAGAAAAGAAGTGATCAATACCGTGCCCGGTGATTACAAATTGAAAGCTTACTTCGACATTCTAGTGAAATTTTTACTACCTTTAGAAGGAATTTTTTTACTCGCCTGGTATTTCTATGAAGGCGCCTTACTTCCTCAAGAATACTGGTGGAACCCCTTTCGCTCTTATAATATTTCGAGCTTGCTGATGCAGTGGGGATTAGGAGGAGGAGTTCTATTTCTTCTTAATCGCAAATTATACACAAGATTTTACTTGAATAACTAACTCTTAAGCGAGTTGATCGTAAGTCTTTTGCATGGTATACTCACCAGCCAACCGGGGCTTTCTGAGTCATTGAAAGCCCCTTATTGAGATTCTTACAGAGGGAAACATGCTTCATCCGGTATGCAATCCAACAACACCAGAAAGTGTTAGTCAAATTTCTGTTAAAACCAACAATATTCCAACTAGCAAGAAAATAGTTATCGCGGTTCTGACATTCTTTGCGCTTACAGCAATCGCTGCGATCGTTCTTTCTATCGTTACGATTTGCGGGGGATTCCCCTTTCTCCTAGCCGCACTTAACACAGTAACTATTGGAGCCAGCGTATCCCTTCCCGTGTTCACCTGTATAGCCACAACGCTGCTACTTCTTTGCCTTCGCAACATCGAGCTTCTTACTAAACCTCAGACATTTATCATTTCCACCAAATTTTCTCCCCAGCAATAAGACTTAACAACTGAATTTTAGAAAAGTAAAAGATCTTGCTATCTGGGAATAAAAAGGGTTGTAGTGCTATGACATACTCCGTATCCGATACATCAAGTAAATCCACGGCTCCTTGCCCGCCCTCTCCTGCCCCTCAAAAGAAAAAAGGCTCCTCTTCTCCGTTATTGCCATCCGCATCCTCCCCTCAATTTTCCGTTTGGAGTCCTACTGACCCTTTTTTCACTGTTCCTGTCTATCCTCAGCAACTAGCTTCTATGCAGAACAATCTTTTTACTCTGCAAACAGAGGTCTCTTCTCTTAAAAAAAAATTAGCCCAAACGACCCAAACACAAGGGGCTTTGGGATTGGGGCCCCTGTTTTTGGCAGCCTGTTTAGTTGCAGCAACAATTCTTGCCGTAGCCGTTATCATTTTTGCTTCTCTAGGGCTTAGCGGGGTTCTGCCCTTCATTCTTGTTATCTTGGCCGGATCAACTAATGCTATCTGGGCTATCGTTAGCGCCTCTATCACTACACTAATTTGCTGCGTTTCTATTGCCAGCATATTTTTAACAAAAAATGATTGAAAAACTTCAAGCGAAACCTTGTATAAAGCAATGTTTAGAATTAGAGTTAATTTTTAACGCACTTGAAATTAATAATTAAATCTATTAGCATGTTCCTTTTTCTATAAAGGAAGCTGATCATTGCGAGCTCTACGTTTTTTGCTCAGTTTGCGTCGTGGGGAAGAGAAGCGAGCCTTATTGTTTCTCTTGTTAGGGCTTATTTGGAGCGTTGCGTGCTACGGTTCTTTGGCTCTGGGAGAAAGCTTGTTTTTAGAGGAAATCGGAGCAGAAAAGCTACCTTTTGCTTATTTAGGCGCATCTTTTTTCCTCTGCTTTATTTCTTGTCTAATTCTTTATAATCTTTCCCGAAAAAGAGCTTCGCCAAAGGCCCTTTTTCTTTCGTTTATATCTTGTGTATTGGTTTGTAATTTTTACCTTTTTTGGCATCTTGCCATACATAGGAGCGTTTCTGGCTCTCCAATTTTTATTTACAGAATCCTAATTTGGGGCCTAACTATTCTGTGCTATGCTAATTTTTGGGGTTTTGTAGATCAATTTTTTAATATCCAAGATGCTAAACGCCATTTCTGCATTTTCAATGCAATTACGTTTTTCGGGGACTTTTTAGGCGCTCGTATTGTCAACCAGATTCAGTATCTGGGAGCAGAGCTTATTTTAGCCGCCTTTATTGCCGTCATAACTCTTACCTTTCCTTTGGTACACTACATTTCTTCCTCGCTAAAAGAACTCTCTGAAGACCACGACCTATTCCTTGATACTGGGTATCCTCCATCTACGAAACAAACCCTGAAACTATGCTTAAAAGATAAATATACCTTTTATCTGGTTAGTTTTTACTTTCTCATGCAATTGCTTGTTGTATTCACCGAATACAATTACTTAAAAATTTTTGATACTCAATTTGGGAATGCGAATAATTTTGAGTTAACAGAGAATTTTACCAAATATTCTTCCTGGATTTCTTTGGGGAATATGTTCTTTGCGCTATTCGCCTATAGCCGAGTAATTACAAAGTTTGGAATCAATAATATTATTCTCTTTGCTCCGATTTGTTTCTTTAGCCTATTCTTCTGCTGGTCTATTAAAACTTCTGTCCTTATAGCAACTATGGGAATGATTGCTAGAGAGGGCCTAGCTTACGCTTTGGACGACAACAATTTACAACTGTTGATCTATGGAATTCCTAATAAAATCAGAAACCAAGTGCGTATTGCTATCGAATCTTTTGTTGAACCCGCAGGCATGTTTATCTGCGCTCTTCTCTGCCTGTTCATCCCTCATCAGTACGCTCTTTGTATTATCATCTCCGCAGTATGCATCCTTCTAGCAATGCTATTACGGACTAGCTATTCCAAAGCAATCCTGAGAAATCTTTCTTTAGAAGCCGTGCACCTTAAACGCTCTATATCCGAGAGATTCTCTGAGATGAGTGACACAGAAAAACGTCAAGCAGAACTCTTCCTATTAACCCATTTAAAAAGCCCTCAAGAACGCCATCAGATGTTTGCGTTCCAACACCTGTTAAATCTCAAAAATCGTGCGGTCCTGCCTAATTTACTTCTTCATATGAACAAACTAGGATTGTCAGGGAAGCTCAAAACGTTAAATATGTTGAAAAACAGTGTTTGGGCCAAAGATTTTCTTACTCTGGAGCTTTTAAAACGATGGAGCAGCCTTCCCCAACATCCTTCCATTGCCGCAGCTCTTCACTTCTATTTTGTGGAACATGACTTACTCAATGTTTCTGACGTTGCCGATGATCTTTACGATCAATCTGGGGACAGATTGTTCGCCGCTATTCTTAGCGTAAGAAAATACAAACCCTGTGGAGAATATCAGACTCTTGCTCAAAACCGCCTTTCTGAAATTCTACAATCTGAAGATCCCGAGTTAATAGTCAAAGGGCTTTCTGTCTTAGCTCTGGAACGCAGACCTTCGAATTTTCCTATTATCCTTCCATTTTTAACACATCCCAATGAGCAAGTTTTCCTACAGGCGTGTTTAGCTTTAGAAAGCTGCGCAGACAAGCAATATAACCAATACGGCCCAACTATCTTGCATACCCTGAAAAAAACTAAGGATATACAAGCCTCTATGGCCTTACTCAAGACCTTGGCCCCTCTCTTACAACCTTCTTTGATTCAGGAATTCATCACCACCGCAGTTCAACTCAAAAATGTTTTGCGCAAGCACGCAGAAACTATTTTAGCTTCTCTTCCTAAGGAATGTGTTCCTATTTTAGTCGATATTATCTCTGATTCCTCCTTACACAATAGCTGCCGTATTATGGCGGCAAAAGCACTAAGCCAGATCGATCATCGACAGCTAAAACGACTCGCTTTAAAAATTTTAAAAGCTAAAGCTAGCAAAGCTCTATTTTATGATTATCATAAAAATTTTATACAGAAGCGTTATCCTCGCTACGATCTCCATCTACTTATCGAAACCTTGGAGGCTAATTACCACGCTGAAGTAAATTTCATGCTAGCTTTTTTAGCTATCGTTGGTTCCACAGACTATGCAGACGTTTTAATCAGATCCTTAACAGGAAAGAATTTAAAGGCTCGAGCCCAAGCTCTAGAATCTTTGGAAAAAGATAGCGAAAGCCATCTTTTTACTCTCATCACGCCTTTTGTATACCGTGATGTACCAGTTTTTGAAGAAAAATATTATCTAAAAAGAGGTGTCGAACCTTTAGCCATTGAAGAACTTCTTAACTGGATCGAAAAAACTCCTTTCCATTTCAGCAAGCTTACAGCTTTGCAATTAAAAGAAGAGCTTTCTATTTGTGATGCAGAGTTTTCTGCTGCTTTACAAAACTTTGCGAAGAAACAAAAAACCTCTATACTATCCCGAGAATGTATAACGAGTCCGCAAATTTAATCCTTTAGGAGGGACTTCCTTGAACCTTATAGACAAAGCTTTTCTCCTGAAAAAAACGTTTCTATTCGCTTCTTTGGATATGGATGTGCTACTTTCGATAGCAGATAAGTCCGAAGACATGCTCTTTAAGGCAAGCTCCGAAATTTTTTCAGAAGGGCAACCAAGCTTTAGCTTATACGTCATAGCTGAAGGATGTGTAAGAATCTTTGCCAAAGAACCAGCTATTAATACACGTCTCAAACCTCTTGATTGCTTTGGAGAAGAAAGCTTTTTCAATAGCAAGCCTAGAGAATATTCTGCAGAAGCTATTACTCTTGTAAAAACGCTCGTATTGAACAAAGGACAGTTCTTAAGCATCGTTGAAGAATGCCCTTCCGTCGCGCTAGCGTTGTTAGAGCTTTACTCAAAACAAATAATTTTTCGGAATTAAAAAAAAACCACAGCTCCTCTTATCGAAGCTGTGGACGCAAGACTCTTCTTTGCAAAGAGTTTAGTTTTGACGCTCTTGGATGTACTTGATTACATCGCCAACCGTACGAAGTTGTTCGGCCTCATTTTCAGAAATTTCAAAAGCAAATTTCTCTTCTAAAGTCATAATCAACTCGGTCAAGTCCAAACTGTCAGCATTAAGATCCTCTATGAAAGAGGAAGTTTCTTTGACGTCCTCAGGGCTTACTCCAAGCTGCTCAACTACAATTGCCTTTACATCATCTTCTAAACTCATCCTATGATCCTTACTTTCATTTCAAAATGAAGCGCCTTCCATCTCAAGTAGACGGCCGACTTGTGGCTGCTCAAAGCAACCACTGGTTTTCTCGCAGAGTTTACAGCAAAAAAATCTAGCTTTAAATAAAGCTTGATTAACTAACTCCCACAAGTCTACTCTTTCGCACATTCTATGCGTAAGGGTTCCTAATAAGCTGGGCAACCTTGCCTAGCTACCGGTTCTGACTGTATATACAGCCAACGAAACTCCCACTAAATAAAAAATTTAGAAGGACTTAGAGCGAGAAGCACAAACCGCTCGCGAAGATAAAGAAGAAGTTAACACGAAAAAACTTAATTTTTCAAGATAACCTTTCCCAACTCCTTAAGCCATCCCCCCATCAACGCTTAAAACCTGTCCTGTAATATAAGAAGATTGCTCAGAAGCTAAAAATAAAGCAGCCTTGGCGATTTCTTCTGGAGAGCCAGCGCGCCCTAAAGGGACGCCCTTTAGCCATTCATTTTTCAAATTATCACTTAATCCCTTAGTCATGTCTGTATCGATGAATCCAGGAGCAATACAATTAACCCGGATATTTTTGCTTCCAACTTCCTTAGACAAGGCTTTGCTAAATCCAATAATTCCTGCTTTAGCAGCGGCATAATTTGTCTGCCCCGGACTTCCTCTTAGCCCTACAATAGAACTAATATTAACAATAGCTCCAGACCTAGCTTTAATCATAGGCCTTATAACTGCAGAACAAACATTGTATATAGATCCCAAGTTCGTATCGAGCACCGCAGACCACTCTTCCTCGGACATTCTCATCAAAAGAGCATCTCGAGTAATACCCGCATTGTTAACAACAATATCGATAGTCCCATATTCTGTTAAAAACTGCTGAATCTGAGCAGAAACCATCTCATTTTTGCTCACATCCACTAAAGCAAAAGACACCTTTCTTCCTGCTTTCTCAGAAAGCTCTCGAGCAGCTGCTTGACCAGCATCCCCATTAATCCCCCAGATTTGAACATCGGCCCCTTGCTCCGCAAATAGTTTTGCTATGGCAAAACCAATCCCTCTAGAACCGCCTGTCACAATTGCTGTCTTGTTCATCAATAAACTACTCATCACAACTCCGACAAAAATTTTCTATATCTTCTACAGATCCTAAATGTTTGCAGGGAGAAACAAGCCCTATAGATCTACAAAGCCCTGTCAGAACATTCCCTGGTCCAAGTTCAAGCAACAAATCTACCTTGGGATCAATTTGAAAACAGGTTTGATACCACAGTGTTGGAGAAGTCATTTGTTTAACCATTAAAGAACGAATCTTTGTACTCTCCTGGACCAACTCTCCTATTACGTTGGAAGCAAAAGCAATATTCGACTCCTTGATTGCCAACTGATAAAGATAAGGAGTCAGTTCATCTTGAGCAGCTTGCATAAGCGGAGTATGAAAAGCTCCCGAAACTTTTAGCATAACTACTTTTTTAGCCCCCAACCCCCGCAAAATCGTAGCAGCCTCCTCTATCTTCCCCTTGATTCCAGCAATCACGATTTGCTTAGGAGCATTGTAATTAGCTACCCAAATCCCTTCACCCAAAGATTCCAAAGCTGTTTGCACAACATCTGCGGTTAATCCCAAAACCGCAGCCATTGCTCCTAGCGATTGTTCGCAAGCAGCATTCATGAGTTCCGCTCGTTTTTGCACAACACGAAGACCATCTTCCAAACTCACCCGCTTGGACGCCGTTAAAGCGGTGTACTCTCCCAAACTTAAACCAGACACCAAAACTGGGTCAAAAGAACACCGCTTAGACAAAACCTCTAATACAGCTAAACTATGAAGATAGATAGCTAGCTGGCTGTTCACTGTCTTCAACAAGACGTCTTCTGGGCCTTCAAACATAATAGAAGATAAAGAAAAGCCAAGGAACTCATCTGCTTGAACAAATAAGCTCCTTACTTCCGGATATTGTTGACAAAGATCCTTGCCCATACCCACGAATTGGCTCCCCTGCCCCGGGAATAGCAATCCAATACGTTTCATAACTTGATCTCCTCTGCTACACCTGCTGTAAAATTACAGCTCCCCATGACAATCCTCCTCCAAAAGCGACTAACAATAATCGCTCTTCCACACCAATATCATGGGTACGTAATAGTTCATCTAAGGCAATGCCTACAGAAGAAGCTGCAGTATTTCCATACTTAGCAAGAGTCTTGAAAACTCGAGAATCTTTAACAGCAAAACGTTTTGCAATCGCATCAATGATACGTTCGTTCGCCTGATGAGGAACTAACCAATCTATATCTTTCTCCTGTAGCCCAGCTTCCGTAATACAAGTTTTTGCCGCAAACTCCATCCGTCGCACAGCGTGTTTAAACACCTCCTTACCCTCCATGGTAATGAAGTGTTGTTGTTTTTGTATGGTATCTTGAGATGCTGGACAACGACTTCCTCCTGCAGGCAACCGAAGAAGATCCCCTTGTTTTCCATCCGCCCCTAAATTTACTTTGGCTATTTCTAAAGATCCTGGTCTAGACGGGCCTACAATGCAAGCCGAGCCGCCATCTCCAAACAACACGCAAGTATTGCGATCCTCATAATTAACAAAGGAAGATAGCTTGTCAGCCGCTATCACGAGGACGCACCGATACATTCCGGATTCCACATAGGCTTTAGCTACAGACAACCCATAAAGAAAGCCTGTACATGCAGCCAGGCAATCAAAAGCGGGGACATCTTTAAGTCCCAAATAAGCTTGAGCCAATGCAGCACTGGATGGGAAAATATAATCGGGAGCCGCAGTAGAAAATACAATACAATCTATCTGATCTTTAGAAATTTGAGCAGCCTCTATAGCCTTTTCTGCAGCCTTGGCCCCCATAAAAGAAGAAAATTCTTCGGAAGAAGCTATTCTACGCTCCTTAATCCCCGTTCTAGTTGAAATCCACTCATCGGAAGTTTCAACCATTTTTTCTAGATCCGCGTTCGTCAAAATTTTTTTAGGCAAATACGAACCAGTTCCCCAGATCGACGCTCTCACATCTTTTTTCACATGCACCTGCAAACAAAAAGAAAAAATCGAGTATACTGCTAGGGGCGTTTATACTCTAACCTTTATTTTGCATCTATCCCCATAATCGATTATCTAGATGTACAGATCTCAATTGGCTTAAAGACATGTTGAAATATCCAGACTACATTGCAAAACTCATTTCATTTTTAAAAAAACTTCCTGGAATTGGATTTAAATCAGCTGAAAAGATTGCTTTTGAATTACTGGATTGGGACCCTGCTCAAGTTGAGGCCATGGGCTTGGCCATACAAGAATTTTCTACTTCGCACGCAACATGTCCGGACTGTTTTTGCCTAAAAGCTAATAAAACAACCCCTTGTGATTTTTGTAGCGAATCTAGAGACTCTTCATCTTTGTGCATCGTTGCAACACCAAAAGATGTATTTTCTTTTGAAAGATCCAAAATTTTTAAAGGTCACTACTTTGTTTTAGGAAACCTTCTTTCTCCCATTACCGGGAAACATTTGTCTCTAGAAAAGCTCGCTATTCTCAAACAACGTATAGAAGACTTCTCTCCCCAAGAAATTATCATAGCCCTTGACGCAACCTTAGAAGGAGATGCTACTGCCTTGTTTTTGAAACAAGAATTCTCCCACCTTCCCATAAAAATTTCGAGATTGGCCCTTGGAATGCCAGTTGGGTTATCCTTTGATTTTGTAGACACCAACACCCTAGCCAGAGCTTTTGCTGGAAGAAACGGTTTTTAGCCATCTCACAAACCGAAACGCTTTTCAAAAAACACCTTTTAAAGTATATTTGAGGCGGTTTAGCTAGTTTTTTGCCAGCGACCAGCACCCCTCTGAGTTCTCCCCCGAACCTGCTAGAGGGGCTGCTTTTTCCCCCACCCTTTTTCTGGGCTTGATAGTTCAATCGTTTTCTTTTTTTGCTGTATTTGTAGGGCTAGTCAAATTATCCTCGATTCTCTATTGTAATTGGATAGGTCTTAGGGAGCTCTCCTCAACGTACATAGAGGCAATTGTGAGGATAGCTTCCGGTCGAAGAAGGATGTCTTTCTCTTTTTTGAAAAGAAAAAGACATCTGCTCAAGAGAGCAGGACAAAGCTTCATCCCTTGCGAAGACTTTTCTAGATAAAGGAAGTAAGAATGCTTGGAATACGAAAAAAAATAATTCTGCAACTCGCTGTTTTACTGTTGCTCCCCTTTTTACAAAAGGCTTTCGGAGCGTCTCCAGAACGATGTATCGTGGTACAATCTGTTACCATTACAACTCAAGGAGAAAACGTTCAGAACAAGCGCGCTATTCCCAAAATAAAAACGAAGCAGGGCATGCTATTCTCTCAGGCGGATTTTGATGAAGATTTAAGAACGCTTTCGAAAGATTTCGACCGTGTAGAGCCCATTGTAGAGTTTCGCAATGGACAAGCAGTTATCTCCTTAGTTCTAACAGCAAAACCTGTTGTCAGACAAATCCATGTTTCCGGGAATGAAGCCATTCCTACTCATAAAGTTTTAAAGACTCTAGAGCTTTATAAAAACGATTTATTTGATCGCGAGCAATTTTTTAAAAATTTTGATGCTCTACGAACGCTTTATTTAAGACGCGGATATTATGATTCTCAAATATCTTATTCTCACGATCATAATGAGAAGGAAGGCTATATTGATATTTCTATTCAAATCAAAGAGGGCCCCTACGGACGCATAAAGAAACTAACCATTTCAGGCATTACTCGAACAGAGGCATCCGAACTGGGAGATCTCGTATTAACTAAACAATACTCCACCACAACCAGCTGGTTTACCGGGGCAGGAGTATACCATCCAGACATGGTGGAACAGGATTTATTTGCTATAGCTAACTATTTTCAAAATAAAGGCTATGCCGACGCTAAGGTAACAAAAGAAGTTTCCGCTGATGCTAAAGGAAATCTTACGCTGCTTATCAATGTGGAAAAAGGACCATTGTATACTTTGGGTCACGTACACTTGGAAGGATTTTCTTCTTTATCCAGACGACTACTAGATAAACAATTATTGGTGGGTCCTAATTCCTTGTACTGTCCAGAAAAAATTTGGACTGGGGCACAAAAAATCCGTAGCACCTACGCTAGATATGGGTATGTGAATACAAATGTGGACGTATCCTTTTGCGCTCATCCAACCCTTCCCGTTTATGACGTTACCTATAAAGTAAGTGAGGGAGCTCCATATAAAGTTGGTCTCATCAAAATCAAAGGGAACACACACACCAAACATGATGTGATCTTGCACGAGACAAGTCTTTTCCCTGGCGATACTTTTGACAGATTAAAATTAGAGGATACAGAAACTCGTTTACGTAATACAGGCTATTTCAAAAGCGTAAGCGTTTATACCGTACGCTCTCAACTAGATCCGTTGGACTCAAATGATCTCTATAGAGATGTTTTTATTGAGGTGAAAGAAACGGAAACTGGTAATCTCGGACTATTTTTAGGATTTAGTTCCATAGACCATTTGTTCGGGGGGGCAGAGATTGCAGAAAGCAACTTTGATTTATTTGGCGCTCGACACTTTTTCAAAAAAGGATTTAAGTCCTTGCGAGGAGGTGGAGAATATCTTTTCTTAAAAGCCAATTTAGGAGACAAGACTACTGATTATACCGTCAAATGGACAAAACCTCACTTCTTGAACACTCCATGGATCCTCGGCGTAGAATTAGATAAATCTATTAATAAGGCTTTATCTAAGGATTATTCTGTTGACACTTACGGAGGAAACGTCAGTACGACATACATCCTCAATGATAAATTGAAGTATGGATTGTATTATCGTGGTAGTCAGACTAGTCTAAGCTTACGCAAAAAAACACAAGCTTCCACTAGACCAGGACCAGATCTAGACAGCAACAAAGGGTTTGTTTCTGCGGCGGGACTTAACGTTCTTTACGATTCCATTGATAACCCTAGAAAGCCTACTATGGGGGTTCGAGGTTCATTAAACTTCGAATTATCTGGATTGGGAGGAACCTACCAGTTCACAAAACTAACAGCTAGTAGTTCTATCTATCGTTTGCTCACCCAAAAAGGTGTTTTAAAAATTCGAGGAGAAGCTAAATTTATTAAGCCTTTTGGCTCCACAACTGCACAAGGAATCCCTGTTAGTGAACGCTTCTTTTTAGGAGGAGAATCTACTGTTCGCGGATACAAACCGTTTATTATTGGACCTAAATTTTCTCCAACAGAACCTCAAGGAGGCTTATCTTCTTTATTGCTAACAGAAGAGTTTCAATATCCTTTGATTTCTCAGCCATGCATCAATGCATTCGTTTTCCTTGATTCGGGCTTTATCGGAACTGAAGAGTACACGATTCGACTTAAAGATCTTTGTAGTAGCGCTGGATTTGGTTTGCGTTTCGATATGATGAATAATGTACCCATTATGCTGGGTTGGGGCTGGCCTTTCCGCCCAACAGAAATGTTTAATAATGAGAAAATTGATGTATCTCAAAGATTCTTTTTTGCTTTGGGAGGAGTATTCTAGAATCCGAAAGGAGAAGGAGCTCTCTCCCCCTTCTTCTTTCACCTATCTGCTTATGTTTTTATAGGAAAGAATTATGAAAAAGCTCTTATTGTTTATCTCACTGTCTTTGGTTTCTTCACCCGCATTTGCAGCAAGTTCTACTAGTACGATCGGGATTGTTAACCTACGTCGCTGTCTAGAAGAATCTGCTCTGGGCAAAAAAGAAGCTGCTGAATTTGAAAAAATGAAAAAACAATTCTCAAACAGCATGGGAAAGATGGAAGAAGAACTCTCTTCTATTTACTCGAAACTTCAAGACGACGACTACATGGAAGGTTTGTCCGAATCTGCAGCAACAGAGCTGAGAAAAAAATTCGAAGAGCTATCAGCCGAATACAATACCGCTCAGGGACAGTATTACCAAATACTAAATCAAAGCAATCTCAAACGCATGCAAAAAATCATGGACGAAGTGAAAAAAGCTTCTGAAATTGTTCGCGTTCAGGAAGGCCTTTCGGTGCTTCTTAACGAAGATGTTGTATTAGCCATTGATGCCTCTGCAGACAAAACGGACGATATCATTAAAATTCTTGATGATTCTTTTCAAAATAATTAACATACGAAGCTAGCCGAGGAGTGCCGTATGTCCCAACCCATTTACTCTCTTAAACAGTTAGCTGATTTTTTAAACGTCGAGCTTCACGGAAATGGAGCCACTCTTATTTCCGGAGTTGAAGAGATTGGGGAAGCAAAAGCGGCACACATTACTTTCTTAGACAATGAAAAATATGCTAAGCATTTGAAGTCTTCGGAAGCTGGCGCCATTATTCTTTCTCGAACACAATTCCAAAAATATCGAGAGCTGAACAAAAATTTCTTGGTAGTGTCAGAGTCCCCCTCTTTAGCTTTTCAGAAGTGCTTGGAATTGTTCATTACTCCAGTAGATTCGGGATTTCCGGGTATTCATCCCACGGCGGTTATCCACCCTACAGCGGTT
Source organism: Chlamydia suis (assembly GCF_900169085.1). Lineage (NCBI taxonomy): Bacteria > Pseudomonadati > Chlamydiota > Chlamydiia > Chlamydiales > Chlamydiaceae > Chlamydia > Chlamydia suis. The sequence continues at coordinate 298,010 of NZ_LT821323.1, forward strand.
ATTGAAGAACATGTTTGTATCGAGCCTTATGCTGTAATTTGCCAACATGCGCATATTGGAGCAGCTTGTCATATTGGAACGGGAAGCGTTATCGGGGCTCATTCATCTGTTGGAGAGCATTCTTATATTTATCCTCGAGTTGTGATTAGGGAAAGAGTTTCTATCGGCAAGCGAGTCATCATTCAACCTGGAGCCATTATAGGTTCTTGTGGATTTGGCTATGTCACAAGTGCTTTTGGACAACATAAACATTTGAAACACTTGGGGAAAGTAATTATTGAAGATGATGTAGAGATCGGAGCTAATACAACTATTGACAGAGGAAGATTTAAACACAGCATCATACGTGAAGGCTCTAAAATTGATAACCTTGTACAAATTGCACACCAGGTAGAGGTTGGTCAACACAGCATGGTTGTAGCGCAAGCAGGAATTGCGGGATCAACAAAAATCGGCAATCATGTAATTATTGGCGGACAAGCCGGCATAACTGGACATATTTGTATTACAGATCACGTGATCATGATGGCACAAACAGGTGTTACAAAATCTATCACCTCCCCAGGAATCTACGGAGGGGCTCCTGCTCGTCCATACCAAGAGATTCATCGCCAAGTAGCCAAAGTACGCAATCTTCCTCGCCTTGAAGAACGCGTTGCAGCACTGGAGAAGTTGGTTCAGAAGCTAGAGGCTTTGTCCGAACAGCACTGATTTGGCTGGATCGTTTGAAGTTGGCTTTCTTTATTCACAACAAAGGGCTCATAAAGAGCTCCTTTTTTTTAACAACAAAACTTTAATCAGTTTCTTGCGGATAATTTCTGGGCAAACTCTTCCTGTATCGACTAAATGCAGTAAACGCTTCTCGCTAAACTGGAATTCAGCTAAAGAAGAAAAAGTAAAAACATCCCCACCTTTGTGCAAAGTTTCAATAGCAGCTTCATCATCATGAAAAATATGACTTCCTGAAAACCGCAAACACGATCTATCTATATTTGCGGATAGCGCTGCAATAGTCCCCATCAGGTCGTAGTTCACAGAAATTGGATTCAGCCCTTCTCTCTCCTGAACCAAAGAATGAAACACTTCTCCCTGAACAATCTGTGATTGCTGAAGTCCTCGACATAGCTCAGAATACTTTTTATCATCTAGATCTAAAATTTCTTTGTAGATCAAAGTAATAGAAACCTTTCTTTGTTTCAGAAACTCCCCAACGGCTTCTCCAAGTCGAAAGAAATCCTCCTTTTCTTGAAAAGGGGCCCGATGTGCATAAGAATAATATGCCTGTAGAGCATAAGAGACCGTTGTAGCAACCAACATGGGAACAGCTCTAACCCTATTCACTTGATACAAATATTTATCAAAAGACTCGAAGGGTCCCGCAGAAAATAAAATTCCGCCTAATTCCCTTTTCTCAAAAGCTTGGAAAAATTTTAAAAAATCCTCCCACCCTAGATTTAAAGGAGGCGTATAAAAAAATAACTGGGCTAACTGTTGTCTGAACGATTCCAAAGACGAGAACAAATCTCGGATATCTTGCAACTCTTCTTCGGAACAAGGAAACTTCCCAGCATTCTTTAGTGATTTAGTTTGCAGAGAAACATTTGGGGAGCTAGGGCAAAAACATTTGGACCTTTTTCGGATAGCTAAAAGTTTTTTTTCTAGCTTAGATTCTTTATCGTGCCTTCTTTCTTCTAAAGATTGTTTATTTTCTCCAACGACTTCAGAGGAGCCTCCCACATTAGGAATTGCCGGAGATAACATACCGAAGAAGGCATTAAAAGAATTCACTACGGCTCCTAACAAACAAAATTTTGAGCGAAAATTGTAATTGTTTTTCTGATAAAATACAACAGCCGAAAACCGCTCAAAACCCTCTTAAAATAGGGTCTGAGCAAAGAAAATAAATTTTTAAAGTTAAAAAAAAGGTCTGTACTTCATCCATTTTTCTAGGTAGTGCTGAAAAATTATTTTGTGTAGCATAGGCTTTGCGCCCGGCAACATATAATATATTTGCGAAGGCCAAAAGCTTTCTGGTTTCTTTTTCACGCTGGCTTTGCATAACAAGAAAGGCTTTCAAGAAATTGTGCTTGAACGAATTTCTAACAAGACAAGTTTTTGAAAGTAGCTCTATATTTTTTAGGAACCCTTTATCCAAGAGAATCTATGCAGCTCCTGACTCTCAACATAGCTTCTGAGGAAACTACAGAAGACCAAGTTTCCCGTGTTATTGAACACTTCGGAACAGATTTCTGCATTAACCTTTTAAAAAAAATGCTGCTTATTCGTGAATTTGAGATTCAAGGAGAAGCAGCGTATTTGGAAGGCCTTGTTGGGGGATTTTACCACTCCTATATAGGTCAGGAAGCTGTTGCTACAGCAGCCATTGCCTGTACAGGGAAAGATCATTGGTTTTTCTCTTCGTATCGCTGTCATGGAGTTGCCCTTTTACTAGATGTTCCCCTACATCAACTGGCAGCAGAGCTATTAGGAAAAGAAACGGGGTGCGCCTTAGGACGAGGAGGATCCATGCACATGTGTGGCGAACGTCTTCCAGGAGGATTTGGTATCGTTGGCGGACAAATTCCTTTAGCTGCGGGAGCCGCTTTCTCTATGAAATATCAAAAATTATCCTCTATCTCTTTATGTTTTATTGGAGATGGAGCTGTTGCTCAGGGAGTGTTTCATGAAACATTGAATTTTGCCTCTCTTCACTCCCTTCCCCTAATGCTTGTTATAGAGAATAATGGTTGGGGCATGGGAACTGCTTTGCATAGAGCAATTGCTAAACAACCCATAGCGGAGTCCCAAGCTCCTTCTTACGCAATATCTTCTGTTACCCTCAACGGTTTCGATCTATTCAATTCGCTTATTGGATTCGAGAAAGCATATCAACATATGCAAAAAACGGGAGCTCCTATCGTTGTAGAAGCTTTATGTTCCCGCTTTAGAGGCCATTCTATTTCTGATCCGAATTTGTATCGCTCTAAAGAGGAAATGCAGTGTTTACTTAAACGAGATCCTATTCTTTTTGCAAAAGAATGGTTGATCCGCATTAACGTCTTATCTGAGGAGGATTTTAAAGATCTACGACAAATAAGCAAAACAGCAGTCTCAGAAGCGTTCTCCCAAGCTCGTCTTGATCCAGAACCAGCCGTTGCAACTTTAGAAGAGGGGGTCTATGCCTAAATTTGTTACACTCGAAATTCGAGAAGCCATACGACAAGCTATTGATGAGGAAATGACCAGAGATCCTAATGTATGCATCTTGGGAGAAGAGGTCGCTGAATACAATGGTGCCTATAAAGTTACTAAAAATCTTTTAGATAAATGGGGCCCGAATCGGGTGATTGACACCCCCATCAGCGAAGCCGCATTTTCCGGAATTGGAATTGGTGCAGCATTAACCGGGCTACGCCCTATTATTGAATTTATGAGCTGGAACTTTTCTTTAGTCGCTGCGGATCAGATCATTTCTCATGCAGCAAAAATGCACTACATGACCGGAGGAAAATTTTCTGTTCCTATTGTTTTTAGAGGAGCCAATGGGGCTGCTGCTCAAGTCTCTTGTCAACATTCTCATTGTGTAGAAGCTCTTTATTCCAATATTCCAGGATTAATTGTCATAGCTCCATCAACCCCTGCAGATGCCAAAGGGCTTCTTAAATCTGCGATTCGCGATAATAACCCCGTTCTATTTTTAGAAAACGAATTAGATTATAACCTTAAAGGAGAAGTCCCTTCGGAAGAATATCTTACTCCTATTGGGAAAGCTAGAATCGTTCAAGAAGGCCAAGATCTAACCATTATTTCCCATAGTCGTATGGTGACTGTTGTGGAGCAGGCAGCTAAAATGGCCAAACAACGCTGGGAAATCTCTATTGAAATCTTAGATTTACGAACGATTAAGCCTTTAGATGTTGCTGCGATCCTTTCTTCCGTAAAAAAAACAGGAAATTGTCTCGTTGTAGAAGAGGGGCATTATTTTTGTGGAATAGCTTCGGAAATTATAGCAACTGTTACAGAACACATTTTTGACTATTTAGACCACCCCCCTCTAAGAATTTGTCAAAAAGAAACTCCTATGCCATACAATAAATCCCTAGAGATGGCGACCCTTCCTAATATTAACCGCATCCTGGATGCCATTGAAAAATTTATGAGGTAACGTTGTGGTTTCTTTGTTAAAAATGCCTAAGCTTTCTCCTACAATGGAAACAGGGACCCTTGTCAAGTGGCTCAAAAAAGCTGGAGATGAAATCCATTTTGGAGATGTTTTGTTAGAAATTTCTACTGATAAAGCCGTGTTAGAACACACAGCCTCGGAAGATGGATGGTTGTTAGAAATTCTTGTAAAAGAAGGAACTAAGATTCCTGTCGGGGCGCCTATTGCTGTGTTTTCAACAGAGAAAAATGTTACGTACGATTTGAAACAGCTTCTACCATCGCAAGAGGCTGTCAGCACGGATGAGCCTACACAAATTGTACCGAATACGTCTTCTCAGCAGGATAATTCTCATTATGCTGGGCCTTCCATGGCCATTGTGGGATTTCGTCCAGAACCACCTCTAACTACCCCGCTAACCATCAAAAACCCTGGGGATCCAGTGTCGGCTTCCCCCTTAGCAAAAAAATTAGCTAAGGAACAAAACTTAGATCTCTCCGGGGTAGCTGGTAGCGGCCCAGGGGGACGGATTGTAAAAAAAGATTTAGAGAAGGCTCCTCCTTTAAGAATCGCAGGATTTGGATATCCAGAAGCTCCCGAAGTGAATCCAGGCACCTATGTAGAAGAACCCTTGTCTCCTATTAGAGAAGCCATATCTAAACGGTTACAAGCCGCTAAGACCTTTATTCCACATTTCTATGTGCGACAACGGATTTATGCTTCTCCTCTACTCGCATTACTGAAAGAACTTCAAGCCCAAAATATAAAGCTATCTATAAACGACTGTATCGTGCGAGCTTGTGCCTTGGCTTTAAAAGAATTTCCAGAAATCAACTCTGGATTCAATAGCGTAGACAATACAATTATCCGCTTTTCTACTATTGATATCTCCATTGCTGTAGCAATTCCTGATGGAGTCATTACCCCCATCATCCGGTGCGCAGATAGAAAAAATGTTGGTATGATTTCCGCAGAGATTAAAGCCTTAGCAGCACGAGCCAAACAATCCGCTCTTAAAGAGGAAGAATATAAAGGAGGATCTTTCTGTATCTCTAACCTTGGCATGACAGGAATTTCCGATTTCACAGCCATCCTCAATCCTCCTCAGGCAGCTATTTTAGCTGTAGGAAGCGTTGAAGAGCAGCCCATCGTTTTAAATGGCGAGCTGGCTGTAGGATCTACATGTATGCTCACGCTGTCTGTAGATCATCGAGTGATTGATGGGTACCCTGCGGCTATGTTTATGAAACGGCTACAGAAACTTCTTGAAGCCCCTTCTGTTCTACTTCTTAATTAACGGGGAGAAACTCCTTTCCCCCCTACTTTCTAAGAAGGAAGCTTAGAGACATTCCATATGTTATAAGCGTAGTCAGCAATGGATCTATCACTAGAGAAGAAGCCTATTCCCCCGACGTTGTAGATAGACTTTTTCGTCCACTCCTCAGGTTGTTGAAAAACGCTTGCAACACGGTTTTGCGCATCAATATAAGATTCTAAATCTGCAAGCACAAAGAAAGGATCTCTTTCATTCAAAAGCCTATTCACAATAGGTTTAAAGAGATCCTTGTCTTCTTGAGGAAGTCTTGCCTGTAATACCATATCAAGAACCTCCTGAATTTTGGGATTAGCAGAGCAAATTCCTTGGGGATAGTACTCGTTTCGGAGATTTGCAATTTCTTCTTCTAAAAGACCAAAAATGAACATATGTTCCTTCCCAATATGTTCGGCCATCTCAATATTAGCACCATCCATAGTACCAATCGTTAAGGCCCCATTTAAAGCAAATTTCATATTGCCTGTTCCTGAAGCCTCCATTCCGGCTGTTGAAATTTGCTCGGATAGATCTGCTGCAGGAATTATCGCTTCTGCTAAAGACACCCTATAATTAGGCCAAAAGACCACCTTAAGCAAATCATTTACTTTAGGATCATTGTTAATGATATGAGCAACATTATTTATCAATTTGATGATTAACTTCGCCATGGCATAGCCTGGAGCCGCTTTGCCACCAAAAATGACCGTTGTTGGAACCTTCTCTGCGGAGCCGCCGTTGCGAATTTCATTATAAAAATATAAAACCCTAAGTATGTTCATGAGCTGTCGTTTGTACTCATGTATACGCTTAATATGGCAATCAAAAATAGACTGTGGATTCACAGAGATTCCCAGCTCTCTATGAATGCGAGATGCGAGTTCCTCCTTGTTTTGTATTTTAATTTTACGCCACTCTTCCCTAAATCCACTATCTTCAGCTAAAGGAATTACTTTTTGTAAATTGGTAAGATTCGTTAAATAATCCGTTCCTATTGTACGATTTAAAAAAGAACTTAATCGCTGGTTGGAAAGAGCTAACCAACGTCTAGGTGTAATCCCGTTAGTCACATTAATGAATTTATCAGGGAAAAACTCGACAAATTCTTTAAATAATGTAGTTTTTATAAGCTGAGAATGAAAAGTTGAGACCCCGTTTACCTTATGCGTCCCAACAATAGCTAGATTTGCCATGTTCACAAACTTAGAACTTCCCTCCTCTATAATGGAGAGAGCCCGACGCTTATCATTATCTCCTGGATATTTTTGAGAAACTTTTGCTAGCCAACGAGCATTAATCTCGTAAATAATCTCTAAATGGCGCGGGAGCACCTTAGAAAATAAGTCTAAAGACCATCTCTCTAACGCTTCTGGAAGAATCGTATGGTTCGTATAGTTAAATATTTTTGTTGTTGCGTCCCAAGCAACATCCCAATCCAATTCCTCGCGATCCACTAAAAGACGCATCATTTCTGCAATACCTAGAGCAGGATGCGTATCATTCAATTGGACAGCGACTTTTTCCGGTAACCTATCTAAAGAAAGATGTGTCTTTGTGTAACGACGAAGAATATCTTGTAACGTAGCAGATACAAGAAAATATTCCTGTTTAAGACGTAACTCCTGCCCTTCAGAAATAGAATCATTAGGATAAAGCACTCGGGTAATATTACTTGCTAATGCAATATCTTCAATGGCTCGAATATAATTTCCATGATTAAAATAGCTAAATTCAAAGCCATGGCGAGATTGAGCCTGCCATAAACGCAAGGAGTTCACTGTATCGTTATTGAATCCCGGTACAGGAACATCATAGGCCATGGCTAAAATTTCTTGGGAGTCCACTAGCTCGGCGACATCCCTACCCCTTGAATCCGTGCTGTGCTTTACTTTTCCATAAAAATGTATAGGATACAAATATTCTCCCCTACATATCTCCCAAGGGTTGCCGTAGCGTAACCACTCATCAGGCGACTCAACTTGGTATCCATTCTCTATTTGCTGATCAAAAATTCCATAATCATAACGAAGACCATACCCATAGGCAGGAATGCCGAGAGTTGCCATAGAATCAAGAAAACATGCTGCTAATCGACCTAACCCCCCATTTCCAAGACCTGCATCATGTTCCATTTCAACAAGCTGGTTGAAATCATAACCAAGATCCGACAAAGCCTCTGTCACTAAATCTAAGAGTCCCAAGTTCAATAAATTACTTTTCAAGCTCCTTCCTAACAAAAATTCCAGGGAGATATAGTAAACACGCTTTACATCATTCTCATAATAGCTACTTTGTGTCTTTAGCCATCCTTTAGCCATCCACTCCAATACAGTTTTAGCGACAGCTGTAAAAATATCCCTGGTTGATGCGGATTGAGGGGTTTGGACTACTCCACAATACATCCTTTCAAGAATAGCTTGCTTCATAGATTCCACATTGATCTTCGTCCGGTCAAAATGCATAGGGGTTGCTCTCGTAAAGAATTTGTTGGTTTTTGAATAAGAAATCTTAAATTTAAAAAAAAGTTTTCTGTTTCTAGAAAGCCATGGGGTGAAGAGTCTTGATATTCGGTAAAAAATCAAGTAAAATATTTGCCTTTTCAGTTAAGGAGGCTTTATGGTTAAAGCTCATGAGTATGGTTGCTGGGGGGGCAAAGGGAATAATATCTTTACTTTGCAAGATGTGAATTCAGGCCGAACAGAGACAGCTTCTAAGACTTCCTCTAGTCCTACAAAATCCGGTTTAGCAACAAAAATTGCGCGCATTGCAGAAGGGGTCGCTGTTGCAGCAGGCGTGGTTCTTTCGCTCATTACGTTTGTTGCCGCAGCTATTACCCTCCCCGTTGGCGCAACAGGCGTTCTTATCCTAATAACCCAACTAACATTTGCCGTAATTCTTGCATATAGGCTTTACCACATCATTAAGGGAGACCGGAGCGCTGGAACTCCTCTCATTCAGGCACAGACTCGATTGTAAAACACATTAAAACAGTGAAGAGACGGGGCAACCCCGTCTCTTTCCTTTAATCTACAATAAAATCCAGACTCTGATAAGCGGACGAAAGTCGCTTTGTTAGTTCTTGTATTGCGCAGGAGATATCACTTTCTCTATCGCCTTCCTCTAGTTTTTGCGAAATGGCTCGAATTGAGGAAATCACTGTGGAGTGATCTCTAGAGAAAACTTCTCCGATTTTTACATAAGACAGAGAAAGTTTTTGTCTGCACAAGAACATCGCAACTTGTCTAGGGAAAACATACTCTCTGGACTGAGAACGCCCTAAAATACTTTCAGGAGAAACTCCGTAATACTGCGCCGTAGCACGAACAATACCGGAGGGGGTTAAGCGAATATTCTCCGCCGCCTGCAACACATCTTGCAACAGGACCTCTATGTCTCCTTGATATAAGAGCTGATGCGATAACTTTTTATAAGCAACTCTTTTTGCTAACATGTTGAGAGCATGCAATAAGGATTTTACATGCGAAGACAAAGCCTGTATTAGGAAATCCAAAGCTGTTTCCTCTATACGAATATTCAGCTTTTCTGTTTTTCGTTCCAAAAAGTTTTTCAAGCCTTCTCTTGTTAAAGGACTAACAGGAATCGCAATTCCCCACTCAAAACGGCTAATCAACCGTTCTTCCATAGCTTTGAGCTCTCCAGGAGCAAAAGTAGAAGAAATTACGATTAATTTCCCATCGGTATGCAAAGAGTTGAATGTATGAAAAAACTCTTCTTGAGTAGCGCCTTTTCCAGAAAGGACCTCAATATCTTCAATAAACAACGCTTCTACATTACGATAAAACGCACGAAAACGCTGCATTTCTCCAGAACGAATAGCCGATACTAGATGTTCTGTGAACAGATCTGACGAAACATACAAAGTTTTTACTCCGGCTTCGCGTAAACCTGCAACAGCAGCTTGCATCAGATGTGTTTTTCCTGAACTTTCCGGGCCAAATAAATAGATAGGATTAAAAGGAAATCCCTTACTCTGCTCAGAAACTTTAGCAAATTCTTGAAGAATCCTTACTGGTAAATCATTTTCTGGAGTCACGAGAAAGTTCGCAAAGGACATCTGCGGATCAGTGTCTCCATACTGCATCGTGAAATAAGCTGTTTTTTCTTGCTGTATTTGTGTCTCTTTAAACGGCGCAGATTTGTCTAAGGAGGTTACACGAACACGGATTGGTTTTCCGTTATTATTGATGAGACTAGCCTTAACTTTATGGCGAACATGCTCTTCGAACCAAGTTACTTGGAAAGAATCTTTTGCCTCTAAATACAAGTTACACGCATCAAAGCACAAGACTTTCAAAGACCTTAGCCACTTATTGACTGTATCTACCCCAATTTCTTTTTCTTGTAGCAAAAGGAACTCTTCCCAAGCCCGCATAAAAACATCTCAGCTAAATAGTTTTTAATAAAAACTATTCTAATTAAAAAACAGAACTATTTGCCTTATCGGCATTCTCTATCTCTTCTTATTAACAATCACTTCATGCTGCAAATGTTTTTCATCCAAAATTTTGTTTGTTACCCACTGTTGAATAACCCCAAGCAACATAGAAGAAAGCCAATAAATATTTAACCCAGAAGGGAAATTATAAAACATAAAAGTAAATAATAGCGCCATCATAGTACCCATAGCTTCCTGCTGACGCTGTTGATCCGAAACTGGCCCAGATCTTTTAACTGCAGAAATTTTTTGCTGAGCAAACATGACAATCCCCAATAAAAAGGGGAGAAGATGAAACTCTTTTCCAAAGAACCATATAGGAGTTTCCCAGGAAAAAAGAACATCCGGAGCTGTCAAATTATCAATCCACCCAGGAATAAAACTTGCCCCTCTCAATAAAAAGGAAGACTTCAACAAATCAAACATCGCTATAAGAAACGGTATCTGAACGAGCAAAGGAAGACAGCCGGTTATCGGATTGACCTTATTGACCTTATACAAAGCCATGATTTCCATCTGAGCTCTTTTAGGCTCGCGCTTGTATTTCTGCTGAATATCTTGAATGTATGGGGAGAGCTTTTGCATACGACGCATGGATCGGATAGACCATGCGTTCAGAGGATAGAGCAAAAGTTTGAGTACAATTGTCAATAAAATGATCGAAATTCCCCAAGAACCAGTTAGAAATTTGAAAAATTTCATTATAACGAATAACAGAGCGGCGAAAGGCTCAGTTATGAAACTGAAAAATCCTCTAAAAGCTATCGCATCAATATATTCAGGAGTTTCTCCTTTAGAGTTTGTATAGGCTCGGTCTAAAGCTTTCAAAGTAGGCTCTGATAGAGGGCCTGCGTATACCATGAACTGATAACGTCCCGCTTCTTTAGGTAAAGGAAGCATAGCCGTATAACCAGGATATTTGGAAGCAGGATAGGCCTGATCTCTTGGGGAAAGTTGTGAAAGTCGTGTAGGCACAGTATTCCCAGGAACGAGAGAAGATGCATACCCTACAGGAAGCTGTGTTTGAGGAGCAAGAATCACCCCAAAATATCCATTAGAATTCAGAATCCATTGAGGAGAAGCATCATTACGTACTAACAAGGGGTCTTTTGCTTTAGGTAATTTTACATTAAAAAGATCACCCTTATTTTTTTTCACCGCGTGATACTTCACCGCTGGAACGAAAGCGTTGGACATAATCTCAACCTCAGGAACTCCCGAAGTGATCCACAAGTCTTCCTGTTCTCGAGTAGTTTGAATTTCTAGCTCAAAAGCGTAAGGCTGATCCCCTAGATGATAAGTTTTGCGAATACCACCATCCCCGCTTTCCAAAACAAGGGTTTTATCATCAAATGAAACCACTCGAAACCCTGTTGCCACAGGCGAAGACAGCTCTCTCCCAGAGACTATATTCAAAGCTTGGTACTGAGGAGGAACCATTTTTTTAGTACCCGACAGTATTCCTCGTCTAAGCAAAGGATAATAGCCTCCTACAACGTCCGATACATTTTGACGCTGAGAATCCACAGCTTTAACCCCTGGGAAAGAAGCTTCAGCTGGAGCGCTAACCACTAGCTCTCTATCAAAACCTATCTCATTAACAATGCTCTTATTCCCTTCGTGATCGGAAGCAAAAGGAAGGTTAATTCCCTCTACCGCCCCACTTTCCTGAGAGACTATAACCTGCATATACTCATTAGAAAGCATATAATAACTTCCCGTTGCTGCAGGCTTTTCCTTATCTGCAAAAACTACAGCTCTTGCCATGGGAAGATCTAGAGACTCGACACATTCCTCTTTAGAATTGTAGATGCCTAATGGAACGAACTCATTCCCCGTATTGAGAAAAACCAGAGAGGTTCCGTAAATAGCGCCTTCTTTATTCGAAATCTTACCGTCTTTATACTCTCCCAGGAAAACCAGAGGCTCTTGGTTTCTACGAAACTCTGCCACTAAAACAGGAAGAGCATCTTGTTGATTAGGAAGATAAACGGATCCTCCTTTCGACGAGACCTCTTGTCCTGATTCTCCATACAAAGAAACAAGAATCCCCCCGAAAGTGCTCGTTTGATCTATCAAACTCCAGGAAGTTCCCTTAGAATATACTTCCGAAAGCGACCCTCCTTTTGTTAATAGAAGAAGCCGATTTCCTAAGCGCACGGCATATTGATTAACAGATTCCTCCTCTTCCGGAGAAGCGGTCCAAGGAACAACACTCAGCAGCTCTGTTGAAGCTAATATTTGCTCTGAAATAGCTCGCTGTTTTTTTGCCTGGGCCTGGCAAGATTTCAAATCCTGATATCCAAAGAAAATTTGGCACCCTAAAAATGCTGCGCTTACTAAAGAAACAAATAATAACGTTCGTTTATTCATTCTCTTCCGAGGTGGATTCTCTCATGACGGAGATGGAAGCCTCGTTCCTATCACGGTTGCTTTAATTCCCTAATCAACAAAAATCTCTGTAATAAAGATGCTCTTTTCCGCTTTTTTTAGAGAAGCTCATCCTTGCTCTCAATAATTAAGCCCCCTTCTTTCGAATAGAGCTTCACATTATGAAACTTAGCTCATTTTATAGAGGGATTCTTTTCCTTGCACTTGTAAAATACCTTCTTCTCTCGTTCATAAAAAAGTTTAATGTACCCCCCCCCTAGAATATCATGCGGTGCCAGCCTTATTAAGTTGCCAAATTTCACACGGCTTTCTTTTTGCTCGCAATCCAAAGAATAGCGCCTCCCAAAAAAATCATAGGAATAGATAACCATTGTCCTATGGTAAAAAAACTTCCTTCCTCAAGCCACGCTCCCTGATGCGTTTTGAAAAACTCTGCACAAAAGCGAATACCGGCTACCCCAATCAGAGCTCCAGCAGCACTATATCCAGAACCTAAACGAATGGAACCTCGATAGCAAAGTCGGTACAAAATACAAGAAAGCAACAAATAGCCTACCCCTTCATACAACTGAACTGGATGTCTGGGAATCAAATTTCCATCATTAGAGAAAATAACTCCCCAGGGCATAGATGTCGGGGTCCCCAAAATCTCTTGATTCATAAAATTCCCTATGCGAATCGATAGAGCAGCCCCTCCAAATGCAGCTCCACAAAGATCGCAAATATAAGTCAAAGATAGCATAGGTAAACGACGTATATGTAATCGAGAAAACGCTGCAGCCCAAAGAATCAAAGCGGCAATAGCTCCGTGACTAGAAAGCCCACCCTTCCATATTTTTATGATTTCCAAAGGATGCTCAAAATAAAAGCTTCCCCCATAGAAAAGGACGTAGGCAACTCGAGCTCCGATGATAATAACTAAAAGAGCTCCCAAAGCAAAATTTTCTAAACTCGTTCTAAGTTCTTTGCGTAGCGCAGAGTCTTTGCAAAGCGCTGTTGCCAGCCTAATCCCCGCAAAAGAGGATAAAAAAATGCCTAAAGAAAAAAAGATACCATACCATGATAAGTGAAGCCCAACTCGCGGGAAAGACAAAAGAGTCCTAGACTGTTCCCAATGTATCACGTCTTATCACCTCTCTTAAAAAGAAACATTTCTTCTAAAAAAAAGCCTATGCTGAAACTTTTTTGTGAGCAATCTTGCAAAAATAACTTCTTTCTACAGATTTCTCCCTCCACCATCTATATTAGTTGCTTTTTGAAAATACTCATGGTAGAGTTCTCTTTAATACATAAGTTCCTCTGGTCTTTTGCGCAAGCTTACAAGAGTGTTAGCAAGGGCGTAAAAAGGAATCGATTTTCTCACCGAGTATATTATGCGAAGATCCTGGTTACTAGCTTCTTTCAGCCTTTTATCTTTGACTGCGACAACCCTTTCTAGTTGTTCTGTATCGACTTCTGGTAGTTATAATGCCAGGCTATATACCAAAGGAAGCAAGGCTAGAGGAGTTGTGGCCATGCTTCCTGTTTTTTATCGAACAGAAAAATCCGCAGAGATGCTTCCCTGGAATTTGCAGGCAGAATTTTCCGAAGAAATCTGTAAGCGTTTACACTCATCTGATAAACTGCTTTTAATCAAACACCACGCTCCAGCCGGTGTTGCTGCACAGTTTTTCTCTCCTACTCCTAACATCTCTCCCGAATTGGCTGCTCAGTTATTACCTGCAGAGTTTGTGGTTGCTACAGAAATTTTGGAACAAAAAACAACAGAAGATATTTTAAACCCTTCTATCTCAGCCTCTGTTCGTGTGCGAGTTTTTGACATTCGTCACAATAAAATTTCTATGATATACCAAGAAATTTTGAACGCAAATCAACCTCTCGCTTCCGGTAGCAGCGACTACTATCGTTACGGCTGGCGCTCTAAAAATTTCGATTCAACCCCCATGGGACTCATGCATCAGAGATTGTTTAGAGAGATCGTGGCTCGAGTAGAGGGATATGTCTGCGCAAATTACTCTTAAATATGGCAAGTTTAGGACTTTTGCTTGTTTTTGCAGGAATCTCGGCCTTTCTATCGAAAGGTCTTTTTGTATGGCCTAACCCTGAAAAACATCGCGCTTTGCCGTTCGTCCTGGTATGCATGGGAGCAGCATTGTTTCTTTTGCCGGCGCTATTTCCGACCGAAACCCTCTTCTCCTCCACATCCGTATCACAAGTCTCTTTTCACGGCGTTTTTGTTTTCAGCGCTTTTCTTTTTTTCCTATTAGGACTGCCTCTCCCTATTACAAAGTCTATTTTGTATGCAGGGAGCTCTTCCAGCACGACTTCCTGGTTATCTGCTACAAAATCCGGCGTGCGCATGTGGGTTGTTACGGTTACAGCAACCCAAATATTAGCGCGATCATTACAATGGATCCTCCCTCTTATTCTACCAAGTCGCCTTTTTCAAGAGCAGGTCATTACAGAAGAAGTTCGAGAACATCTCTCGCAGGATCCAAAATTTTTGTATATTTGCTGTATAGCCGTGCTCATTCCTATTGCAGAAGAAATCTTTTTCAGAGGAATACTCCAAAACTTTTTTAAGAACGCGCTTTCCAGACACAAAGCAATCGTGGCGAGTTCTCTTATTTTTGCGGTTACGCACACAGAAGCTTCTTTGGGAAGTTTGATTTTTGTTCCGACATTGTTCGTTTTTTCGCTATGCGCAGGCTCTATTTACGAGAAAACACGGCATATAGCCGCCCCCATCACCTTACACATCCTCTTCAATAGCTGCCAACTAATCCTGCTGTCGTTATAAGGAAAGAATAAAAGAAGGTAAGCCAGAGAAAACTCCTAGCACAAGAGGACCATCCTTAGGGCTGCTACCTTCCGATCCTGACCCGGTTCAGAAGTCTCTCATCTTAAGAGGTCCCCAGCTTACGCAATCTTTGGTATCATAAATACTGTTTTCTCTCAACGTTCTTTACTTAAATTTTATTAAGAAATTTTCTCTTGCTCTTTCATTCGAGACCAATATTCCTCAGCCTCTTCTAAAGAAATTTTGTTATGAGGATCAAAAACATGCGGAGATCGACGACGCAGTTTTGCTATTGCTTCAGTAAAAACTTCGTCGGCCTTAAGTTTGCCTTCTCTTTCCAATAAGAAACACAAAGTTAATACCAAAGTAAGAACATCTCCAGCTTCCGAAGCAATCTCAGATGAGGCCTTATTTTCTTGAACAGCATCTGCCAACTCCTGACACTCTCCTGCTATGTGACGTAGCATAGAATCAATATTTTGCAAGCTAGTCCAAGGACAAACTCCTTGCAACGCCATTGCTCGCGAAACTGCTGCAAGCTGTAAAATATACTGTTCTTCCATAATCCAAATTCCTGTGTTCCTAAAAAAGTGAGTGATGCGAATACTAAAAAAACACTAAACACATTTCTTACTTAGCCTTTCTAAGGCTTTCCATCTACTGAAGAGTTCTCCCCCCACCTAGAGAAAAAGTGGATTTCTTCTAGCATTTTTTATAGATAATAAGAATAATCCAGGTCCGCTCATAATAACCCGAGTAGCATGTTCTCTTCAGTGATTATTGTTTTAACTGCTGTCTTCGTCTTGTGCTCGGGGTTTATTTCTTTATCACACATAGCTCTATTCTCGCTTCCTTCGTCTCTTATAGTCCACTACAGTCACTCAAAAAACAAGCGGCTTAGACAAATTGCCAACCTTATGGCTTACCCTAATCATTTGTTGATTACTTTAGTTTTTTTCGATATCGGGATCAATATTGGGGTACAAAACTGCATAGCCACACTAGTTGGAGACTCAGCATCTTTTCTATTTACCGTAGGAATCCCTCTTGCTTTAACGCTGATTTTGGGAGAAATCATCCCTAAAGTCATAGCAATCCCTTACAACGCTCGAATTGCGCGTTTGGTAACCCCCATCATCTTTGTCTCAACGAAAAGTTTTCGTCCTATTTTTGATTGGGCTATTTCTGGCATTAATTTTATTGTTCAAAAAATGTTAATCCATCAAGAGAGCGATTTCATTCAGCCTCAAGAATTAAAAGAAGTTCTACGCAGCTGCAAAGACTTCGGAGTCGTGAATCATGAGGAAAGCCGATTGCTGTTTGGCTATCTTTCGATGGAAGAAGGAAGTATTAAAGAAAGAATGAAGCCTAAACAAGAAATTGTTTTTTACGATGTTCTTTCTCCTATTGAAAATTTGTATCGATTATTTTCTGGACAACGCTATTCCAGAATTCTAGTCTGTAGAGATGGTCTACAAAATCTTTTAGGTGTTTGTTCTGCAAAATCTTTGATTCTCCATAAAGAAAAAATTCAATCCGCTGACGACCTTCTTCCTCTTCTTCGGAAACCCCATTACATTCCTGAAACAGTATCTGCTAAAACTGCTTTATATCACCTAGCTAAAGAAGATAGCGGCCTAGGCATCATCATTGATGAATATGGATCTATAGAGGGATTGGTTACCCAAAACGATCTATTTGAGATTGTTTCTAAAGAAGTTGCTCATAACCGTCCCGTTTCTAAACAATTTGCTCACTCAGACAAAAATGTAGTTGTCGCAGCAGGAACTTATGAGCTTTCTGATTTTTATGATCTGTTTGGTGTAGATCTTCCTACAACTTCAAATTGCGTTACAATCGGTGGGTGGCTTACCGAACAATTAGGAGAGATTCCAGAAACTGGAACCAAACTAACCTGGGGACAATTCGTATTTCAAGTACTAGACGCCGCTCCTAATTGTGTAAAGCGGGTGTATATAAGGAAAACCCATGGAAACTAACTCTTTTTTCTTCTGGCTAGGAGTTAACCTCTTTTGTATTTTTATCCAGGGGTTCTTTTCTATGATGGAAATGGCGTGCGTATCTTTTAATCGCGTACGCTTGCAATATTATCTTACCAAAAGCAATAAAAAGGCTTCTTATATCAATTTCCTGATTAGACGCCCCTATCGCCTATTTGGGACCGTTATGTTAGGAGTAAATATTGCTCTACAAATTGGTTCTGAGTCATCTAGAAGATGTTACAGCCTCTTAGGCATCCCTCCTGAATATGCTCCTGCAACCCAGATCTTTTTAGTTGTTATCTTCGCAGAACTACTTCCTTTGGCTATTTCTCGAAAAATTCCAGAAAAAATAGCCCTGAAAGGAGCTCCTATTCTTTATTGCGCGCACTATCTTTTTTACCCACTTATTCAATGTGTTGGCGGCATCACTAACATGATTTATTTCATGTTAAATATTAAAGAAGAAACCCTTCAATCAACGCTTAGCCGAGATGAGCTCCAAAAAACATTAGAAACACATCATGAGGAACAAGATTTCAATGTTATTGCGACAAATATCTTCTCCTTAAGCGTAACTTCTGTAGAGCAAGTGTGTCAATATTTAGACCAAATCCCCATGCTATCAGCAAAAGCTTCCGTAGAAGACTTTTGCCAATTAGTACGTCGCCACAGGCTAGACTTTGTTCCTGTTTACCACAAAGTTAAAAAAAATATCGTAGGGATTGCTTTTCCGAAAAACCTTATCAATCGGAATCCTTCGGATCCTGTTGTTCCTTATCTGAACTCCCCATGGTTTGTGACAGCAAAGTCTAAACTTATTCATGTTATTCCAGAATTTCGTAAAAACAGCTCAAACGTAGCTATCGTTTTAAATGACCAAGGAGAACCTATGGGGGCCTTGGGATTGCATTCCGTATTCAAAACACTGTTCAATACCAGAAATATTGCTCAATTAAAGGCTAAGCCAACTTCCTTGATTGAGCGTACTTTTTCCGGAAACACTCCGTTACATGAAATAGAAAACGACCTCAATATTTCTTTTTCAGATAGCGAGTGTAAAACTATTGCCCAACTTATGTTAAAGCTTCTCGACACGCCTCCGGAGGTGGGATCTTCTATCATTATCAATGGCTTGCTATTAGAGGTGAAAGAGATTTCCTTATCCAGCATCAAAACTCTTTCCATTAAAGACACTTTACAATGATTAGGCGTACTGCTGTAAATGCTGTACAACCTGAATCACTTTTTGAGCCGCAACCGAGACGTCCTCTTCTGAAAGCAAATGGCTAAAAGAAAATCTTAGCGTTGCTAATGAGATCTCTCGCGGGACCTTCATCGCTGTCAAAGATTTAAAAACCGAAGTCGTCCCTGAAGAACATGCGGAACCGAACCCGCAAGCAACGCCTTCAAGATCTAAAGCTATCTGTAAGACCTCGCCTTCCAACCCAGGAAAAGCTATCGCAGAAAGATTGCTAACCCTAGAGTCTTCTTGACAAATCACTACGCAATCTGGAAGAGCTTCTCGTATACGCGATTCAAAAGTATCTCGATAGGAGCGCATAGTCTGAGAGATGCTTAATTGATCCGCCAATATTTTTTTGAAAACATACTGTAAGGAAGCGATTCCGTGGATATGCTCCGTCCCAGAACGACTTCCTCCTTGTTGCCCACCTCCTAAAAGCATCGGAGATAGTTTCATTTGAGGAGCAATAAGAAGCACACCTATCCCAGACAGAGCATGAATCTTGTGGCCCGAAAAAGCTAACATGGAGACTCCCTCTGGGACGCGAATCACCTCTTTCCCCACAATAGCTGTTGCATCGACTATAAGCATCAATCGTCGTTCTTTAGCAAATGCAGCAATAGCCTCAAGATCAATCCTTGAGCCAATCTCACTATTCACCCATCCTAAAACAATGGCCGAGGTATCCTCCCGCACAGCCTCCTTAATCTGTTCTAAAGAAATAACACATTTCTTTGGAATAGGATCTAAATAAGTAACGGAAAGACTTGCTTTTTTTAAAGGTTCGATAACCGCAGGATGTTCCATGCTAGACGTAATAACGTGGCTTCCTGCAGGAATATTTTGAATAGCTAAATTAAGACTTTCTGTTGCTCCAGCAGTGTAAATTACTCGACACCGATCAAAACCTAAGGCTTTTTCTATCAACAACGAGGTCTCTTTAATCAATTGTTTTGTTTTTTTCCCAAAACCGTGAATGCTAGAGGGGTTCCCGAAACCGCCCTCTTCTACAAATAGAGAATGTAAAAACATCAAGATGCCTGGATCTAAAAAAGCCATGGCATTCGTATCTAAATATATCGCCATAAAAATTAACGCATCCGAACAAGTACAACAGTAGCATTATCTTTACCGCCCCGACTATTGGCTAGAGAAATAAGAATATTCCCGCCCTCTTCTAGGGTGGTTGTTTGCGTTAATACCTCTAGCATGTCATGATCAGAAACCATGCTAGTTAATCCATCAGAACAGAAAACAAACAGATCCTCTTTCTCATAAAATATCTCTCGAATATCCGGAGACACATGAGGACGACTTCCCAAAACGTTTGTCAGAACGTGCCGCCCAGGATACCTATTCATACTTTGTTTTGGAAGCCCATATCGAGCAGCCAAGTGATTTGCAAGAGAGTGATCTTCTGTTAATCTTTCTAAGATCTTATTTCGCAATCTATAGACACGACAATCCCCCACATGAAATAGCCAAGCCTTCCCTCTACGGAATTGCATACCGCTCAAAGTTGTTCCCATTCCTTTAAATTGTTCGTTCAACAATCCCTGACGATAGATCGATAAATTTACTTCTGATAAAATAGTTTTTATAGATTCTTTATACTGTTCGTCTTCGAAACGCGCCAAATCCATTTTGCGCAGATCTACGAGTTCCATAAGATTGCAAACAGCTTCATAAGAAGCTACCTCTCCAGCACGACGCCCTCCCATTCCATCTGCGATGGCAATAATTTGGGAATCACGATTCACCTGCCAAAAATCTTCGTTATTATTCCTGACTAAACCAATGTCGCTTAACCCAAAATATTCAAATTCCGCAACAGTCATTACACCCTCTCCGTCTAGGAGCTTGCCATAGACGGTCGATACACTCGCTAATCGCTTAAGATCTTCGGAGATATATCAAAGATTTTTTTTAAAAAGAATGCAAACTTTCAGCCCTCACAGACAACCCGCAAGCCTATTCAACACCCAAAGTAAAAATAATTTTTAACGACCTGCTATTTTTTATGGAGCCATCTAAACAGAAGCATTTTGCTCTGCCAAAAAACCTTACTCAAGTATAGTTTGGTATTAAAAGTTGCTTTTTTTCTAATAAGCTGTACTCTGAGGATCGGTACAATGACGACGTGGACTTTAAATCAAAATAACCTCACAAAATTTCTAACCCATGCTCAGCTAGAACCCTCTTTGGAACGGGAAAGCGGTTTAATTTACATTACAGTTCCTGCTGGAGAGCATGAACTTCCTCTTTTTTTCGTCATTCGTAACGAAGGAGAAGTCCTACAGCTTGTTTGTTATTTCCCATATCAAATACAACAGGGCCAACGAGATGCTACAGCAAGACTTTTACACCTTGTTAACAGAGACATTGACATTCCAGGATTTGGAATGGATGAAGAACAGAACATTATTTTCTATCGTCTTGTCATTCCTTGCCTAAAGGGAGAAATCAACGAAGATTTACTACGGGTGTACATTGATACAATCAAATTGATTTGTGATAGCTTCTTCCATGCCATAGGGTTGATCTCGACAGGCAACATGGATCTCGATGAATTAAAAAAGCAAGCAAGCTCGGAAAATAACCACCCTCATTAATACAAGCTTTAGAGGACCCCGTGCCGGATTTAATTTTTTATGACACAGAAACAACTGGTACGCAGATCGATAAAGATCGCATAGTGGAAATAGCTGCGTACAATGGGACCACAGGAGCTTCTTTTCAAACCTTGGTAAACCCTGAAATCCCTATTCCCGCCGAAGCAACTAAGATTCACGGAATCACAACTGCAGAAGTTGCCGATGCCCCAAAGTTTCCGGAAGCCTACAGACAATTCAGCGAATTTTGCGGCACAGACAATATTCTTGTCGCTCATAATAACAATTCCTTTGACTATCCTTTGCTACTTCGAGAATGTCATAGACATGGATTGCCCGAACCCAAGCTCCGTACTATCGACTCTCTAAAGTGGGCAAAGAAGTATCGAACTGATTTGCCTCAGCATAGTCTGCAATACCTTCGTCAGGTCTATGGATTTGAAGAAAATCAAGCACACAGAGCTTTGGATGATGTTATCACGCTTCATAGAGTGTTTTCAGCTTTGGTCGGAGATCTATCCCCAGATCAAATTTATGATTTGCTGAACGAAACTTGTCATCCGCGAATCTTTAAAATGCCGTTTGGTAAATACAAGGGCAAGCCTCTTTCTGAAGTCCCCTCAAGTTACATTGCTTGGTTACAAAAAGGAGATTACTTATTACA
Organism: Chlamydia suis; assembly: GCF_900169085.1. NCBI lineage: Bacteria > Pseudomonadati > Chlamydiota > Chlamydiia > Chlamydiales > Chlamydiaceae > Chlamydia > Chlamydia suis. The sequence continues at coordinate 319,653 of NZ_LT821323.1, forward strand.
ACCAGAAAATAAAGAAATTAAAGCAGCGATCGAGGCTTACCAACAGCTCAAATGACTTTTTCCGCAGCCTTCTCTCCTTGTCCCAACGATATTTTCTTGTTTAGGTCTTTCTTAGAAAAGCATGAAGGGTTTCCTTCTTTGCGCCAAATTATGATTGCAGACATCGCTTCTTTAAATTTTTATGCCCTAGAAGCTCGCTTTCCTTTAATTAAAATTTCTGCAAGCTTGTATCCTAAGGTCGCAGACGCGTACCATGTTTTGAATGTTGGCACAACTTTAGGATACAAGATAGGCCCTTTAATTCTTTCGAAAGAACCAGATAAAAAATTAACAACTCTTGCTACTCCCGGAGCCACAACAACAGCGCATGCTCTTTGTCGTCTATTCTATCCGCAAATAGAATTGGTCCCGATGAGGTATCAAGAAATCATTCCCGCCATCCTTACCAATCGGGTGGACGGTGGAGCAGTGATTCATGAAGAGCGTTTTTCTTTTCCAAAGGAATTGTGCATTATCGAAGACCTTGGGCAACTTTGGGAAAAAACTTGGCGCCTTCCATTGCCTTTAGGCTGTATTGTTATTTCTAAAGAGCTTTCTACTGATGACTCTTATCTATTGAGCAATGCCCTTCAAAAATCTTTAAAAAGATCTTTAACAGAGAGCTCTTTGGCTATTCAAAAAGCTTCTGAATATTCTCGAGACAAAAGCTCCGATACGATTCAACGTTTTGTTGATACGTATGTAACCAAGGAAACCTTTCACCTCTCCTCTATTGGGCAACAAGCACTTTCCACCTTATGGACGGCTTGTCGTAATGCTTAAGCTTCTTCTTATTTTTGCAGATCCTGCAGAAGCTTCGGCAACCCTTGAGCTTTTTCCTTTTTCAGCCCACAGAGAATTCTTTTCGTACCATACAGAAGCTTTTCTAATAGATGTTCTCATATTGAAAAAATGGGGCCCAGAAGGAGTCATCCATGCGCTAACTCCGCCCCCAATGGGGTACCACCATTGGATTAACTTGGGGTTCGCGGGCGCCTGCAATCCTGATATCCCTCTTCTTACAACCTATACAACAGCTTCTGTAAAGATATTCAACGACCAGGGATCCCCAGAAACCTCATATGCTGTAACTCCTGTCCCTAGTCTCCCCATAGCACAATTGACGTCCGTGAGCTCTCCATATAGAAAAGGATTTCATAAACAGTGGCAACTGGTAGATATGGAGGGTTTTTTTATTGCTCAACAGGCTTCTTTAATTTCTTGCTCCTGCTCCATGATTAAAGTATCTTCCGATTACACGATTCCGGGAGGCGGCAATTTTTTGAAAAAAAACAAAGCTCGCCTTTCTCAAAAATTAGCCGAGTCCCTCCAAACTCACCTTTTATCTTTTACTCATAGCGGAACAGAGTTCCCAATCTTTAGCGCCAGATAAACCCCACATACGCTGAAAGGCTGGACAGGAAGTCAGTAGTTCCTCTTTTGTTCCTTCTGCTATTTTCTTCCCCTGATCCAAATAAACAATACGATCTACATGTTCAAGAGTGGAAAGCTTGTGAGCAATAATAATTTGCGTACACCGCCCCTTTAATTTTTCTACCATTTCTTTAATGTAATTTTCGCTAATGGCATCAAGAGCTGATGTTGCCTCATCAAGCAAGAGAATCGAGGTGTTATGAAGCAATGCTCTGGCGATAGTCAAACGTTGCTGTTGCCCCCCAGATAGATTTTTTCCAGACTCTTCTAAAAAACTATGTACTCCCTGAGGCATCTTACAAACAAATTCATAAGCATGAGCTTGCTTTAGGGCTTCGATAACCTCTTCTTCTGAAAAATCTCTTCCGCAGGTGAGATTATTCCAAACGCTATCATAGAATAGAAATGGATGTTGCAACACACAGCCAATATGTTTTCTTAGAGAGTTTTTGCTATAACTTTTGATAGGAAGCGAATCTATGAGCAATTCTCCCTGAGAGACCTCATAAAGTCTTGGTAATAACTTTGCTATTGTAGATTTTCCAGATCCTGTTGGACCAACGATACCAATAGCCTCGCCTTTTTTTAATACCAAATTGAAATCCGAAAGCACGGGTCTATCTTCCGAATAACCGAAAGATACGTTACAAAACTGTATGCTATGTTGTAGCCCTTGAAATTCGTTTAGCTGTTCGGAAACACAAACCTGCTGCTTCGAAAAATCGAGAACTTCATAAAACCGCTCCGCAGCGGCACAGCCCCGCATGATCGTAGCATTTTCATCTGCGAATTTTTTAATCGGGTCATAAATTAGATATAACAACCCACAAAATACAATCAGCTCTTCAGGCGGGATATGAAATTTATATAGCCCAATCATCACAACAAAGGCAAAGAAAAGGGCTGCAATGGTATGAAGAAGAGGTCTTGGAATTAAGCTATAGGCTGCACTACGTTCTTCTAAACGAGCAATTTCATCATTTTTCTGACAATATTTTTTAAAAGAAAACTGCTCCGTTCGGAATACTTTTACAGTGAGAATCCCTAACAAAAAATCCAGCAATACGGCTGTAAAATGATCTTGATTTTTCTGAATCCGCTTGGCTAAAGCTTTGATTTTTTTAGCGATTACAATGATAGGCAAAATAAAAATGGGGAAAGCCACACACACGCAAGCGCAAAATTTCCAAGAAATGGATAAACATACTATTAAAGCTAGCGCCATGGTAATGGGCGCTTGTATATAGTTTACCATCAGGGAATTGATCGCCAATGCAATCATAGAAGAGTCTGCAATCACTCGGCTGCTTAAATTCCCCATATCATGAGCATGAAAGAAAGTCATTGGAAGCGTTTGCAGAGCTGAGAAATAATCTTTACGTAAAGAACAACTCACTCTAATAGCGATCAGTTGCGCTAAAAATCTTTGGAAAAATAGTGTTGTCGACTTCAAAATAGCCACAATCACAAGAAAAAACGCGAGATACTGAAGGCGCGAAAGATCAAAACACCCAGACAGATAAGCAGATAACCTTTTTGTTATGGATTGGGAACTTCCAGAATGCTTTGCAATATACGTATTTGCCTGAGCCACGGAAAGAACATCACCATCTCCAACAATATGATCCCATTGCTCAAGAAGCTGTTCTTTAGAAAGTTCTTTTCTTTTAACTAAAACATTGTTCTCTTGCTTTCCAAAAAGAAGGAAAGTATCGGGGCCTGTTTTAGCAATAAGTCCCAAAGAGAAGATTTCCGCTTGGGACGTTATTGTCAGTCCTAATATAGACAAAAGAGAAAAAATAAGTAGAACTAGATGCTTCTTATGCCTCAGAACCGCTTTCAGAAGAAGTTTCATATAGACCTATCGTTCGGAATTTCTGATATCGTTTTTCCAGCAACTCTTCTACCGGTAGATCTTTCAATTTAAGCCATTCTTGAAGGATATATTCTTGAACACTACAGTACGTGGCCGCGGGATTGTGATGCGCTCCACCTATGGGCTCTTTAATCACAGCGTCTACAATAGCAAATCCTTTAAGATCCTCTCCATGCATTTTTAACATGGCCGCAGCATCACTATTTTTTTTCGGGTCCTTCCATAGAATAGAAGCACATCCCTCAGGAGAAATCACAGAATAGTAGGAGTGTTCTAGCATGGCTACAACATCCCCTATAGCCATTCCTAAAGCTCCTCCAGAACACCCTTCACCAATAACAATTACAATGATTGGGGTTGCTAGTCTGGCTAGCTCAAACAAATTTGTTGCGATAGCCCAACCTTGCCCCCGCTCTTCTGCTGTCAATCCAGGAAAAGCTCCTGGTGTATCCACTAAAAAGATAATGGGGAGGCCAAATTTTTCAGCCATTTTAGCTAACCGCAAAGCTTTTCGGAAACCTTCAGGACAAAGCATTCCAAAATTGCGATGCATACGAGAATTCGTATCACATCCTTTCTCCTGCCCTATCAGCATAAAGCGTTGTCCTTGAATCTTTGCAAATCCTCCAACAACTGCAGGATCATCACGGAATGTTCGATCTCCGCAAAGTTCAACAAACTCCTCACACATACCTTCAATGTAATTAACTGTTCTAGGTCTTGAAGGATGGCGGCAAATTTGTACTCTTTCCCAAGGAGAAAGATTAGAGTAAATTTTTTCTTTTAATCTATCTAGACGTTTTTCCAATTTTTGAATCTCTGAAGAGGAAAGCAGGCTATTCTCTTTATTTTTTTCTTTAAACTCGGCGATCGTTTTTTCGTATTCGACAACCTGTTTTTCATGAGGAAGTAGTTCCACCGTAGCACGCTCCCTTCTTATAAAAAAGAGTTAATTTTAATACAAACAAGCATCAAAAACAACCTAAAACCAACTAGCTGATTATAAAGACGCTCGTTTTCAAGAAAATTATTTTAACTTCTCTTAAAGAAAATCAAGCTTTTTCAAACAAAATGTTTATGTCGTTCTGCGTATACGGAAGGTTAATCAAAAAATTACTTCCCCAGAACTGCTCTTTTCCTTGTAAAGAGAAAATTTCCATATAGGTGCTGGAAGATAGGATCCGAATAGTTTCTTTCTCACCTTTGATCAGCACGTCATAAGCAGGTCCCTTATAAGAGTCCGAAGCCTCGGTCCGTAATTTAGGACCATTAAGCACCTGGCATTGTGCTCCTTTACAAAAAATCGCAAAAGAGGCTCTGTGATTTTCTTGCTCTAAAGAGGAATGAATTAAGCATCTTTGCTCTGAAATTTCAATAGAATGACACGATCCAGTTCCTTGTAGGGCATCCTGCAGATAAAAAAAGCCTGTTTGTCTAGCATAAGGCTGGGCTAAGGACGCTGAAAAAGATAGCACTGTATCGCCGTCCCTTTTTTGACACAAAAACTCTTTCACACGCCCACATAGACCAAACCCCAAACATGCTTCAGGATCCCTCACACAAGGGCCATAGTTAACAACTCCAGCATCCCCGATAAAAAAAGCTCCCAGTCCGCTTTTACAACCACTACCGCTAACATAAGCAGAAAACGAAGAAGTCCTTTGCATCCAAAAACCAAGAGAAGCTTCCGTTAGCGTGAACTGGTCCTCAATACGCGCTTCTTTTTGGCAGAAAAGCAGTTTACTCACAGACGTTTTTTCTTGTTCAGATCTGTCGTATTTTTGGCTCCATAATGCGGGGAAAATTCTTTTTTCATGAGAAAATAGAGCCTGTTGAAACGCCAGCATTTTCCTCACCAATTCGTGGCTTGCATCATAAAACTCTGCAATGCGAGATAAGAGCATGGCCATCTCAGCATGTTCTCCTGGATATGGGAGCCCGCCCCACAAGAACCCTGCTCGACGAAATAATAACACAGCCCCTGTCTGAGTCTGGTGTATATCAAGAAACTGGTCCCCAAGATCCAAACCTTCTTCCAATGCGGCTAATAAATAGGTCGCGCGAGCAATATCGTGAACATGCAATAAAGGGTGATACAGAAAATGTTGTAAAGCAATTCTTCTCAGTTTCTTATTCTGAAAAATTTCGACGAGTCTCTTGCTTTGAATATCAAAATTCCCATTAGAGAACGTCTCCAAAACATCCCCTAACTCCAACCGCGATTCTATTAGCATAGTTAACGAAAAGACGTTTAACGGCAAAAAATAATTTCGAAGAAAATTAGAGTCAAGCCTTAGCAACAGGCAGACCTGACTCTATGATCGAAAGCAAAGCCTGGGAAAGGGAAGAGGACTAAGAAGATTTTGTTGGTGTTTCAATCAAACGTTTCATTCTTTTGCCAGGAGTGAACTTTACAGCTCTTCTAGCAGGGATATGAATAGGCACTGCTGCATTTTTAGGGTTACGCCCAACTTTTGGTTTTCTTTCTACAACCTGCAAAACCCCAAAATCTCTAAACTCCAATCTATCCCCTTGAACTAGAGCGTCTGTCATCTTATCTAAAAAATTCTGAATAACAGTTCTCACGTGATTAGGATGTATTTTATGATCTTGAGATATCGTACTAATTAGTTTCTTCTTAGTCATCGTTGCCATGGTAGCTTGTTGCCTCCTAGTTAAAGTGGTAACCCTTGCGTCCCTAAGTACCGCAATATATGCGTATAATATGCATTCATCCTTTGGATTCAAGACTTTTTTTTATCTTCTCCACGAACGCACAAAATCCACCCACGAGTCGCACTCAACTGAAACCTCCCCTACTACGAACATCTTTTCGCACACTTAAAGGTCTTGTTAACGCCTCTCTCCCCCAGATTATTTATGTACTTGTTTCACTCCCGAGCCCGTTGTTGAAGTCTTGTTAACCTGTCGATTTAGAATAAAAGCGTGTATCCCCTCCGCAATACCTTTAGCCAAATGCGAGCGATAACGGGAATCCAAAAGAGCAGCACGCTCTTTTGGATTGGAAAGGAACCCTGTTTCCACAAGAACGGCTGGCATCGTAGTCTCTCGAATAACAGCAAAATTTCCTTCTTTCACTTTCCGCTCCCGCAAAGCTCCATTTTTTTGCATAAAAGCTAGAATCGACTTCCCCAGGCTTTCTGATTTTTTAGTTCTCAACACATTCTTATCATTATAAAAATAAATCTCAGTACCTAAAGCAGATGTATTAGAGGAATGGTTACAATGAATACTAACAAAAACATCTGCTTTATTTTGATTTGCTATTGCAGCCCGCTTACTAAGATCTATGTAAACATCCGTAGATCTTGTCATGATCGTCTTATACCCTAGGCGACGCAAACACGCTTGCACACTCAAAGCGATCGATAGAGCAAGCGATTTTTCTTTGTAGCGCAGCTCTTTATCCGCAGTCCCTTCATCTTTACCCCCATGACCAGGGTCTATGACAATCAGCTCATTTCGACTAACCTTAGGAACATAGCTGGCATCCGCAAAACAACTATCTGAGCTAGTCAGAGCAATTAGCAAAAGTAAGATTTTCGAATTAACAAAGCGAGGCCAAAGCTTCACACACAACCTCTCGATCATCAAAGACAATCGTCTGATGTTTGAAGATCTGATATACCTCATGTCCTTTCCCTGCAACTAGCACAATATCCTTATCCGAAGCCATTGACATCGCTTTAATGATGGCTAATTTTCTATCACCTTCAACAACATAGCAATCTGTTGAAAAACCCGAACAAATATCAGCAATAATTCGTTCTGGATCTTCGGTTCTGGGATTATCTGAAGTAACAACAGAAAATCCGTAGCGCTCAGAAACTTTTGCCATGAGAGGCCGCTTACTACGATCTCTATCTCCTCCACATCCGAACACAATAATTAACCGACCATCTTTAGGAAGGAGCTGCGACAAAATTTTACACACATTGTCTAGCGCATCTGGAGTATGCGCATAATCAATATAAACGGGACAAGGACCAGATAAAACTGGGTCCAGCCGTCCTTTTGGAGCAGACAAGTGACGAACATAACGCACAAGCTCCGCCAAATCTCCTCCCAAAATCTGATGCACCACCGCCAAAGCTGCTAAAATGTTATACACATTGTGCTCTCCCACCAAAGAGGTTTCGCAAGGGAAGACTTCTCCCTGATACCAAATATCACAACTAGATCCTGAAGAAGAAAACCTCAAATTTGTAGCACGATAATCAGCCTCTTGATGCACAGCATAGGAAACACCTCTAGCAGGAGAACTTGCTAAAAAGCTTTGCGCGTACTGGCAATCTAAATTAACAACCGCAATACCTTGTTCTGGGAGAGCAGCAAACAGCTGTTGCTTAGCCGCTACATATTCCTCAAAAGAGCCATGAAAATCTAGATGATCTAACGAGATATTTGTTAAAACGCCCGCTAAAAACTTCGTTTCGCGGACTCTTCCAAGAGAAAGACCTATCGACGACACTTCCATAACAGCTGTCGACAAGTTCTGTTTAACCATTTCAGCAAAGTATTTTTGTAGTAAAACGGCATCAGGAGTCGTAAAACTATCAATAATTCTATTCGCTCCTAAAATGTGTTCTATAGTTCCAATGAGTCCCGTTCGCCGTCCCTTATATTCCATAAGCTCTCTAACTAGACACGAAACCGTCGTCTTCCCATTAGTGCCTGTAACCCCTATAACGTCCAGCTGTTTCGAAGGATCTTTATAGAACCTCGCGGCCAAATAAGCTTCTAAAGCCACCAGATCTTCTGCAACAATTTGAACAACCGATAGGAATGGATTATATAAAGAAGAAAGAACTGCAATCGCCCCATTTTCAACAGCTTGAGCTGAATAATCATTGCCGTCACAAAACCGTCCTTGACGAGCGATGAAAATATCTCCTACCCCAACACAACGAGAATCTCGAGTCAAATTCCTAACAGGAATAGACTCAACTTTCCCATAGATCTTAGCCGGAATATTCTGAAGAAGTTGGTCTAAATGCATGCCAGCCCCCTAAAACACACGTACAAAGGCTTCAAAAAGCGTTCTCAAATAATTTACTATACAAACATTCGTTGTCAAGCTTTGTCAACCAACGGTTTTCTAAAGAAAGAGATCTACAACGATCCTTTCTCTTTTTTGCTCTTTCACAAAAAAAACAACTTTTATATGGAGCAAAGAAATTCTTCGTTACGGATCTAATATTATGAAACTATTATTCTCTGTATTGCTATTCTCTTCTCCAGCCTTGCTCATGCCGGGGTGCACACTCATTCCTCAACAACAAGCTTCAGAGCACGTATGTGCATCGAAATAACCCTACTTACGATTCCACTCTTCGTATAAACTTTTCAGCTGGACAATCTCTTCTTGACAGGCGTGCTGTTGTTTATCTTCCGGCACGCCTAAATACGGCAACACCCGAGATGCTATTCTAGAAAAAACCGGTGCAGCACACCGTCCCCCCATGTAGTTTTTTGTGCCATCTTCTCTAACTCCATGTGCAGGATCATCAATAGAAACAAGGATAACTAAAGGGACCGCAGTTTCTGATAACGCTGTTATAGGAGTAATCCCAATAAACGAAGCTATATGCCGTTTTTTATCATAACGCCCGTTGACAAGCTTTTCGGTCGTCCCCGTTTTCCCCGCACTAGAATAGCCCTTAGGAGCAGCACGGAAGCCTGTCCCTCCTACAGAAGTTGTGAATTTCATCGCCCTCACGACCTCCGAAACAACTTTTTCGGAAAGTAATCGAGTTTTTTCAGGCTTTGCTGCTAGATGTATTTCTTTTCCAGAAGGCGAAATAATTTTTTTGACCAGTGTAGGACGCACCAAAAACCCGCCATTGCCAAAAACAGCGTAAGCTTGCACCATTTGCATGCTCGTGGCGAGTAAATTATAACCCATAGCCAAGGAATACGGCGTTGACAAAGACCATTCTGGTGTCCCATTTTTATGAAAACGCTTTCTTGAAGGGACCAACCCCACAGCCTCTGCCGGCAATTCTATTCCTGTTTTCTTCCCAAAACCAAAACTCTGTAGACGCTGTTCATACCAATCCGCCCCCAATTTTTGCACAATGCGATCTGCTAGTTGCGCCATATACACATTGGAAGATTTCTGAATTGCCATGTACATATTTAAGCATCGATTGCTCACAATGTCTCGAAGAGGCATTTTTTGACGTCCAGGAAACAAGCGTCGAGTGACATCTATAGGTTCATTGGGATCGAAAAGAGTTTCTCCATAACGTTTTTGCGATTCTTCATTTGCCAACAAACCTATAGCAATGGTCAATGGCTTCATGATAGATCCTGGCTCAAAAACATCGCTAACAGCTTTGACTTTAGTGTCTTCTATGCTGTCCTCGCAATTAAAAAATTCTCGATACCTCTCAGGATTAAAAAAAGGATATTGCGCTAAAGCAAGAATCTCTCCTGTATGCGAATTGAGCACAACAACTCGTCCACTGCGAGCCCTAGCCTCCAATACTCCCACAGCAATTTCTTGTTCCGCAATCGTTTGAATATTCGCGTCTATCGTTAAATAAATATCACTCCCATCTCTAGGAATTTTCGTTACCTTATCTACATCTAAACGATTTAAAGGAGAGCGCTGTAACTTACGTTCACCATTTTCTCCCTCTAACAAATGATTAAAATAAGCTTCTAACCCCCCGGTAGGGAACGCTTCTCCAGATTTTTCATCTTTTACTTCTCGCAAAGTATGTAAAACTTGTCCTAGAAGCTTTCCAAAGGGATATGATCGTTGGTAATCACTAATAAAAAATAGCGCGTTAGCCGGAATTTTATGTTTGATAGCAAACGGTTTCCACCAAGCTAAAATCCGATCTCGAATAGAAACATCTAGCGAAACGTATAACTTGCGGTAGCGTGATTTTTTATCAAACTCACTGCGGATTCTCTGATAATCTCCTTCTCCAACCATAACAACAACCATACGAGCGATCTCGTCTCGGTATGCTTCAGGAATAACCACTGCATCCAAACACAAATGAAACTTAGTGACATCAATGGCTAATGGCTGGAACTGTTCTTTTTCACCTTTGCGCAAGCTGGTGTTCGCAAAAAACGTTCCTCTTCGAAATGGGTCTTTGACACGAAACTCGTGCTGACTTGCCGCTTCCGCAGCCCAACGCTCTCCATCACAAATTTGAATTTTGTAATAACGAACTATTAAGAGTGCGTACAGAGACAAAACCCCAACAACGATTAGAGTTAATTGTCTACGGTAGTTCATAAGTTAAAACACTGATTTTCTCCTCGCTAGGATACTCGAGATATTGGTATTCAGGAAGCGAGGCTATCTGTAACAAATGTTCTGGATTTTCTAACTTTTCAAGCAAAAAATGCAGCGATACATTTTCCTGCTCTACTCGGCGCAATTGGGCCCATAAACAAGGAATTTCTAACCGCAGTTTCGTAAGATCATTCTGTTTATCTATATACCGATAAAGAGCACAGCACAAAAGGCTCAAACAAGTAAACAATCGCCAGAACCGGTACCTATTCATAGCAAGCTTCTACATTTTCTCAAAACAACGCAACTTAGCCGAACGTGATCGAGGATTTTTCCTTGTTTCTTCATAAGTTGGCATGATTACCTTTTTAGTCAACACACGACCAAGGCCCTTAGACTCAGCCTCTCTAAAAGCCCATTTGACAGGACGATCATCTAAACTACAGAAAGAAATGATAGCCAGGCGTCCACCAGGGCTTAACCAACGCAAAGCCGAGTTTAATAAAACTTTTAATTGCGCCCCCTCTTGATTAACATAGATGCGTAAAGCTTGAAATATCAATGTTAACGGATGAATCTTCTTGCGCAATCGATAAGAAGGAAAAACTCCGGACATTGCATCCTTCAAATCCTTAACCGTCAAAATCTTTTTCTTTTTTCTAAAATGGACCACCGCAGCCGCTGCGCTCCTCCAAAAAGGTTCTTCTCCATACTCTCGAAAGATAGTTCCGATTTCCTCTTCTCGTAAAGAATTCAACGCTTCGCTAGCAGTAATTCCTCGAGAAACGTCCATTCGCATATCTAGGGGATGCTCCTCTCCCTGAAAACTAAATCCTCGTTCAAGATCTGTTAACTGCATAGAGGAAACTCCTAAATCTGCTAGCACTCCATCATACATTCCATCAGAAGTCAAAGCATCAACCTCTTCAAAAGAAGCATGCCGCAAACTTATTCGCTCTTTAAAAGGGCGCAACCGTTGTTCCGACAATGTCAAAGCAGACTGATCTCTATCCGATCCATCATAACGTTTTATCGAAGAAAATGCTGTTAGAAAAGCTTCTGCATGACCACCAGCACCAACAGTAACATCGCAGAAAGTTGTAGGATTTCGGTCCTGGAATAAAGAAAGAGTCTCTTTTACCAAAACAGGGATATGAGGAATAGCATCTGTCACGGGAAACCTTTCGCTCAAAAATTAGTAACTATTAAGCTAAGCCGCAAAACGACTTTCTTCAAAACCTCAAAAAAATTCCCTTGCAGCTAAAGTAGAAGGTTCTAGTTTATCGCACATTTAGTTAAAAGCACAGTTTTTCAACAAAAACTAATCACCGCTTTTTATATCTAACACCCTAAAAACCTTGGGATTACGTTCTCATCTTAGCCACGCTTGACTTTTTCCCTTCCCCGATTATGATTGAGATTATGACCCCCTTCAAAGGAGACTTATGGTCGAGATTTTTAACTACAGCACCTCGGTATACGAGAAGCATAGCTCTACAAATAAGCTCGTTAATGATTTCCGTAAAGAAATTCAGATGGAAGGTGCGGCTATTCGCGACATAGCTAAGCACGCTAAAATCTTAGATATGACGCCGAAGCCTTCAGCTCTGTCGACGCTTATGCAAACCGACAAGAAAACTTGCTGGGCCTCCTTTGCTCCTCCTGCAAAGTTTCACAAACAACGATTTTCTACTCCCTATCTGGTCCCATCTCTCGGCTCTCCGGACCAACAAGATCAAGACATGGAAAAAATTTCCTCTTACCTAAAGGTTTTAACCAGAGGCAAATTCTCTTATCGCTCAACAACAGCCCCTCTTACAAGAAGAGGCAAACGCCATCCTGATCGAGAAGATCTGGAAGAAGAAGCTGCTAACGAAGAGGAGCAAGAGGAATCTTTAGTTCGCGAAGGAAAGATACTGCTTAGAGCATTAGATCAAGGAATCAAAAGCTCGAATCTTCTAATCGACTACGTTATTTCCCGCATTTTTCAATTTGTACAGGGTTAAACATATATGTTAGACAATGAGTGGAAAGCTATTTTAGGATGGGGAGATGAAGAACTCGAGGAGCTTCGCATTTCTGGCTATTCGTTTCTTCGACAAGGACATTATCAAAAAGCGATTCTTTTTTTTGAAGCGCTCACTATTCTGGACCCTTTGAGTGTTTATGATTTTCAGACTTTAGGAGGGCTTTACCTACAAATCAACGAAAATACCAAAGCGCTCGCCGTATTGGATCAAGCTTTGCGTATGCAAGGAGATCATCTTCCAACCCTTCTCAATAAAACTAAAGCTCTGTTTTGTCTCAAACGTATAGAAGAAGCGTCGGCAATAGCTTCCTACTTAACCTCTTGTCCTGATCCCGTTATTGCCAACGATGCGGAAGCTTTATTACTTAGCTATGTGAAAACTCCTTTAACTTCCGTTCGATAGGTTATTTGTTCAAAAGAGAATACCAACTCACAATTTCTCTTTTCTTTGCAAAAAAACTCTTTTATTGTTGAGCATTCGTTTGTTTCTCGTTCAGGAAAATTTTAATAAAAAAATCTCCTATCCCTAAGCGTATTTTTGAACGAAATGTATTGATTGCTTATCGATTGCAATGCTACATTTGCGGTTTTCTCCAAGAGGAGGACGCATTACCAAATCCTTAATTCCTCAAGCGATAAAGAGAACGCGATGTTAACTTGCAACGATTGCAGCACGTGGGAGCAGTTCATTAATTATATTAAGACTCGCTGCTCCAAAACAGCTTTTGAAAACTGGATTGCCCCTATCCAAGTACTAGAAGAATCTAGAGAAAAAATTAGATTAGAAATTCCAAATATATTCGTTCAAAGTTATTTACTAGATAACTACAAAAGAGATCTTTGCTCTTTTGTCCCTCTAGATGCAGAAGGAAATCCGGCCCTTGAGTTTGTCGTTGCAGAAATCAAGCGTTCTTCTCCTCCGGTAGCTCCAGCTATTACCAAGCCGGCCGCAGAAACCTCAGAAGAAAATAAAGATTTTCAATTAAAACTGAATGGAGCTTATCGCTTTGATAACTTCATAGAAGGACCTTCTAACCAGTTTGTAAAATCTGCTGCCCTGGGGATTGCTGCCCGCCCAGGAAGATCTTATAATCCCCTATTTATTCATGGAGGAGTGGGACTAGGTAAAACCCACCTGCTTCATGCTGTTGGACATTATGTTCGAGAACACCATAAAAATCTCCGCATACACTGTATCACGACGGAGGCTTTTATTAATGATTTGGTTCATCATTTGCGAGTTAAATCTATTGATAAAATGAAAAATTTTTATCGATCTTTGGATCTCCTTCTCGTCGATGATATTCAGTTTTTACAAAATCGCCAAAATTTCGAAGAAGAATTTTGTAATACCTTCGAGACTTTAATCCATTTATCCAAACAAATTGTCGTAACTAGCGATAAACCTCCTGGTCAACTCAAATTATCCGAACGCATCATTACTCGGATGGAATGGGGGCTTGTCGCTCACGTTGGAGTTCCTGATTTGGAAACTAGGGTTGCGATTTTACAACATAAAGCTGAGCAAAAAGGACTCAATATTCCTAATGAGATCGCTTTTTATATAGCAGATCACGTTTACGGAAATGTTCGTCAGCTCGAAGGCGCAATTAACAAACTTACAGCATATTGTCTCTTGTTTAATAAACCTTTAACAGAGACTACTGTTCGGGACACTTTAAAAGAGCTTTTCCGCGCTCCGTCTAAGCAGAAAGTTTCTGTTGAGAGCATTTTAAAGAGTGTTGCAACAGTATTTCAGGTGAAAATTCAGGATCTTAAAGGGACTTCTAGGGCTAAAAATGTTCCGTTAGCTCGCCAGGTTGCTATGTATTTGGCGAAAACTTTAATTACGGATTCTCTTGTTGCAATTGGCGCTGCTTTTGGAAAAACTCACTCAACAGTTCTTTATGCTTGCAAGACAATCGAACAGAAGATAGAAAAAGACGCTCTGCTAAAAAATCAAATTAGCTTATGCAAGAATAATATAGCAGTAGACTCACCTCAACACTTTGTGTAGTCTTCTTAAGCTGTTCTTGTTTTACAGAGACCGTCTATGTGGGGAGAGCAATGTTCAAAAGACCTACGAAAAATTTCTTTGATGGAGTCCAGACTTTGTATGAGGATAGCGGCGCGAATTCCGCAAGTTACGGCGCGTATTCTCAACGAACAGAACGTTTAGAAAACCACCCAAGTATTTTCGAAACTGCTAAACCTGCGGAAACTCGATTGTTGTCTCAAGAAGAACACGCCCAATGGGAGGAACAGCAAGAAGAACCTGTGATTCAAGAACCTACTTTTCCAGAAGAACCAGAGACTACGCTAGGAGAAGGAGTCTCTTTTAAGGGAGAGCTAACTTTTGAGCGCCTACTTCGTATCGATGGAACTTTTGAAGGAATTCTGGTTTCCAAAGGAAAAATTATTGTCGGGCCTCGAGGATATGTGAAGGCTAATATTGACCTGGAAGAAGCAGAGATTGCAGGAGTCGTTGAAGGTAATATTACTGTAACGGGAAAAGTTTCTCTTCAAGGAAGAGCTATGGTTACAGGGGATATTCAAGCAGGAAGCCTTTGTGTAGATGAGGGTGTACGCTTATGTGGTTATGTTTCTATTCAGGGGGCCGAGCCTAGTCAACACGAGAAAATAGACTCATAAAAAGAGTTCCAGTGGAACAGTAACCAACAATTTCTTCTCGAATCGTTTTATTCAATGGGTAAACTGAGAGAATACAAATCTTTTCTTGCGAAGCTAGTAGCTTCTTTCTCCTGAAGAAAGAGACTTTTTCATAGGGAACGTTCAGATGCTTTGCTATCGCGGCTGCAACATTTTTCTTTATGTCTTTTGAAAAAAAGACCACGCGAGCAATCGAGCTCTGATGTAAAACTAAGGCTCTTGATGCAGCCAAAGAGAAGCTTCGTTCTCCACACACATTCCCCAAACAAGCGCTGCGATATAAAGCCAAAGCTTCAAGAGAGTGCTCGTACAGATATAAAGAAAGATGCGGAGGTAGGACAGCACAGGCTGCACAAGCTGCTACACTTTCTCCTATACCTACTGTTTCTAAACACCGGGAGCATCTCTGCTCTGGAACGCGCTTACAGCATCGACGCAAACAAGACAAGCAAAGGCTTTTTCCTGGAGCTTTACAAATGCAACAGAGAACAGGAAATATTTGTCGAATAACAAATATTAGAGCCGTATAAATAACAGAGTTTTTTATTCGTAAAAATTTTAATGATTTGTTACGTTTTGGACGTGTAACGTTCTCAACCTTTCTATCAGACACAATGCTCGAAAAACTTGTCGATTCTCTTTGGAAAATTTGTCGTAAAAGCAAATTTCAATACATGACTCCTGTGGCAGATGCTGTAGATAGTTTCTGCTTCGAGCCCCTACACACACCTTCTTCTCCCCCGTTTGTTAGAGATGCTGTCGATGTTAAGCGTTGGATGATGCTCGTTGTCATTGCCCTAATGCCTACAATCTTTGTCGCTATCTGGAATTCTGGTCTGCAGGCCTTGGTTTACCAGTCTTCTGATCCACAAATGATGGAAGCATTCTTACATATATCAGGGTTTACTAGCTATTTTTCATTTGTGGCCAAAGAGATCGGTATTGGCAACGTACTTTTCTCTGGCTGCAAAATTTTTCTGCCTCTGCTATTCATTAGCTATACTGTGGGAGGCGCTTGTGAGGTGTTTTTCGCTATTATTCGTAAGCATAAAATAGCGGAAGGACTTTTAGTTACGGGACTGCTTTATCCCCTTATTCTACCACCTACTATCCCTTACTGGATGGCAGCTTTAGGAATTGCATTTGGAGTCGTTGTTGGGAAAGAGCTTTTTGGCGGTACAGGTATGAATATTCTGAATCCTGCCCTTACGGGACGAGCCTTTCTGTTCTTCTCCTTCCCCGCTAAAATGAGCGGAGATGTCTGGGTCGGCAGCAACCCTAACAAAATTAAAGAAAGCCTTGCGATGATGAACTCCTTGGCAGAAAGAAGTAGCTTCGATGGGTTTTCTCAATCTACCTGCTTACAGATTCTTAACTCAACACCACCTTCCGTTAAACGTGTGCACATCGATGCTATTGCTTCTAATATTTTAAAACTTGAACACGTTCCCTCTCAGGAAGTTCTCCAAACACAGTTTGCTACATGGGCAGAGTCTTTTCCTAATTTGACAATTGATCAACTTTCTTTAGAGCAACTTCAAAGTTTTATAACTGCCCCTACAGCTGAGGGCGGATTGGGTCTTCTTCCTGCACACTTTGATGCCGCATATTCTCTTACCGACGCTATTTATGGTATTGGAAAATTTTCTACCGGAAATCTCTTTTTCGGGAATACTGTTGGAGCCTTAGGCGAGACCTCTACTGTAGCCTGTCTACTTGGAGCCGGTCTTTTATTGTTAACCGGGATTGCTTCCTGGAGAACCATGCTTTCTTTTGGTCTCAGTTCTCTATTTTTTGCCTGGCTATTTAAAATCATAAGCGTCTTAACAGCTGGACAAGCTGGCGCTTGGGCTCCAGCTAAATTTTTTATTCCGGTCTATCGCCATCTTTTTATTGGGGGATTAGCTTTTGGCCTAGTCTTTATGGCTACAGATCCCGTTTCTTCTCCTGCAACCAAACTAGCGAAATGGTTTTACGGCACTTTTATAGGCTTTCTTACCATTCTCATACGCTTAATTAATCCCGCGTATCCAGAAGGAGTCATGCTGGCCATTCTATTAGGGAACGTTTTCGCTCCCCTATTTGACAAGATCGCTCTTAAGCAAGTCAGACAACAGGGGGTATAAAATATGGCATCCAAGCCTAGTCATTATCTCAACCAACCTTGGTACATCATCTTATTCATCTTTGTTCTTAGTTTGATTGCGGGAACTCTTCTTTCTACAGCTGCTTATTTTCTGACCCCCATCCAAAAGCAAGCCGCAGAATTCGACCGCAATCAGCAAATGTTAATGGCTGCACAGGTTGTTTCTTGTGACAACAGATTCCAAATACATGACGAAGGAGACTGGAAACCCGCTCTTTATAACACAAAAAACCAGCTATTAGAAAGCTCCTCAACTCCACCTCGAGTAACCGCAGCAACTCTAAGTTCTTATTTTCAAAATTTTGTTAGAGTCTTACTTACGGATTCTCAGGGTCATCTTTCCTCTTTTGAAGACCACAATCTCAGCCTAACAGAATTCTTATCTCAACCGACCCCCTCAATACGAAACCATAGTCTTTATGTAGTTTACGCTATTCTAACCAACGAGGAATCTTCAAAAAATTTATCTGCATCCCAAGTAGCAGCAAACCCTACAGCCATTGAGTCCATAGTTATTCCTATAGAGGGCTTTGGTTTATGGGGGCCTATCTATGGATTTCTTGCGTTAGAAAAAGATGGGAATACAGTTCTTGGGACATCTTGGTATCAACATGGCGAGACCCCAGGATTAGGGGCAAATATAGCGAATCCTCAATGGCAAAAAAATTTTAAAGGGAAGAAAGTTTTTCTTGCATCTTCTTCTGGGGAAACTGACTTTACGAAAACCACTTTGGGATTAGAAGTCATCAAAGGATCTGTTGCCGCAGCATTAGGAGATTCTCCTAAAGCAGCATCCGCTGTCGATGGAATTTCAGGAGCTACGCTAACTTGCAATGGTGTTACTGAAGCTTTTGCTAATTCGCTAGCTCCCTATCGCCCTTTATTGACCTTTTTTGCCGATCTGAATTCTAGTGGAGAATCTCATGACAACCAATAAATCCTCTTTGAGTTATTTTATTGATGCTTTGTGGGTCAATAACCAGCCTCTTGTTGCTATTTTAGGGATTTGCTCAGCGCTAGCTGTTACTACTACGGTAACAACAGCTTTAACAATGGGATTAGCGGTTAGCTTTGTTACAGGCTGTTCCTCTTTTGTGGTTTCCCTTCTACGAAAAATTACCCCAGAAAGCGTGCGAATGATTGCACAGCTTATCATCATCAGTCTTTTTGTGATCCTAATCGACCAGTTTTTAAAAGCTTTTTTTTTCAATATCTCTAAAACCCTTTCGGTTTTTGTAGGATTGATCATTACTAACTGCATCGTCATGGGCCGCGCAGAGAGTATGGCTCGCCATATTTCTCCGATACCCGCATTTTTAGATGGTCTGGGAGCAGGTCTTGGCTATGGCTGGGTGCTTGTTTGCATTAGTGTAATTAGAGAGTTATTCGGATTTGGAACCATCTTAGGCTTCCGCATCATTCCTACAATCTTTTATTCCTCTGTATCCCATCCCGATGGATATGAAAACTTAGGATTAATGGTTTTAGCTCCATCAGCATTTTTCCTATTAGGAATCATGATTTGGTTGGTGAACATTATTAGAGCCCAAAAGACAAAGAGGTAAAATATGTGGTTAGGAGACTATTCTTTAGTGAATCTTTTAGGGATCTTCTTGCAGGCCGCATTTATCCAAAATATTTTGCTGTCTACATTTTTAGGAATGTGTAGCTATCTAGCCTGTTCTTCTCGCTTGTCAACAGCTAACGGCTTAGGGATGTCTGTAGCCTTAGTGCTTACTATTACAGGTAGTATTAACTGGCTAGTCCATCATTTTATTACAGGGCCTCATGCTTTGGCCTGGCTGTCTCCTGCATTAGCAGATATAGATCTGAGTTTTTTAGAATTAATTACATTCATTGTGGTTATTGCAGCATTCACACAAATTTTAGAACTTCTTTTGGAGCGATTTTCAAGAAACCTGTATTTAGCCTTAGGGATCTTTCTTCCCCTTATTGCAGTAAACTGTGCTATTTTAGGCGGAGTATTATTTGGTATTACTCGAAACTATCCCTTTTTTCCTATGGTTGTATTTTCTTTAGGATCAGGATGTGGATGGTGGTTAGCTATCGTTCTTTTTGCAACAATTCGAGAAAAACTAGCGTATTCTAATGTCCCTAAACACTTACAAGGAATGGGCATCTCTTTCATTATGACAGGCCTCATAGCTATGGCTTTCATGGGATTGACTGGAATAGACATCTCCAAACCCACATCTAAAGCTGCCATTGTTACAAGCGCTACCGACAATGTGAAAGCACCTATACAGTCTGGACTGGAAGAAGGCCCAAAAAGCTAGCGGCTCAAGCAGCCCGCTAAAGCTCTAAAGAAAAACGTTCTCCATCAAAATCTTCGGACAATTGGAGAACAACTAGCCAGCCCTCGGATTCTGCGGCACGGTTGATGGGGAGGATATCATCTTCAAGCGCGGCATTGACCTCTAACACCTCTCCGGAAACCGGAGAAAGAACTTCTATCGCTGATTTTGAAGACTCTAAAACACAAAGCTCCTCTCCCTCTTTGACAAACGCTCCTAAAGAAGGAAGATCGACATGCAAAATATCCCCCAGATGCTCACGCATTTGGGCTGATAACCCCAGTCTTACAACTGAAGGATGAATAGGCTCTATCCATACATGGTAGTCAGAATAATATTTTTTACCTTTCATACATGTCCTATTCCATTTCTATGTTGTTAATTTGTGGATTGGGAAAAAACCTCTGCTAAATAAGGTCCTAAAATCTCTTCATTCAAATGACGCTTAGCAAATAATAGCTTGTCTAAACTTGCCGGGTAATCGCAATATATTTTTGAAATAAAAGCATAATAGAAAGGACCTCTATCTGAATCAAATAGCACATCCGATACTTGCCCTTCTTTCTGGGACAACATATCTTCAAACTCCTGTGGAGTACCCTGATCCCCTCTAGAAAATGTTTTTATCGTTCTCTCTAATCCTCCAACAAGATCTCCTTGCGATAGTTTTCCGGATTGAAAAGATTGAACAAATCGAACAAGACGTCTCTGATAGAGATCTTTGCCCGAGCGGTTAGGAAAGGCTTCTTGCAAATAGGCTAAGACACGACGAATACGCTCTTCTGCTTTGTAATTCTCTAGCAAAGTCTTCTTTAACCCTTTGCGAATCACTTCTTTATACGGCAGCACCTCCTCTCTACTTGGCCGATTTCTTACCGTAACACAATAGAAATGCTCATTATCCTGGGAATAGTTATCAATTACATCTTGCTGCATCAAAATATTTGCTAACCGAACACCATTTTGAATGCCCGGCAATAGGGGCTCCTGCCCTACAGACAAGAAAAGCTCTCCCGCTTTCTGCTCCTGCTTAGCCAACTCAGACTGAATCATATCTGAATCCGCCCGAAGAATTGCCTTTCTTACATAAGCGTGCGCTTTTTCTACAACAGCGGGTTTCAAATTCAAAATATCGCGTAGAGATGTACAGGTTTCTAATTCTGGAAATTCTGCTAAAATTTCTTCAAAGTTCTCTGGATTCTGATACCACAAATATACCTGAGCCATAGGAACATATTTTTCAAGTTCCGACAGCTTTACACTCCGATAAAAAATGGAAAAACGTTTCCCAACCAGACACTCTGCTTTGTTTTTTACCTTTTCAACAGGAAGGAATTTCGTTGGGATGTCTAAGACATGATCCGAAGGAGCTGTTACTAAACTAAGATAGGTCTCAAAAGCCTCTAAATCTTCTTTATCCTTAAAGACTAAACTATCTGGCAAATGAAACATCTCCACAGAAACGGAATCTTTCCCCATAGAAAAGAACTTCTGTAAGGGATAGTAGTCAAAAGCAACGGCTCCTTCCAACGCTAAGATAGCTTTTTTATATAACAAAATTTCCCGATACATGCGGAGAAACTCTGTTTCTTCAACTCCCATAAAAGAGTAAAAAGAAGCTACTAACTGATCAAATGTTAAATGGAACTCCGCATGCTTACTCAATCTAGCGAAAGCTTGCTGAGCTTTATCATAAAAATCCTGCCGAGCTTCTTTCAAAGAGGGCATCCCTATGTTCTTCTTCTGCTCATCTATGAAACGTAACACAGCCTCTGTTACCGCAGAAACATACCTATCCCCAAACCAATCTTTAACATTACGATATCCAAACAAACGCAAGTCCCGCCCCTGCGACAAAGAGTTGTCTATCGGGAGCTGAAACATCTGACGCCGATACTCCAACAGCTGTCTAAGGACGTAGTGAGGAAATTTTTTCTCTTCTAAAAATAGTCTTACTCGAGCAGCAAATCCTTCTGAAGAAACAGGATTTTCTAAGCGTTGAAACACTTGAAAAGCATCCCGTAATTGAGGAGCAGAAGATTTCCAAACTTCATCGGCAGAAATAAAAGGAGCATCAAAACGCCGATACCCTTCATAAACTCGTTCTTTATCAAATGCGGGGAAACCGGACTTATACACTTCTAAGAATAAGCTCTCCCCTAACTTATTTGTCAAAAAACGCTCCGTTAGCATCCCTTCATTAAGAAAATTCCACTCTCTTGGATTGCCTGTAAAAGGATAGGCTTCGTTAGATAAAAAACGTTTCAATAATCGGAATTCTTTTTCAGAATATTTTCTACCTGACGGAGTCCTAAAAACCGTGTTGCTAGATCCTAGATTTCGCGTTTTAACGGTTTGCCCCACTCCAACACCGAATCCAGATAAACAAACGCCGGCGATCACTAACCCGATAAATTTTTTTTGATGTTTGTTGAAAAACGCTAGCAAGAGCCCCTTCTTTCTTTGAGCAAATTTTCATTAAAAAAAAGGAAAACCATTCTTAAAGCATTCCTTCTCGACAAGGGAGAGAACTCTCCCAGAACGCCCCATGGTACTCATTGCGAAAGTTATTATCAAGCTTACTAGATAAAGAAACGGAGAGATATATTGCATCTCTCCAGACTACTATTGAAACAATTTAGGCCGGCATGTACTTGTCTTCCAAATATCCTAAACAATAATTCATTGGATCAAAATACCAATTAATAATTTCATCGTAAGTCACCTTTTTGGAAAGCCCCAAATCCTTTTCAAATACCAATTGTGCCCTAGCAACAGCTTCTGGTGACTCAATAACAACGATACACTCGTAATCACATTCATCACTCTTTTTGCCAAAATTATAGCTGCCTATAACTAAGACTCGATCATCTACGAGCATGCATTTTTTATGTAGCTGAGTATTGGCTACGTAAAACTCATGAACAGAAAAATTGTTGGTAGCGTGACTAGGGGAAAAGAGAAACCGTTTCCACAAGAGAGGCCTAGACCCAAAGGTCAATGGAAAATAATTAATCCGATTCCCCCAAGCATATGTTCTCGTAATATCGGGGCTACGATCAGTTCTCCCGTTAGTTATCACCCGAATATATACATTTCTACTCCAACAGGCCTCCATTAAGCTATCATATATTTTGTCTGCGGGGATAAAATACATCTGCGCGATTCGAATGGAGTGTTCCGCCTGAGCAATCAATTGACTATACTCTTGGGTAATCGTATTATTCGCTTCATCTGGCCCAGAAAAGATAAATCGAATCTTATCTAGCGGAACAGAAACCGAACAAGAACTCGTTTCAATCACCGGACAGAAAGAGTGTCTCGCTTTTTCTAAAGGAAGATTAACAGGATCTATACCTCTGAAATCATCTAATTTTTTGTTAAACCACAATTTTTTAGTGAAATCTTTCCATAAGGCATAATGAGCACAAAACTCTTTTCGAAGCAAAGCTCCTAATTCTGCTGAAACAATCGTGACATCTTGGTCTCTAAGAGCAGAAGGCCGAAGCACGCCTCCTATCATAGCACGAGGGGAATCCGAGATTCCCGGATCAACGTCCCCTTTGGAGCACATGAGATCTTCTAAATTCGTTCCCCCAATAAAAATATACTTCCCATCAATGATAGAAAGCTTGATGTGTGTTTCGATAACGTTAGGAGAAAAAATATTGCAATACGGGGGGCAATCCGAAAATAAATAAAAGAATCGATCCGCGCGCTTCTTCTGAAGAGCTTGTAAGTTTTTTCGGTCATTATCATCTATAAGCGTAGGCTGAATCAACATGTAGCCCACAAGTTCAGGAGCTTTTTCCATACGCTGATCCAGATGTTGCAAAATAGTAGATAAAATCTCTCCGCCTGTCATACAAGGACATAATTCTACAGTATATTCGGCGTTATCGATAGCGGCTAACAGGTATTCATACATTTCATAGCCGTTATCATGAATAAGCACCTTGGCCTCTGTGCCTCTATCAGGAACGGTTATTGTGTGCGCAAAGCTGCTAAATGTTGTTGCGCAAGCCAAAAACAAAAATATTTTTCGTAAAAAAAGTGTTTTCATCCCCATTAAATCCCCTCCTGCATAAAGATGCGCATTAAGGCGTCCTTCACCTCTCCTCTAACTTCTTTTAATACCGATGCAGGAGCTTCTATTCCTAAGGGGAAAAACGCTTGTTCCTCCATTTTCGAGCTCATCTTGTCCACAAGATCCGGCTGTAAAATTTTTCGATAGAAATGCGGTGAATTTCCTGACAAAAAGATGGAGCCTTGATGTAAAAATCCTTGTTTTACAGATCTTTGAGATGCTCCCCCTATTTTTTTATCTCCTATGAGAACGTCGTATTTAGAAATTTTTGCCACACAAAAATTAGAAGCCTCCACTTGCTCCGTCGAGCTTTCTTTAGGAGACAATGAACCTTCTAATCTAAATAATCTGTTAATGGCTTTGAGGACAAAACGGTTCACCGTATGATAATTCGCTAAAACAGACTTTTGATAGGCTGGGTGCTCTGAAGACACAAGTAGAGAAAACGCATAGTCTCCATTATGGAAGGTAACTCCTCCTCCTGTAGGACGACGTGCAGCCCTTACCCCTAAAGCTTCCCAATCTGCCCGAAAGAATCTTTCGGGTTTAATAAAACATCCATACGTAACAGGAAAAAGGCCCTCCCACTCATACAAATGAAGAATCACCTCTCCTGCTTTCAAGGAATCCAGGAGCGAACGATCTTTCTCCATAAGCTCTTCAGGAGTCGCTTTAGTAGAATCGATAACACGAATTTTCATTATTCAATAAATACCTACAACCTATGCAAATAAACCGAGAACAGTCCTCTCTTATTTATTTCAGAAACATATTACATCAGAATACCGATCTAATAAAATTAAATAATGCTTGCCCTTAGAAAACCCTCTTTCTAGAAAAATTTTTATTACAAAAAAAACGCTACAAATCTCCTCCCCCTTCTCTTACGAAAAGTTGCATCATTATCATAAATGTCGTATATGCAGAAAAGTATTCTACCTCCCCATTCATTCAGGTTTTTATGTTTGAGAAGTTTACCAATCGCGCAAAGCAAGTGATTAAGTTGGCGAAAAAAGAGGCTCAACGGCTCAATCACAATTATCTAGGAACCGAGCATATCTTATTAGGATTACTAAAACTTGGCCAAGGAGTAGCTGTTAACGTGTTACGCACTCTGGGCGTCGACTTTGACACAGCAAAACAGGAAGTAGAAAAGCTGATTGGATATGGACCTGAGATCCAAGTATACGGGGATCCTGCACTAACAGGAAGAGTAAAAAAATCTTTTGAATCCGCTAACGAAGAAGCCGCTCTTTTAGAACACAACTATGTCGGGACAGAACATCTCTTATTGGGAATTCTCAATCAAGCTGATGGCGTAGCTTTACAGGTTTTAGAAAACCTACACATAGATCCAAAAGAAATCCGAAAGGAAATTTTAAAAGAGCTGGAGACATTCAATCTGCAACTTCCTCCATCTTCTTCGATTACTCCAAGAAGTTCTAATAGCTCTTCATCCTCTTCTAAATCTTCCTCTCCCCTAGGAGGGCACTCTTTAGGAGGAGATAAACCGGAGAAACTTTCCGCTCTTAAAGCATATGGTTATGATCTGACAGAAATGTTCAAAGAGGCTCGACTAGATCCTGTTATTGGCCGATCTGCAGAAGTTGAGCGGCTTATTTTGATTCTTTGTCGTCGTAGAAAAAACAACCCAGTTTTAATTGGAGAAGCCGGTGTAGGAAAAACGGCTATAGTCGAAGGATTAGCTCAAAAAATTGTCGCAGGAGAAGTCCCCGAAGCTCTTCGTAAGAAACGGTTGATCACTTTGGACTTGGCTCTAATGATTGCCGGAACTAAATACCGAGGACAGTTTGAAGAGCGCATTAAAGCCGTTATGGATGAAGTGCGCAAACATGGAAATATTCTTCTATTTATTGACGAACTGCATACTATTGTAGGCGCTGGAGCTGCTGAGGGAGCAATAGATGCTTCCCACATTTTGAAACCCGCCTTAGCTCGCGGAGAAATTCAATGCATAGGAGCTACCACTCTAGATGAATACCGTAAGCATATTGAAAAAGACGCAGCCTTAGAACGAAGATTTCAAAAAATCGTTGTACAACCGCCTAGCGTCGATGAAACGGTGGAAATTCTTCGCGGCTTGAAGAAAAAATATGAAGAGCATCACAACGTCTTTATTACGGATGAGGCTCTTGTTGCTGCAGCTAAACTAGCTGATCAATACGTCCATGGTCGATTTCTTCCAGATAAAGCTATTGACCTTTTAGACGAAGCTGGAGCTCGTGTGCGCGTCAATACAATGGGGCAACCCTCTGAGCTGGTACGTTTGGAAGCTGAAATAGAAAGCACCAAACAGGCTAAAGAACAAGCTATAGGAACTCAGGAATATGAGAAAGCGGCTAGTCTTCGTGATGAAGAGAAAAAGCTGAGAGAGAAATTGAACTCTATGAAACAACAGTGGGAGTCGAATAAGGAGGAACATCAGGTTCCTGTTGATGAAGAAGCTGTTGCTCAAGTTGTCTCCGTACAAACAGGGATTCCTGCAGCTCGTCTGACAGAAGCAGAAAGCGAAAAACTGTTGACCCTAGAAAGCACTCTACAAAAGAAAGTCATTGGCCAAGATCAAGCTGTTGCAAGTATTTGTCGAGCTATACGTCGTTCCAGAACAGGTATTAAAGATCCCAATAGACCTATGGGTTCTTTCTTGTTCCTTGGTCCTACGGGGGTCGGGAAGACTTTATTAGCTCAACAGATCGCTATTGAAATGTTTGGCGGAGAAGATTCTCTTATTCAAGTCGACATGTCTGAATATATGGAGAAGTTTGCTGCAACCAAAATGATGGGGTCGCCTCCGGGATATGTAGGTCATGAAGAAGGTGGGCATCTGACAGAACAAGTGCGTCGACGCCCCTATTGTGTTGTTCTCTTCGATGAAATTGAAAAGGCTCATCCGGATATTATGGATCTTATGTTGCAGATCCTGGAGCAGGGACGTCTGACAGACTCTTTTGGACGTAAAATTGATTTCCGCAATACGATTATCATCATGACATCCAATTTAGGTGCAGATTTAATTCGTAAGAGTGGCGAAATAGGTTTCGGTCTTCGTTCCCATATGGACTACGGAGTCATCAAAGAAAAAATTGATGCCGCTGTCAAAAAACACCTAAAACCAGAATTTATCAACCGTTTAGATGAAAGCGTGATCTTTAAACCTCTAGAGAAAGAAGCTCTTTCCGAAATTATTCATTTAGAAATTAATAAGCTAGGTTCTCGTTTACAAGATCACCAGATGGCGCTGAATATCCCTGATTCAGTGATCTCCTTCTTAGTGGCTAAAGGACATTCTCCAGAAATGGGAGCACGGCCACTAAGACGCGTCGTAGAACAATACTTAGAAGACCCCTTAGCAGAAATGTTGTTGAAGGAGTCTTGCCGACAAGAAGCGCGGAAGTTACGCGCTCGATTACTAGAAGAACGTGTTATTTTTGAACGAGAGGAGGAATCCCCTGCTTTGGCTGTAGAAGGAGATGGGCCGGCCACTGTCACTGCAGATGAATCATAGGCACGTCGATCACTCCTCCTCCTAAACAAATATCCCCCTGGTAAAAGGCTACTGTCTGCCCGGGGGTGATAGCTTTCACAGGAGTGTCGAACAGAACACGCACGGATCCATCTTCTAAAGGATACACATGGCATTTTTCATCAGGGGATCTATACCGCACCTTCGCACTACAAGTGGTCGGAGCCTGCAACGGAACAAACCAGTTAAGCTCTCTTGCTACAAGCTCTTGACGATACAATAACGGGTGATCTTCGCCTCGCACAATATAGACAATATTCTTTTTCATATCTTTGCCTAAAACATAGCAAGGCTTTTCCATCCCTCCTACGTTTAAACCTCTTCGCTGGCCAATTGTATAATAATGCGCACCTTCGTGACGACCAACCACCTTTTGTGTATCGAAATCAATAATATCTCCTGGACAATCTGCCACAAACTGCTCAAGGAAGCTCTTGAAAGGACGCTTCCCAATAAAACAAATCCCCGTGCTGTCTTTCTTGGTTGCAGTTGCTAATCCCGCCTCCAAAGCTAGCTTCCGAACCTCTGTTTTATACATTCCTCCTAAAGGGAACAAAACATTAGATAAAGCTTCTTTGGGAGTCCCACACAAGAAATAACTCTGATCTTTGTTAGGATCTATCCCTCTAGACAAGCCTGAGCCATCGACTCCACCCCGACAATAATGTCCTGTAGCTAAAAAATCTCCTTTCAGCTCACGCACTTTCTTTTGTAACAAATCAAACTTAATTTCCCGATTACATAATACATCGGGATTGGGGGTGTAACCATTCGCATATTCTCTGAGGAATCTAGAGAACACTCTCTCTTTATATTCCTTAGCAAATGAAACCGTATAATAAGGGATAGACAGCTGTTCAGCTATCCGTTCTACATCTAAAAAATCTTTTGTCGCCGTGCACTCGCCATTCTCGTCTTGCTCCTCCCAATTTTTCATGAAAAGGCCAATCACGTTATAGTTTCCCTGCTTCTTCAGTAGGTAAGCGACAACAGAGGAGTCTACTCCTCCAGACATAGCAACAACAACAGTTTTACGCACAACAACAAACCTTGGGAACGTCTTCGTTTATTGAAACTCAAAAACGATTAAAAGGAGCCTATGTTAGCAGAAACAAGAGATCAAAAAAACAGCTTTCTTAAAAAAGAAGTTTTTAATTTTAAAATTTTGTTTTCATAAAAACGATTAAAACTTTCTGCGTTGTCAAAAAAAATGTTTGTTCTAAAATAATAACCTTAATTACGTGAGAATCTTTTTTATGGTTTCTTTTAGACCTCACCAACCCAAACATTCGCCTCAAACATTTCCTCTACAACCAAATCGCTCATTCTCAGACCAACATCCAAAAATAACTAAGGCTCTACAGATTACAGGTGTAGTCTTAACAGCCTTAGCAATTATTGCTTTAATTGGTTGCGTAGCAGCAGTTTCTGCAGGAGCCGCCATTCCTCTTGCCGTCATTGGGGGTATTGCTGCAACAACAGGCCTTTTATCTGCTGCCGTAGCCATCTACTCAGCAAAAAAAGCTCTTGCTCTCCATAAACAAAAGCAGCTAACCGATACTCTTCCACTAGATACAGCTACTGAACACGTTCAGTACCTCACAACTGATCAGTCTCCAGGAAACCAATGGAATTCCTTGGACGCTCTTGTCAAGCAACTCTCCCAGATAGACTTAACCATTCGGCCTCAAGAAAAAAAACTTTTACAGGAGCTTTTTGGTTCTAAATACGACGCTCTTAGCCAAACTATCGAAGAAATCCCAGCTCGCCTTTCCAAAACACTTTCCCTTCTTCGCTCAAGAGAAGAGCTATACAGAGGAGAGGAACGTCACGACCGATTCCTCAACCCTCCTTTATTGAGTAAAAATCGCTTACTGACACAAATCACCTCTAACATGATCAGGATTCTGCCTAAATCAGGGGGAATCTTCTCTGTTAAAGCAAATACGCTTAGTAAAACTAGCCACACGCTGTATACCCTTTTGAAGGTGGCTTTATCTTTAGGTGCGATTGCTGCGGTAGCATGCCTGGTTATTTTTCTCCCTCCCAGCCTTCCTTTTATGATTATTATGGGGTTAGCAGCCTTGGGATTGGGAGTGGCAGCCTTTCTTATGGCTCGAGGTATTAAGTTCTTGCTAGAACGTTCTTCCATAAATAGAAAACAGCTAGCTAAAAACATTAGAGAAGCCATCGGTACCGATGTTTTAACTTCTATGGTTCATTATCAGCATCAGCTGTTATCCAATCTTCATGAAACTCTGTTAGATGAAGCGATCACAGCCAGATGGAATCAGCCGCTTTTTATTCAGCATGCCGATCTTGAATTGCAACTTGAAGAGCTGACTAAACAATACAATACATTGGCTACAGCCTTCGAACAATCTTTACGAGAAGACGAGATATTGCGCGCGCAATTAGAAAAAAGAGCCTACCGATTCCCTACCTCTCCAAAAGACAACCAAGAGGGAGCTATAGAATCCCAACAAACAGACTCAGAAAATCACTCCGGCTTCCAAGAGATTATAAATAAAGGGCTTGAATCAGCTAAAAAACGACGAGAAGCGTCCCAGAAATCCTCTGAACGGAGCGAGTCTGAATCTGATGAAGAAGGTCTGTTCTCTATCTGGAAACCCACAAAGAACCTGGCATTAGAAAATTTATG
Source organism: Chlamydia suis (assembly GCF_900169085.1). Taxonomy (NCBI): domain Bacteria; kingdom Pseudomonadati; phylum Chlamydiota; class Chlamydiia; order Chlamydiales; family Chlamydiaceae; genus Chlamydia; species Chlamydia suis. Next base: position 349,734 of record NZ_LT821323.1, read on the forward strand.
GCAAGCCGAAGAAGCTTGCACTGAAGAACAGCAAGCTCTTCTCTTAGAAGACTATATGAGCCAAAAAACTTTAGAATGCAAAGCGGCTCTCCAAAAAATAAGTCAAGAGCTCCACGAAGTGCAACAATCCTTTAATGTTCTGGAAAAACACGCTTTAACCATGTCTTACGAGTCTAGCGTAACCATGATGGATTTAGCTAGAGCAAACCAAGAAACCTATCGCCTATTGAATATTCTATCTGAACTGCAGCAGCTAGCGCAGTATTTGTTGGATCGATAACAGGGCCGATTATAGTTAAAAAATGACAAAAAAAAGAAAAGAGAGCTTTCTTTGCTCTCTTTTCTTCTTAAATTATTCTAAAAAAGTGTTTCTCTAAGGTTGGGGTGCGCCTCCGCCCGGTGTTCCTGAGGCTCCCGCAACTGTAGAGTCCGTGGCATTGGAAATAATAACGGCCCCAACAATCATAGCAATCACGGTAACAACCATTGTGCATACCGAAATGCCAAAGTTGGCTCTACGTTTCGCAACACAAGAAGAACAGGGCCAGTCTGTTTCTGAAGAATCACAACGATACTGGCGAGCATTTAGATAAGACACGACGTTAGTATTATTTGTTGAGGCTGTTGCCGCAAAATAATTCTCTGGAGCAGTGTTTTTTTCCCCTTCGCTAGGGCGTTTTACTTGGTCCCTTGCGGAATCTGCAACTCTCTCTTCAACTTTTGTCTTGTTCTCAGCAGCAGCTTTCTTAACTTCTCTCGTCCTAATTCTTTGATGTGCCGCTCTTTGTCTTGCCTTAGAACTTACAGAGGATTCATTGCGTCTTACTTTCGTAGCTAAAGCTTTTTCAGCATCATAGCGCAGGGTTGAGGTAATACTCCCATCTCTTTTGATCTTGTCCGTTACTCTACAAGCTGCTCGTCCAGATTTACGAGCCGTCTTTTCCTCTGCTAACCATTCCCGGATCAGTTGAAGTTTTTCTTCTGGAGACAAAGAAGCCCTAGCAGCAGCGATTGCTGCTACTTTAGGGCAAGACTCCTCTGCTTGTGCAGCTGTAGCAGCTGTAGCAGCCTTTGATTTTTTTTCACGAATCTTTTGCTTATCCGCTTTCTTGCTATGACACAGCCAATCGAAAAACTCTTTCTCAGATTGCGACTGACCTCTTCTCTTAGCTGTCTGCGATACCTCTTGAGGCTTATTACCTCGAACTTTGTTCTCTTTTTTCGCTGCTAAACGCTGCTCGTGATTTCCAGAAAAAACACCGTTCGTGATGCCAGAAAAAAAGGCGCGCTTGCTTGGTATCTTACAAAACTTACCCTCTTCGGAAGACGTGCTTTCTTCAAGAACTTCTTTAACAACCTGGCCAGCAACACCTTTTTCTACTGTCTGAGACCCTTCCTTTTCCTCAACAATCGCTTGAGTTTCTATAGCAGCAGGAAGAGCTTGGCTCACTTGATTCGCATGACCCACATTATGAGTGAAAGTCAACAAGATCGAAAGCATAGCAAGTTGCGAAGTAAGCTTGTAACCCATCATGACGGCACTTTCTCCTAGATCCACCTTAGGGATCACCATAGCAACATTAAAGCTTTTTTCACAACTTGGACATAAAATTCTTTTTTATGAGAACTTAACGAATTCGAGCTTCCCAGTTCTTAATGAAGGATAAAAGTTGCGGCTGGTCCGGATGCTGTGCAAGAAAAAGACGCGCTTCCAAGGACATACCTAAGTGCACAATTTTATTTACTAAATTCAAATGATTTCTATCTTGATTGGCAAACAAAAAAAACAGCTTATCAACAGGCTTGCCATCTAAAGCTTTGTATTCAACACTTTGGGACAAAAAAACAGGAACAACAATGTCATAGCCAATATTAAGTAAAAAATCTTTGGCATGCGGCAAGGCGATTCCTTCTCCAATACCCGTAGACATTAAGCTCTCTCTATGCATAAGCATTTCGAAGAGCACTCCAGCATCCAGTTCAAATTTATTTGCTATGTACCGAGCCGCATACTGTAAAGCCTCTTCTTTACTATCTACGAGAACATTTTTAAGAACACCACCTCGATAAATAGCCCGGTAAAGGCTATATCTAAGAGATAAATCCTTAGTTTCTCCTTTGTTCTCTCTTTTCTCAGCTAAAAGAACTCCGTGATTATGAATCAGCCAATCCTCAACCTCTTCTCGATTAAAACGCAGTTCATCATTGATTGTGTAACTAGGAATTCCCCTACAAGATACCCACTGTCGAATAGAATCTTCTGCAACATCTAATAATACAGCTAATTCATCTAATCGCAAATCCATAACTAGACTCCTGAAAAAACGCGCATCACTTCTTCAACAGTTTGCACCTGCAAAAGTTGTGACCTTCTGGCTTCATCTCGCAAAGATTGTGTTAACGCTGACAATAATTTAAGATATTTCGAAGGAGCGTCAGATGGCCCCCCGATAAGAAAAACAAGACGCACGGACAATCCATCTATAGCATCCCACAAAATGCCTTTCGAATGGATTCCCAATGCAACAAAAAAATCTGCACTTCCCTCAATTTTTCCATGGGGGATCGCTACACCCATTCCGATCCCTGTAGACATAATACTCTCTCTCGCTAACAAGGCGCGAAAAAAGGCCTCTCTGTCCTCTAACAGACCAGCTTTAGCAGCTAATTCCGAAAGCTCAAAGAGGATGTCTTCTCTAGTATCTGAATGTAAAAAAGTGATTAAATCTGACGAAAGTAATGAACTAAAAGCTTGCTTATGGTCGGCAATGCAAGACATCTTAACATTCCCCAGTATGCCCAAATCCACCGGTTCCCCGCGCTGTGGCGGTTAACTCTTCATGAGTTTCGACAAAAGACACCTGTTCAACCTTGGCTACAACGAGTTGGGCTATACGCATCCCTGGTTCGACTATAAACGTAGCTTCCCCAAAGTTTGCTAAAATGACTCGAATTTCCCCCCTATAATCAGCATCTACGGTTCCAGGGGATTGCAAAACTATAACGCCATACTTAGCAGCTAAACCGCTACGAGAGCGCACCTGAATCTCATATCCCTGAGGAATATCCACGGAAACTCCGGTAGGAATCAAGGCTCGTTGTCCCGGTAAAATTGCTATTGGCTCACTAATATTTGCACGAACATCAGCTCCAGAAGCGCCGACGGTAGCATATTCAGGCAAAGAACTTCCTGAATCCAGTTTACAGAAAAATTTCATAGAAGGCCCTATTTGTGAAGAGCCGCCTATGATCTTTCATTCGTCATCATCTGTCAACAAAAAAATCTCTTAAAGAGTCTTAGAGATATCTCTGGGGGATTTATCTGCCCCTCCGGAATATGCACGACAATTGAAAAAACTTAAAAGATTTTCCAAAGTTGCTTTGAGCTGTCTTCTCTCTACAACTTTATCGATCATCCCATGCTCCAATAAGAATTCTGATTTTTGAGCCCCTTCCGGAAGATCTTCTCCTATCACCTGAGCAACCACTCGCGGACCCGCAAAACAAATGAGAGCCTTGGGTTCTGCGATGATAACATCTCCTAAAGAAGCGAAAGAAGCAGTGACCCCCCCTGAAGTAGGGTTGGTCAAAACAGAAATGTAGGGAAGCTTGGCTTCGTGTAATTTGGCTAACGCAGCAGATGTTTTTGCCATTTGCATTAAAGAGAACATCGACTCCTGCATCCTTGCCCCCCCTGAAGCAGAGACAATAATCACAGGCAACCTAGAAGCGATGGCTTGTTCTATTAGGCGAGTGAGCTTTTCTCCGACCACTGCCCCCATGGACCCTGCCATAAAACTGAAATCCATAACAGCTAGAGCAGCAGCATGGCCTCCAATCGTACAAATTCCTACTAAAACACCTTCGCTATCGGGGTTGTTTTTTCGCGCCTTTTCCAAACGATTGGAATAAGTGTCGGTATCAACAAAATGTAAAGGATCTTGAGATCTTAGGTCTGAAAATAGAGGTTTCCAAGAACCTGTATCCGCTAACAGAGCTATCCGTTCCGAAACACTAATACGGTAATGATAGGAACACTTGGGGCAGCAATTGAAATTCTGCCCCAACTCATTATCATGAATCATCTCGCTACAGTGCGTACATTTTAGCCAACCACTGAAACCATCTGCTTTTGTTTTTTGCACTTTGATCTTTGGTTTATCATAAGAGAATAAACGCACAAACCATCCTCTCTACAAAAAATCACGCAATAATTTTATTTTAATTCTTTTTAACCAAACAACAATAAAATTATTGTTTACTCATTTCCACAAAACGATTCTCTATATAATCCCAATTAATTATTCTCGGGAAACTTTTGAGATAATCCAATCTTACATTTTTGTATTGAAGATAGTACGCGTGCTCCCATACATCTACTCCGAGGAGAGGGATCATCCCTGTTGTCGCCTCTAGAGGATCCTGGTTTGCTGTGGTCTGTATCATAAGTTCCTGTTTTTTGGGACAAAAAGCTAGCCATCCCCAACCGGATCCCTGTACTGCAGCAGAAGAATTAATAAAATTTTTTAAAAAATTGTCAAAAGAGCCCCAAAATTTTTCTATTAATTTCAGCAACTCATGGCGAGGCGGAACCCCTCCTCCTTTGTCTTGTGGAGCTAGCATCTCCCAAAATAGAGAATGATTAATATGCCCTCCGCCATTGAAACGCAAAGCCGGGCTGACTGCAATCAATCTCGTTAGATCTTGAGTAGTACTAGCCACATCTAGATTTTTCAAAGCTTCATTCAAATTATTTATATACCCTTGATGATGCTTTTGATGATGGAGTTGCATAATTTCCGCGCTAATCACAGGCTCTAAAGCGTCGTAATCATAGGGTAAGTCGGGGAGCATGTAAGAAGAAAAAACCATAACCATCCTAAAAAATAAAGTTCCTATTGCCCCACCTTACTCATTTTCAGGCAAGTCAAACAGATAGATTCTTCTAGATTACAAATAAAACATTCACTGTCAAGAGCTATCCCTAGCTTAACCCAAGGACTCTAGAAGCGAAAAAGGCGTTTTTTAGCTTTTTCAATAAAGTCGTCTAAAACCTCAAAACTTTCTTTCTCTCGAGCCTCTCGAACCAAACGATCATCTGAAAAATTAGAAAAATTGTGTTTCAACTCAAAGTATAGTTTTATTTTTGGCTCTGTTCCTGAAGGACGCACAATCACTCTACCCGCTCCTTCATAATAAAAACAAAGCATCGACATCTTTGGCAAAGTCAATTTGTATGTGATGCCTGTGACTAAATCTTGCCCTTCTCCTGTTTTGTAATTTTCAACGGCTACAAGCTTCCGTCCTGATAAAGACATTTGGAGGGGATCCTGAGTTTCCCAACATTCCAACAGCTCTTTCTTTTGATTGGCCTGTTCCATAGAAAAATCTATAGACTCTGTTCGGTTAGCATAGTATCCATGGATCTCGTAAAGCTCCAGCAGCGCATCTCGTAACGTACGTCCTTGTAATTTTTGCTGTAAAGCCGCTTCGGCAATGAGCGCCGCAGCAATCATGGCATCTTTATCTTCTACATGAGAACCATACAAATACCCATACGATTCCTCCGCTCCAAAAATAAATCGCTCCATACCGAAGCGCCACGATTCTATTTTTTCACCTATGTATTTAAATCCTGCCCCCACATTGACAACACTTCCTCCATAAGACTCAGTAATTGATGTCAAAAGCTCTGTGGTTACAAGGCTTTTTACTACCTTATCTTCAGCTCCTAAAGAAGATTTCTGAGATTTTTTACTTAAAATGTGCGCTGCCAATAAGCAGGCTATCTGGTTACCATTAAATCGATAGGGACCTTCTTCCTCCAAGGAAACTACGCCAATTCTGTCTGAATCAGGATCCGTAGCAATCAACAAATCATCCCCTTGATCCACCATCTGCTGGATACCCAGCTCTAAAGCTTCTGGATCTTCGGGATTAGGAAGAACGACCGTAGGAAAGTCTCCGTCTGGAATCATCTGCTTTTCGACTAAGAAAACTGAAGAAAACCCCCAACTTCTTAATATCCTCGGGACCATTGTTACTCCAGTACCATGTAGAGGAGAATAGCTTATCCGCAACAGCGAACCATGCTGACGATTATCCTCTTCGCATAACTGTAATTGATGCAAAGTAGCTTCATAATTCGCCTCTATTTCCTCTTGAATCAAATGAATGTCAGGATGCTCTATGGTTTTCACAGCAAGCACCCGATCAATCATTTTAAATTCTTTCACAATTTCTTGATCCATCGGAGGCAGAACCTGCCCTCCCGTCGACATATATACCTTGTAGCCGTTGTAAGAAGGAGGGTTATGGGATGCTGTGATCATAACTCCAGCTTTGGCCTGAAGTTCTCTCACAGAATAAGAAACAAGAGCTAAAGGCTCTGGAATTCGAAACAGATAAGCTTGAATGCCATTGCCAGCAAGGACTTTAGCCGTCTCCTGCCCAAACTCGAAAGAATGATGTCGCGTATCATATCCCACAACAACACTGATTTTCTCATCAGGATAGCGTTGCTTAAGCACCTGAGCTAAACTTTGCGTGGCCCTTCGGATGGTAAATACATTCAACCTATTGGTTCCTATCCCCATAAGGCTTCGCAAACCAGCCGTCCCAAAAGTTAAAGTATCCCCAAACAATTCGTTTAATTTTTCGGGAGCACGCTCTAGCAAATCCAAAACTACAGAGCTATCGCAAGTATCATCCTCTAACCAAGAGAGAATATTCCTAGCTGTTTGAGGATCAAACATCCCTTCTATTTTTTTTCTTGGAAAATTCATAAGACAACCTTTCGATCAGTGCGAAGCACTTATCTCGACTGCCACGAGACGTTAACGCTAGCGCAGACAAACAGGACTATAAGTCAGACTTCTGTTTTTGTAAAAAAATTGCTTATATCAAAACAATGAAATCGAAATAGAAAGAACTAGTTGGGGAAGCCGGCCGAAGAAAACCCAAGAACAATAGCTGAAGCTCCTGAATCCCACTCAAGAACCCCCGAAGGATATTCTCCTGTGAAAAAGAGACCCCAGCCTGCCTTTTCCCCCGATAAACAGAGCAAAACGGCGCAATCACAATCACTAAACTGCATCTCTTCTTCAGTTAGCATCCAAAGATCTTTAACTAAAGCAACTCTAGAACGATGAGTGAGCTCAGCAGCAAACTTATCTAAACGAGCTTTCTTCACAATAGCCTGAACTCCGGGAAGAGAGCGGAAAACATTTTCTCTCCAGCGTTGAAGAAGCCTATCCTTAGCAACAGCAACCTCCTCCAAGAATAACTTTAACTCAGCCTCCAACTTCTTACAATCGGAAACCGGAGCTATCTTTTCAAACAAGATATTCCCGTGGTTTTGAAAATAACGCTTATGCTCTAAGTGTAAAACAGCCCTCATACTCATCTATTTAAGCGACCAAACTCAAAAGTACTATAGACTTTAAGAATATTTCCGCCTATAAAAACCCGATTGATATTTGAGATTTTGTATTCTTAAAAATAATTATGGAGCACACTGTCGATATTCAGGCTGTAGAATCTAAATTAAATTTTATTTTTTCTCACCCTCGCCTTCTCATTACAGCCCTAACTCACCCTTCGTATCGGAATGAATTTCCTTCTGTCAGTGAAGATAGCGAGCGCTTAGAATTTCTCGGCGACGCTGTTTTGGGACTAGTTGTTACAGAACACCTTTTTCTCCTATTCCCCGCATTAAATGAAGGGCTGTTATCAACAACAAGATCCGCCTTAGTCAATGCTGAAGCCTGTTTTGGATATACGCAAAAATTAGACTTAGGAGAGCATCTCTTAATTGGCCGCGGAGAAAAAATGCAAAGTGAGCGAGGAAAAATTTCTGCTTATGCCAATCTCTTCGAAGCAGTTTTAGGTGCTGTTTACCTAGATGGGGGCCTATCTCCTGTCCGACAAATCGTCGTCCCTCTTCTACCCGATAAAGAGGCTATCTCGCCTCTTATGCTTGTTAATCCTAAAAATCGCTTACAACAACTTACACAACAAACATTGAAAGTTCTCCCCACCTATACAGCTTTACCCTGGTCTTCAGAAAACGGCACGCCAGGATATCATGTACAGGTTTTTGTTAACGAAGAAATCTGGGGAGAAGGCTTTGCAGGGTCAAAAAAAGAAGCAGAAAAATTAGCAGCTAAACAGGCTTTATCAAAACATGACAACAAAAACTAAAACACAATGGGGTTGTACGACATGCGGCTCTTATTCTCCAAAATGGCTAGGACAATGTCCCGGGTGTCTTAACTGGAATACTTTGGTCGAAGAAAAACTTCCTTATAAACCAAACACCTCGTCCCTACCCAGCTCCACAGCCCCAATACCTCTAAACACTGTAGAATTTCAGGAAGAGATCCGACTGCATACTCGTGCTCCAGGATGGAATCGCCTTCTTGGAGGAGGGACTGTTCGCGGTAGTTTAACCCTGCTAGGAGGAGAGCCCGGTATTGGAAAATCCACCCTATTGCTTCAAATTTCTTCTCAATTTGCCCAACAAGGCTATTCAGTATTGTATGTTTGTGGGGAAGAATCCGTGTCCCAAACTTCATTACGCGCACAACGACTAAACATCTCTAGCAGCAATATTTTTCTATTCCCAGAAACAAACTTAGACGATATCAAACGACAGATCACAAATCTTAATCCAGATATCTTAGTCATAGATTCTATTCAGATCATTTTTTCTCCATCGCTAAGCTCTGCTCCAGGATCTGTTGCCCAAGTCCGGGAGACCACAGCAGAACTTATGCATCTCGCGAAACAAAAACAGATAACGACCTTTATTATTGGGCACGTTACCAAATCAGGAGAGATCGCAGGACCTCGTATTCTTGAA